>CAYLTW010000165.1:0-5248 GCA_964386735.1 uncultured Woeseiaceae bacterium
GCGGCAACGGCAGCACCTCGTGTGCGACCTGTCATCTGCCCACGGCCGGCTGGGGCTTTCCGAGTCCCCTGTCGATAGGTTACCCGGGCACAATCCACTGGCGTAACAGCCAGACTATCGTCAACAGTGCTTATTTCGGCAAGCTTTTCTGGGCCGGCGCCTCGGTGTCGCTGGAGGCGCAGGCCGGTGGCGCCGCGGCCGGCGCGGTGGCGGGCAACGGCGAGAGTGACATGATGGAAGCGCGGCTGGCCTTTATCCCCGAGTACCGCAAACGCTTCAACGAGGTGTTCGGTGACGAATGGCCCCGGATACGCAACGCCTGGTGGGCCATTGCGGCATTCGAGCGGACCCTGGTGCAGACCGACACACCCTACGACCGCTGGTTGAAGGGTGACGACGAAGCCATTGACGAGGCGCAAAAACGCGGCTTCGAACTGTTCGTCGGCAAGGCCGCCTGTGCGGCCTGTCACAACGGCGCTTTGCTCAGCGACGAGAAGTATTACAACCTCGGTGTGCCGCCCGCCAAAGAATGGGAAACCAGCGGCCTGGCCCAGATCACCTTCCGCTACGAGCTTTATGCCAAGGGCATCGCGGAAAAGCGTTACCGCAAATTCAAGGACGACCCCGGGTTGTATTTTCGCACCAAGCAGACCCGGGATCTCGGCAAATTCCGCACCCCGTCCCTGCGTTACACCAAGTACACCGCGCCCTACATGCACAATGGTCAGCTGGCCACACTCAAGGATGTGGTGGCGTTCTACAATCAGGGCGGCGGTAAGAACGAATTCGCTGACAGCAAGACCTCGCTGATCAAACCACTCGGGCTCAGTGATAGCGAGGTGAATGACCTGGTGGCGTTCATCGAATCGATGAGCGGGGATCAAATCCTGATGGAGATTCCGCAATTGCCGCCGTCCGCGGCGCTGGATTCCGCACCCGAGTGAGCGAACCTGAGGTCTATGCACATGAATCGATCTAAATCATTTCCCGGTATCAAGGTCAGCACGGCTCAGGGGACTGCTGCCGCGGGAGCCCCGTCCAGTACCGCGGAGAGTGATCGGAGTGCGGGGTGTCTGGTATCGCGGCGGGCCTTTTTGCTCACTTCGGCCGCCGCCACCGCCAGCTTCACGGTGATGGTCAGTATGCCCGGCCCGGCGGGTGCCCAGGAGATCCCCGCCGCGGTTGCTCTGTATCCGCGCAAGCTTATCGGCCGTCTGAGTGAACTCAAAGTGGATGTACCGCTCGATTTCACCTATCCGGACGAAAAACAGTACTCCGAGGCCATGCTGGTCAAGCTGGGGCGCGAGGCGGGTGGCGGCATCGGGCCGCAAAAAGATGTCGTGGCATTCAGCTATATCTGTACCCACCAGGGCGGGCCGCTGCAGAACACCTACAAGGCCGCGGACAAAGCACTCGGCCCGTGTCCACTGCACCTCTCGACCTATGACCTGACACGGCACGGCATCGTGATTGCGGGCAATCCCTATCAGAGTCTGCCGCAGACACTGCTGGAACTGGATGGCGACGACATTTACGCGGTCGGAATTTTCGGCCTCATTTACGGTCGCCACGAAAATCTACAAGCCTGAGGAGGGCGACCCATGGCAACGCCCTATTACATCCCGGAATTACCCGTACCCCTGCCGCCGCCGGATGCGGACGTCATCACCACGGTGTGCGATTACTGCATCGTCGGTTGCGGCTACAAGGTGTATCGCTGGCCGGTGCTGGCCGGCAGTGATGGTGGACCGAAGGCGAGTGAGAATGCCTTCGGCGTGGACTTTCCGGTGCCGATACTGGGACCCTGGGTGGCGCCGAACCAGCACAACATCGTGCTGCACGACGGCAGGCCACACAATGTGGTGATTATCCCCGACAAATCGGCGACCAAGGTCAACCTCGCGGGTGACTCGTCCATACGCGGCGGCGCCATCGCCAAGAAGTGCTACAACCCCCAGTCACCGACACGCGACCGTCTCACTCAGCCGCTGATGCGTATCTATGGCTCGCTGATGGCGGTGCCCTGGTCGCTGGCCCTGGATGTTGCGGCGGAGGTCGGCAAACATGTCATCGAACGTCACGGCGCCAATGCCTACGGCGTGAAAACCTTCTCCTATCAGTACATGGAGAATACCTACGCGATCACTAAATATGCGCTCAAGCATATCAATACCGCGAATTTCACTTTTCACGACACACCGTCCGACGTTTCCAGTGTCCCCGGGCTTCGCGACGCGGGTTTCGACCCGTTTTCAGCTTCCTACGAGGACTGGCGGGACGCGGAGACATTACTCATTTGCGGTACTGATCCCTACGAGACCAAGACCATTCTGTTCACACAGTGGATCATGCCGGCCATCGCCAAGGGCCAGAAAGCCATATTCATGATCCCCCGCAATTCCACCGGGGTTGCCTATGCAGTGAAGAACGGCGGCATGTGGCTCGACATCCAACCCGGTACCGATCTGCTGGTGCTCAACGCCATCGCCCGCATCATCGTCGAGAACGGCTGGCAGGACGCCGAGTGGATCGAGAAGTGGGTCAACAACAAATGGGAATCGGACTCGGGTTTCGGCCAGGGAACACGCAACACCCCCTGGCAGTGGCGAACCACCTGGGGCCTGTTTCAGACCTCGGGATTCGAGGATTGGAAAAAGTGGCTGCTCGCGCAGCCGGAGTTTGAACTCGCCAATGCCGCGGCGACGGCCCAGGTGGATCCGGAGAAAATCCGCACCGCCGCCGAATGGATGGCGAAACCACGCAGCGGCGGTAAACGTCCCAAAACCTCGATCATGATCGAAAAGGGCTTTTACTGGTCGAACAATACCGGCAATACCCAGTCGATTGCGGCGCTCGGGATCATCTGCGGTTGCGGTGGCCGGCCGGGGCAGATGCTCGCACGCGCCGGTGGCCATCAACGTGGCGGCTTAAGCGGCGGCAAATACCCGCGCAACAAGTCCCCCGAGAAGGTCCCCGGCCGGCGCCGGCGCGCCATCGATTGCGACCGCTATTTCATGTCCGGACACACGCGGCTGGCGCATGTCATCGGCACCACCTGGATCCAGGCGATGGCCGGATCCCAGAGCCTGGCGGCACGTTTCGAGGAACTGGTCACGCAGAATCCGCACCAGATCCGCAGCCTGGACAAGGGGGCCATTATCGACACCCTCAAAGCGCGCGCGGATTCCGGCGGGACGGTGATCTTTAATCAGGATATTTACCTGATAGACCCGATCGGCGCCCGTTATGCCGATATCATATTCCCGGCCGCGACCTGGGGCGAGGAGACCTTCTCGCGGGCCAATGGGCAACGCCGGGTGCGGGTCTTCAACAAGTTCTACGATGCGCCCGGAGACGCAAAACCGGACTGGTGGATTATCGCCCAGCTTTCGAAACGCATGGGCTTCGACGGCTTCGACTGGAAGAATTCCAACGAGGTCATCGAGGAAGGCGCGCGCTTCAGCCGCGGCAGCCGCAAGGACTTTTATATGGTGCTGGTGGCGGCGCGGCGCGAGGGCAAAACCCTGCACCAGAAACTCAACGAGTTCGGCACCGACGGTATCCAGGGCCCGGTGCTGATGGATGACCAGGGCAAGCTCGTCGAGACCCTGCGTTTGCACGATACCACGCGCGAGCTGCCGGAAACCGGGCCGCAGGGCTTTAACACCTTCACCAAAGTACTCACCCGTTTCAACTCGCAGACCGGCAAGCTCAATATCCAGAAATCACCCTGGCATATCTTCTCGGACTACTGGGAATGGCTGCGGCCCAGGGGCGATGAACTGTGGTGCACTACCGGCCGCATCAACGAGCGCTGGCAATCCGGATTTGATGACCGGCGGCGGCCCTATATCGTCCAGCGCTGGCCTGAAAACTGGGTGGAGATTCACCCGGAGGACGCCCAGGCACGGGGCATCGAGAGCGGCGATTACGTGATGATGTACTCTGATCGCGTGCCGAATCAGAAGGACACCATCCTCGGTGTGGAAGGGGATGACTTTCAATTTGCGAATCTGATGAAGAACGGCCATATCGAACTCACCAGCGCGGCGATCACAGCGGTGGCCATGGTCACGCCGGCCATCAAAAAAGGTGTGCTGTATACGGATTTCCTGCACACGCAAAGCCCGGGCAACGCCCTGGCAGGCCGGGTGGTGGACTGGATCAGCGGCAACTACAACTACAAGATGGGCGTCGGGCGGGTCAAGAAAATTGGTGTGTCCCCCTACAAAGACACCTTTATCTCCATGTCATTCGCCCGCCGCGATATCGCCTGAAGCGGTGAGTCCGACTGCTGGCGTTGCCGACGACTCCCCGTCGCGAAGGGTCAGTGCGCGGAGCGTGGCGTGCAAGACCTTGCAGCAGGTTCTGCGCGACGGCAACGAAGTGCACCGGTTCTACGCCGCGCGTGCGCTGGGCGCGATTGCCCCGGGTGAAGATACCGCCGACCTGCTCAATTGCCTGCACGACCCCGACGAGGACGTGCGCATGGAGGCCGTCGTGGCCCTGGGCCGCCTGGGCGCTGTGGAAGCGGTACCGCATCTGATCGAAAGCCTCACCCAGGATCCGTGCGCCGATGTCAAGGTGCTGGCCATCGAGGCTCTGGACACGCTCGACGCAAGGGGCGCCATACCCGCACTGCGTGAACTCGTCGGTGGACAGGATCTGGATGTCCCCTGGAGCGATACAGCGGCCGATATGCTGCACGACCGTTTGGATTTGCAGGCCAAGGCGGCCCGTGTGCTCGGCCGGTTTGGCGATGAGAAGGCCGCAACGGCCATTCTCAGTTTGCTGGACGAGGAAGGCGCCGACAGTTTTGGCGCCGTGGCGACCCGGGCATTTGCAGGCATGGGTGACGCGGGGATCCAATCGTTGCAAAACTGCATTAATCATCAGTTACCAAGATTGCGGCGCCAGGCAGCGAATGCGCTCGCCGGCATGGAGCATGACGATGCCCCGGCGATGCTCAAAGTTCTGTTGCGGGACGTAAACGCCGAGGTTCGACGGGCGGCGCTCACCGCCGTGGCTCGACGTGATCCCCGCGACCCGGCATTGCCGGGATTGTTAGTCGATACCGACCCGAGGGTACGCACGGAGGCGGTTCGCCTGTCGGGACGGCTGCAACCCGAGGCCCTGCTGGTTCGTCTACGGGACAAAAATACCACTGTACGGCTGGCCGCTATCAGCGTCTGTGCGGAACTCACCGGCGAGTGGCGCGCCACGGCGATTCAACAACTCGTTACCATGT
>CAYLTW010000166.1:0-1712 GCA_964386735.1 uncultured Woeseiaceae bacterium
CTGTTTCCTTTGCTGGCGTTTCTTGTCCGCCGGTCTTTCCGCGTAACGCCGCGCAACTACGAGAAGGCCTGTCATCGCATTGAGGAAATGCTCGCAGAGATGGAGACGGCTCTCGCCGATGGTCGGGTGTCCCTGCTGGGCGGATCGGAGCCAAACTATACGGATTTCACCTTTGCCGCACTAACCGGGTTGTGGCTGCAGCCCGAGTCATACGGTGGCGGAAAAGCAGACTTTGTCAGGGTTGCTCGTGAGCGTATGCCGGAAAGAATGCAAGCGGATATTGCGCGCTGGAGCGAGGATAACCCGCGGGTCGTCGCATGGGTCGAGCGATTGTATGTCGAGCAGCGGGCGCCACGGAGCGAACCAAGCGAGGGCGGCGTGGTCGAAAAAGCAAAGCAAGTGCGCGGGGGCTAATGACATGAGGGCGGCAGTTAGTTTGTTAGCGGTGTTGTTGTTGACGGCCTGCGCATCGATCAGCGGGAAGAGCGACGAGGATCAGCTGCCACCAGGTGGCCCTGGGCGGGCGTCCGCCGAGGAATTGCACGAATACATCGCCAATGTTCAGCCGAAGCGCGTGGTCTCGGTGCGCTTTAAAGAGCCACTTCGCTGGACCTACATCAACGATTATTTCGCAATCATGGAGACGCGCAACGGACCGCACCTGATCGAGCTCGCCTGGGAATGCAGAGACCTTAACTCAAACCTGTTCTTTTCAGACATGGCCGACGTTCGAGGGAAAAGAAATGTTCTCACGGCCCTGGTGGACACCCTTCGCGGCTGTCGTATAAAGAGCTTTTACAAACTACCGGAAGTCGATGCCGTTGAAACAAACAGCCAGGAACCATGACATGAACAAGAAATTCATTTTGCCGGCCCTCATGGTAATCGCCGGCTGCTCGTCAACGTCGCAGAGACCGCAGGAAGTAGAGGCGGTTCGGGACTTCATTGCTGCCGCGGATCTGAAAGAGGTCTCCGAGATTCGCATGTCGCGTCAGCTGAGCTATACGTACCTTAACGATCGCTTCGTACTCATGCCGACCCGCCGCGGCGACTACCTCGTGGAATTTAATCGCGCTTGCTGGGAGCTGCGAGAAAACCGGTTTACACCCGAGATGGTGGACGTCAGGGACAATCAAAATATCCTGCGGGCGCGCTACGACACGCTTCGCGGTTGCCGTATTGATACGATGTATGAAATAACCGAGGAGCAGCGCGAAGAACTAAAGGATCTCGGTGACGCGCCGGGCGATGAGGTGTTCCTGCCTGAAGAGGAATAAATCGGGGAACCCGAAGGCACTGCAGGCGGTCTATTCAAAGCAATTCAAAACAGGGGAAACAAGTGAAATATCGAGTAATCGGCGCCGTGGCGCTAATGGCGCTGGCCGCCTGTGGCCAAAAAGAGGCCACGGAAGTCGCGGCAGAGGAGCAAACGACGCTCATTTCAGGTATCGAAACAGACCACATGGACAAGAGCGTCCGGCCGGGCGACAACTTCTTCATGTTCATGAATGGCGCCTGGATCGACGCAACAGAGATACCCGCTGACAAATCAAACTATGGCGGTTTTGGCATTCTCCGCGATGAGTCGACGGAACATGTCAAAGCCATTATCGAGGAATCGGCAACAGGCGATTTTGCGAAAGGCAGCGACGAACAAAAAGTTGGCGATCTCTACAAATCATATTTGGACATGGACACGCGTAACGCAAAAG
>CAYLTW010000166.1:1812-5049 GCA_964386735.1 uncultured Woeseiaceae bacterium
AAAGTTGGCGATCTCTACAAATCATATTTGGACATGGACACGCGTAACGCAAAAGACCTGTCACCGCTTCAGCCGGAGCTCGATCGAATAGACGCGATCGCGAGCTACGACGATCTCGCGGTCTATTTCGGAGGGGCGGTCCGACGTAACCTGGATGCGCCATTTGCCGTGTCGCAATTTGCGGACCTGAAAATACCCACCCACTACGGCATGTACGCCTATCAGAGCGGCCTGGGCCTCCCGGATCGCGAGTTCTATTTCAACGATGACGAAAAGTCCGGCGAAATTCGCAGCGAGTATGTCGCGCACATCGAAAAGATGTTCGATCTCGCCGGCTGGCACGATGGCGGTCGGGCAGCGCAGACGATCATGGCGCTCGAAACGCGCCTCGCCGGCGAGCAAATGCTCAAGGAAGACACCCGAAAATGGGCGGACAACTACAACAAGGTTCCGCTCGAGGATCTGTCCGGGGTCATGCCGAACTTCAACTGGGACCTCTATCTTGCAGAAACCAGGATAAGCGACGTCGATGGCCTCATCGTTGTAACGACGGACTACATGAAAGCACTCGATGGCATCATTCGGGACACCGATCTGGATACGTGGAAAACCTACAGCAGGTGGGTCGCACTCAATAACACGGCGTCGCGATTGAGCGCCGATCTGGATGCACAGAATTTCGCGTTCTACGGAACGACGATTTCCGGTACCGAGGAACAGGAGCCGATGTGGCGACGCGCAACGGCGGCCGTAAACGGCTCATTGGGCGAGGTCGTCGGCAAAGTATACGTCGCCCGGCATTTCCCGCCCGAGGCGAAAGATCGCATGCTTGAGCTGGTAGGCAACCTGGTCAAGGCCTATGAGAAGAGCATCACTGAGCTTGAGTGGATGGGCGATGAAACCAGGGCGCAGGCGCTCGACAAGCTGTCCAAGTTTACGCCCAAGATCGGTTACCCGGATGTCTGGCGAGACTACTCGGCACTTGATATCGAGGCGGACGACTATTTCGGTAACGTGGAGCGCACAGCGCTCGCCAACTTCGAGCGCGACGCGAATCGCCGCGGGGCCGAGGTCGATCGCGCGGAGTGGGGTATGACGCCGCAGACCGTCAATGCGTACTACAGCCCGCCGCTGAACGAAATCGTATTTCCGGCCGCCATCCTGCAGCCGCCATTTTTCAATCTCGACGCCGACGATGCCGTTAACTACGGCGCCATCGGCGCCGTGATCGGCCACGAAATCGGCCACGGGTTCGATGATTCCGGCAGTCGCTTCGATGGCGACGGCGTGCTGCGCAACTGGTGGACCGAAGAGGATCGTGCCGAATTCGAAAAGCGCACCGGCCGGTTGGTCGAACAGTACTCGGCTTTTGCGCCGTTCGACGACCTGAACGTCAATGGCGAATACACGCTCGGCGAAAACATCGGCGACCTCGGTGGTATCACGATCGGCCTGCTGGCGTACAAAATGTCACTGAATGGCGCGGAGCCGCCGGAGATCGACGGTTTCACGGGCGTACAACGCGTGTTTCTTGGATTCGCCCAGGTTTGGCGTAACAAGTATCGCGATGACGCGTTGCGCAACCTGATTCAGACCAATCCGCACTCACCGTCGATGTATCGTTCCAACGGCTCGGTTCGAAACGTGCCGGACTGGTATACGGCATTCGACATTCGGGAAGGCGACGCGCTTTATTTGCCACCTGAGGAGCGCGTCAAGATCTGGTAAGCGGCGACAGCTAGTCCTGGCGCGCGAAGCGCTTCGCGAAGAAATCGCCTTCGTTCCAACTGGGCCGTACGGGGTTGTTCGCGACCGCCTCGCCGATTCGTACGTATGCGCGCGTGAAACGGACGATGGAATCCCAGTCGAAAGGCCGGTCGAGGTCGTCGTGAGGCTTGTGGTAGAAATCTTTCAGGTGCTGGCGATACAGGGCCTCACCGTCGACACCCGAATCGGTTGACCGAAATCCCGGGATCAGGTAAATCGACGGAATGCCCTGGCGGACAAAAGAATATTGATCGCTGCGCACGAACAGGTTTTCTTCGGGTAGCGGGTTTGGCGTCAGATCAAAGCCCTCGGCGCTGGCTGCCTGCTTGACGACAGACTCCAGCGATGAGTGTTCCGAGCCAAATGCAACAATGTCCGCGACCGGGTACAGAAACAGCGGCATGTCGAGATTGATGTTCGCGACGATACTGTCGGCAGGGACGGTTGGGTAATGCGCGAAGTAGTCGGAGCCGAGCAGTCCTTTCTCTTCCGCGGTCAGGGCGACGAACAACACGGATCGGGCCGGCGGATTGGCCGCGAAGTAGCGGGCTGTTTCGAGCATGATCGAAACGCCGATCGCATTGTCATAGGCGCCATTGTTGATGTCGTCATCGCCCTCGGGTGCGCTGGCGATGCCGACGGCATCGAGGTGTGCCGTATACACGACGAATTCATCGGCGAGCTCCGGGTCGGTACCGCGGACGAGGCCTATTACGTTCGGCGTCGTGATGCGCTCGTGGGTGCTGCGCCGGGCCAGCGAGATTTCGAAACCCAACGGCACCGACGCGACGGTCCCGGCTTCAATCGCATCGAGGGCTGCCTCGAAACTGATCGGTGTCGCGGCGAAAAGTGCGTCGGCCGTCGCAGCGCTGATCGTTACGCTGCCGCGAATTGGCCCAAAGTAGTCGGAGGGCTCACCCGCAAGATTCAGCCACGCCATACCGGGCTTTTTCCCCGTGATCTTTTTGTAGCGCTCCCAGGGCGTGCTTTCCTGTGCGTGGCGAGAGCGCAATCGAATTGAGCCGACGGCACCGCGCCGAACGGCCTCATGTGCCTTGGTCCGGCCAGAAGAATAGAAAGCGCGGGCGTAGTGGCTAAACGTCGAGGGCGCACCATCGAAGGTGGCAACGATTTTTCCTTCGACGTCGATGTCCGCGTAGTCGGAATAGCCGAACTCCGGCGCATGTACGCCGAATCCGGCGTAAACAATCCCGGCACGTACGGCAGATTCGTTACGTATTTTGTCTCCCGCCATGCCGTAGTCATCACGATAAACAAGCTCGCGGTCCTCGCCGTCGCGATGTACAACAACCGAAGCGCTACTGCTGTCGATCATGTAACTGACCAGTGGTACCTGTTGATACCAACCCTCGTTGCCGGCCGGCTTGAGGCCGAGGTCGGCGAAGAAAGTCGCGACATATTCTGCGGCAGCCACATGGCCGGGCTCACCGGCGCCACGGCCTTCGCGGG
>CAYLTW010000167.1:0-4965 GCA_964386735.1 uncultured Woeseiaceae bacterium
TACGAAGTATTCTGATCCGAGAAATTATTGTTCGTGGTGAAAAACGGGAACGTCACGTCGCCAGCGATGTCATAGCCGAAAGTGCCGCCTATGAAGTCGACATCCTCTTCCGTGTAACGCATGCCGGTTACCAGCGTCCAGGTATCGCTGAGACGCCAGTCGATGCTGCCAAAGACTGCCCAAGCCGTCGTCTCCTGGTCGTAGTTCCAGCTAATCGGGCTTACGCCGAGAATGGCGCCGAATACGTCACCGGAATTCGCTTCATTTAGCGCAACGATCTGATCCTGCGCGTAGAACACGCCTGCGACCCAGTCCGTACGATCGGACGAGCCGGACAGGCGGAATTCCTGAGACAGCTGGTCCATGTCTTCGTCGTGAGTCACCGCAAAGAACTCCAGGGGCTGCGACCAGGTGTTTTCACCATACAATCGATCTTGCTCAATGTAGCCCGTGATCGACATTAGCGTCATCGCGTTCGTGAAATCATAGTTGAGTCGTAGCGTGGCATTCACGACGTCTGAGTCGGTACGGTACTCGCCCATTCGGTTCGGGTCGAAGTCGTGAACAAATCCGTTGGGATCGTGCGGATTCTGATATCCGAGCAGATCAAAACACGTCGTGTTGTCAAGCGCACCACCGGCGACGGCGGCACATGGAACGTATGAGAATGCCGCGTCCATCATGCCGAAATGCGTGAACGGCCGATTCGCGACGTCCTGGTTTATGACGGTTACCATCAGGTTTGCGGACAGCTGATCGCCGTCATAGGCTAGTTGGCCACGCACACCAGTATTCTCCGAATCGCCGAAATCGGTGCCGGTCAGGGCGTTGGTATGAAACGATTCGCCCTGCTTGTCATACAGCACACTGACACGACCCGAAATCGTGTCCGAGAGGCCACCGCCGAACGCGCCCTCGAAACGGACCGTGTCATAGTCACCAATGCTCAGATTGGCGAAGCCATCGAGATCCTGCGTCGGTTTTGCGCTAATGATATTGATCGCGCCACCCGACGAGTTGCGGCCGTACAGGGTACCCTGCGGCCCCTTCAGGACCTCTATGCGCTCGATGTCCATCATCGACAGGCTCATCATGCCCGGCGAAGACAAAAATACTTCATTGACGTACACGCCGACAGACTGGTTGTTGTTCGAGTTAAAGTTATTCATGCCGATCCCGCGGATTGTTATCGCAGGATTAGCCTCACTCTGGGAGCTGCCCTTGATGTCGACGTTTGGCACAAGAAATGCGATGTCCTGGACGCGATTGACGCCGTTCGCGCGCGCCATGTCTCCGGTGAAAGCGATGACGCTCAGACTGACGTCTGTAACCGCCTGTTCGCGCTTCTGCGCAGTTACCAACACTTCTTCGATAACGCGCCGCTCCTGCGCGACAGCCGCTGTAGCCACCAATACTGCAGCGATCGTCGTGAATCTGATAGAGGTTTTAATGTACTTAGTTCCCTCGGGGTGGCGATTGATTGCAGATTGCCACACAGGCGCTCATCAACCGAAGCGGCGGTCGACTCGAGAAGAGATTCTGCTTGGTACACTGGCATTGTTCAACGAGCACGGCGAGCCAAATACAACCACGAACGAAATAGCTGACGAGGTTGAAATCAGCCCGAGCGATCTACACTATCACTTTCCATAAATTGCTGATCGTTAGTATGCTGCTCGGGTACTGACAAGTTAACTTCATCTGATAAATGTAACTTGGCAAACTTTGTTCAGGCCACTGCTCCTTTCCATTCCTTGAACGTACTCATCCTAAGATTTCGGTAGTGCTTAGCCCTAACGAGATGCCTTCCAAGATTAAATAAATTGTAAACGGCAGCATGTGCGCTCAGAAATCGCTGACGCTTATAAGTATTCATCACTGAATTATCGATCAGCAGCAGTTAACTTGTCAGTACCAGCCAGAGCACTGCCTGGGATCGGCACCCGCATAATGAACTTCACAAGACGGCCGGCATCGTCCACAATATCCTGTGCGGGGCGAGTTGATATTCACACCGAAAAATCAGACGTCGGGTCATGGCGCCTCTCAAGGAAACGAGAATCGTAACGACGACCAAAATAAGCCAGGGGTTTTTTGATGATACGAGTTGAAGCATTGACCCGAACCTACGGTGGTTTGACTGCGGTCGATCAGGTCTCCTTCGAGATCGGCACGGGAGAGATCGTCGGACTGCTTGGCCACAATGGCGCGGGCAAGACCACCATCATGAAGATGCTGACCGGCTTCCTGGAACCCACTGGGGGTTCAATCGAGATTGACGGTTTGGATATCAATACAGAGCGCGAAGCAGTCCAGCAGCAGATTGGCTACCTGCCTGAAAACGACCCCCTTTACTACGAAATGACGGTGATTGATTACCTCGATTACGCCGCCACGCTGCACGGTGTTCCTGACGCCGAGAGGACTGATCGGATACGGGAGGCCATTGTCCAGACAGAACTCTCATCCAGGGCAACGGACACCATCGGGACCCTCTCGCGGGGATTTTGTCAGCGCGTGGGTGTGGCACAGACAATTATGCATAAGCCCCGACTGCTCATTCTCGACGAGCCCACCAACGGCCTGGATCCGACCCAGGTGCAGCATATGCGTGATCTGATCCGCGCACTAGCGCAACACGCCACCGTCATCCTTTCCACCCACATCCTGCAGGAGGTCGAGGCGATCTGCACCCGGGTCATCATCGTCCACAATGGTCAAAAGGTGCTGGATTCCACCATGGACGAGCTGTTGGCCGGCAAACGGTTGCTGGTGGCCGTCGATGCCGGACCAGAGCGTGCGCTCGAACTGCTCAGTACAGTAAACGGCGTTGTGTCGGTGGAGCCAATGACGCAACGCGGGCCGGGACACCGCTATGTTCTGGACCTGGGTAACGAGGGTGATCCTGCCGAAGCAGCGCACATCGTTGCCAGCCGAATTGCGACCCAGGGGTGGAAGCTTTACGCCTTGCAACCCGAGCGCCGCGACCTGGAACAGATCTTCAGTGAAATCTCGGCACAGGAGCGGACGTAATCTACATGAATACTATTTTGCGAATCGCACGCAAGGAATTTGCCACCTTTTTCTCCTCACCCATTGCCTTTATCTTTCTCGGCGCTTTCTTGGCCGTGACCCTGTTTGTCTTCTTCTGGGTGGAGACTTTTTTCGCCCGTAATATCGCCGATGTGAGGCCCCTGTTCGAATGGATGCCGCTGCTGCTGATCTTCCTGGTCGCCGCCGTTACCATGCGCATGTGGTCGGAAGAACGGCGCTCCGGCACGCTGGAGTTTCTGCTCACTGTGCCGGTCAATGGCTACCAGATGGTGCTCGGCAAGTTTATGGCGTGCCTTGGCTTGGTAGCGGTGGCTCTGCTTTTGACCCTTCCGCTGCCGATTACCGTTAGCCTATTCGGCCCGCTGGACTGGGGACCGGTATTTGGCGGCTATCTCGCCACCGGGTTTTTAGCGGCGGCCTACGCGGCTATCGGGCTGTTCATCAGCGCGCGTTCGGCAAATCAGATCGTCAGCCTTATCCTGACGGCAGTGGTCTGCGGCTTCTTCTATCTGCTGGGCACCGATGCATTGTCCGGACTGTTCGACAACCGGGCCTCGGAGTTTCTCAAACTTCTGGGCTCCGGCTCACGCTTCGACTCCATTACCCGCGGCGTGATCGACCTGCGCGATATCTACTACTACCTGAGCCTGGTTGGCGTCTTTCTCACGCTGAACGTCTACGCGCTGGAATGGCTCCGCTGGGCCGGTAATCCGGCCAATGCCAGTCACCGGCGCTGGGGCCTTGTAACGGTGCTGCTCGCGGCCAACTTTTTGACAGCCAATCTGTGGCTTGCACCGCTGAATGGGGCGCGCGCCGACCTGACCCAGGGAAATGTTTACTCCATATCCGAGACCACCCGACGTTATCTGGCACAGCTGCAAGAACCGCTCCTGATGCGGGGCTATTTCAGTGCCCAGACTCATCCCCTGCTGGCACCGCTGGTGCCGCGCCTGCGTGACCTGCTGCAAGAGTACGCCGTTGCCGGAGACGCACGGGTGCGAGTGGAATTCATCGATCCTCAGGAGCATCCCGAGCTGGAGAAGGAGGCGAACGAAAAATACGATATCCAGCCGGTGCCCTTCCAGTTTGCCAGCAAGTATCAGGCGACGGTAGTCAACTCCTACTTCAATATTCTGATCCAGTACGGTGACCAGTATCAGGTGCTCGATTTCAGCGATCTCATCGAGGTGAAGATGCAGAGTGAGGCTGATCTTGAGGTTGAACTTCGCAATCCCGAGTACGATCTTACCCAGGCCATCAAGAAAATCCTCTATGCCTATCAGGGGTCGGGCGAGCTGTTCGACAACATTCCCCATCCGGTCAGCTTCAAGGGTTACATCTCAAACGATGAGAAACTGCCCGAGGTACTTAAGACACTCCGCAAGGAGTTGGACGGATTACTGAATGAGTTGGCGCAGCGCTCCGGCGGCACGCTGAATATCGATGTTCGCGACCCGGACGCCGAGGGCGGAATCCTGGCCGGCCAGATCAAGAGTGACTTCGGCTTTCGCCCGATGGCAGCCAGTCTATTGGATACCAACACTTTCTGGTTTTACATGACCCTGGAGGGGGGTGGGCGCGTCATCCAGGTGCCACTGCCGGAACAATATGATAAAGCAGGTCTGGAGCGCGGCATACAGGCGGCCTTGAAGCGATTCTCAAGGGGCTTCCTGAAGACCGTGGCACTCCACACCCCCGTCTCCACACTGGGCATATTCGGCATGCGCGCCAGCGGCAAGCGTTTCGACCAGCTGAGAGGCGCCCTGGCGGAGGAGCACAATCTCACCTCCGCCAACATGAGCAGCGGTCGGGTGCCGGATGACGCCGATCTTCTGCTGTTGGTATCGCCGGACAAGCTGGACATTAAGCAGCTGTTTGCGGTGGACCAGTTCCTGATGCGTGGCGGTACCG
>CAYLTW010000168.1:0-4912 GCA_964386735.1 uncultured Woeseiaceae bacterium
GAACGAAAAACCGACAAGCCCGATTGCGTATGCCCGCAACGCCATTGCCGTCATTCTGACCGCGTATTCGTCAAACTCACCCCGATAAAAGATAGTCACTACAAGCGGCTCCGCCATCACAAACAGTCCAACTGCGGCAGGCACGGCAATTAGCATGGCGAGTTTCATCGACCAGTCCAGCGTCCGCGAAAATTCATCGCGCGAGTCATTCGCCCACAAACGTGACAGGTACGGCAGCGTTACGGTTGCGAGTGCAATACCGAACAAACCCAACGGAAACTCCATCAGCCGGTCGGAGAAGTACAGGAAACTAATACTGCCGACTCCCAGCATCGACGCGACGATTCCGCCAATCAGAACGTTGATTTGAGCGACCGAAGATCCGAATATCGCCGGCAGCATGAGTCGAACCGCGCGGCGAACACCGTCATGCTTCGGCGCCCACTTCGGGCGCGGCAAAACGCGCAATTTCGCCAGAAACGGCAGTTGAAACAGCAACTGGCAAAGCCCTGCGATGAACACCGCGTACGCCAACGCCATGCCCGGTTCCGCAAGCTGCGGTGACCACCAGACGGCGGCTGCAATCAATACGACATTCAAAATGACCGGCGTGAATGCCGGAACGCCGAAGCGGCCGTAAGTGTTCAGGATGCCGCCCGCAAATGCTGTCAGGGACACGAAAAACAGGTACGGGAACGTAAATCGCAACATCAACGATGCAAGTTCAAAATTGCCGCCCTCGCCGACGAAACCCGGCGCCACTATCAAGACAATAAGCGGCGAGGCAATGACGCCGATCAGAGTAATAACGAACAGGATCAGGCCGAACGTCCCGGCAATCGAATCGACGAATTCGCGTGCCTCGTCATGATCGTGCTTTTCCCGGTAGCGGGCCATAACCGGTATGAAACCCTGCGAGAAAGCCCCTTCGGCAAAGAACCGCCGCAACATGTTTGGAATGCGATTCGCGACGAGAAAGGCGTCCATGACCAGTGAGGCACCGAAAAAACGCGCAAGAACGACGTCCCGAATCAGGCCCAGGATTCGTGAGATAAGGGTCATGCCACTGACCAGCGATGTCCGGGCAACGAGTTTGCGGCCTGTTTGCCCTTCGCTGGCCTTGCTGGCCGACGCGGCGGGCCTGTTTTGGGGGGCATCATCGCTGTTCATGAGGGCTTCGAGTTTAGCCCAGAAAATGCGTCAATTCAGGCATTGACAATGCTTGTCCGGCCACGAATAATACGCGGCTCTTCGATATCCGGGTACGGCAAATACAGTGGCAAACATCAAGTCAGCGAGAAAACGGGCCAGGCAGGCTGAGAAAACCCGCAAGCACAACATGGGTCTGCGCTCACGCATGCGCACCAAGATCAAGGACGTCATCAAGGCCTGCGATGCCGGCAACAAGGACGCTGCAGTGTCTGCGTACAAAGATGCCGTGCCGGTCATAGACAGCATGGTGAACAAGGGCATCGTCACGAAGAACAAGGCCGCGCGCCACAAAATCCGCTTGAACAAACGTGTTAAAGCGCTGGCTGTTTGATAGTTCAAAAACCGCGATACAATCAATAATTTGGAGAACCGGGCCTGCGAATGCGATCCCGGTTTTTTTACGCCTGTTCTACGCGGATGGTTTCTTCCTGGATGCGCTCAAGTTCACGCATGACGGCCTGTCCGAGCGCTTCGGTTCCCTCGCCCGTGGCGGCGCTGACTTCGAAAACCGGGCCGTCCCAGCCTAAGGTCGCGAGGAGATTCTCGCGCCTCGACACCAGCACATCGGGAGCCAGCAAATCGATCTTGTTGATCACGAGCCACCTCGGCGTCGCCGCAAGATCTTCGGAAAAGTTGCCGAGCTCCCTGGCAATCGTCCTCACCGATTCCGCAGGGTCGATGCTTTCATCAAGCGGCGCGATATCGACCAGGTGCAGCAGAAGCCGGGTTCTTTGCAGGTGTTTCAGGAAACGGACTCCCAGACCCGCGCCTTCGGACGCACCTTCAATCAGGCCCGGAACGTCGGCCATGACGAAGCTTTGCAACCGGCCGACGCGTACGACGCCCAGGTTCGGGTGCAAGGTGGTGAACGGATAATCGGCAATTCGTGGTTTCGCCTGCGACATGGCTGAAATCAAAGTCGACTTGCCGGCATTCGGCAGGCCCAGCAAGCCAACGTCTGCGAGGACTTTCAATTCGAGCTTCAGGTGTCGCGCTTCACCGGGCGTGCCGTTGGTCGTCTTGCGAGGCGCACGATTTATGCTGCTCTTGAAACGCGTATTGCCCAGCCCGCCGTGACCGCCTTCGGCCACCATCTGCCGCTGACCATGCTCGGTCAGGTCACATATGAGTTCGCCCGTGTCAACGTCGTACACGACCGTACCGCAGGGAATTTTGACCTCGAGGTCACAGCCCGACCTGCCTGTCTTGTTCCTGCCCGAACCGCCCTGGCCGGTTTCGCCTCGAAATTTTCGCGCTACGCGAAAATCGGCAAGCGTGTTCAAAGGCGCGTCGGCGACCATGTAAACGCTGCCGCCGTTGCCACCATCGCCGCCATCCGGGCCACCACGTTCGACGTATTTTTCGCGCCGAAAACTCAGGCAACCATGGCCGCCGTTACCGGCCTGTACGCGAATTGTTGCTTCGTCGACGAATTTCATGGCGCCGTACGGGAGCGCGGGTCGCGGGTTGGGACTCGCTCCTACACCACGCTGACGAACTGGCGATTCTTGGGGCCTTTCTTTTCGAACTTGACCTGACCGTCTTTTTTCGCGAACAAGGTGTGGTCACGACCAATGCCGACGTTTACGCCCGCGTGAAAACGCGTGCCGCGCTGGCGAACAATTATATTTCCGGCAACAACTTCCTGACCGCCGTACATTTTGACGCCCAGGCGTTTGCTCTCTGAATCGCGACCGTTCTTACTGCTTCCGCCTGCCTTTTTGTGTGCCACTGTCTCGTACCTGTTGTGTTGTCAGCCCGGCCCAAATTCAATTGACGTACCCGACTTCGTTAAACCTTAGCTGCTCTTCTTTTTCGCCGCTTTCGTTGCTGCCTTCTTTTTGGCCGGCTTCTTCGCAACCGCTTTCTTCGTGCTCGTCTTTTTAGCAGCCGCTTTTTTCGTTGCCGTCTTTTTAGCCGGCTTACTCGCAGCAGCTTTCTTCTCTACGGGTTTCTCGGCGGGCTTCTCGGCAGCCTCAACCTTGGGCGCGGCTTTCGCCCCGGATCCACTCGAGATTCCCGTGATTTCGACCTCAGTGAAGAACTGGCGATGCGAACCCTGGCGCAGGTAGTTCTGGCGACGCTTGAACTTCACGACCGATACTTTGCGCGACTTGCCCTGGCGGACGACCCTGGCACTTACGGCGCTGCCAGACAGCAGCGGGCTGCCGACTTTGACATCGCGGCCTTCGCCGACGAGAAGCACCTCGTCAAACTTCACCGTGGCGCCCTCGTCTGCCTCGATTTTTTCGAGGCGCAGGACATCACCCTTTGCCGCGCGGTACTGTTTGCCGCCGGTGCGAAAAACCGCATACATCATGACACTCCATGGCGCGAGCCACATCTGCCTGCAACTCGCTGAGAATTAAGTGGTTTTTGCGTACTTGCCGAACGGTTTCATGATCCGTCAAACGGCTGCGGCCGCAAAAAGAGCGGGAATTCTATAGATTCCCCCTCTCCGGGTCAACGGCCAGCCGCAGGAAAATTCCTGCGAAATTCAATAGCTTGCAATTAACCCCATCCAGGACCTTCAGCCCCGTTTTGGGTCGCCAATATCGCCGGATTAGGGCATTATCGCGAACTCATGCAGGCGGTAGAAGAATCTCCCGGAATACTATCATTTGACGACGTGGTTGAGTTGTCTCGCGATGATATGGCCGCGGTAGATCGGCTGATTTCGGAGAGCCTCGCGAGCGACGTTGCGCTCGTGTCCCAGGTATCCGAGTACATTGTCCTGAGCGGTGGAAAAAGGTTGCGGCCGCTGATCGTGTTGCTCGCGTCCCGAGCCCTCGGCTACGAGGGAGGCCAGCATTGTCGCACCGCTGCGATTATTGAGTTCATTCACACAGCGACCCTGTTGCATGACGATGTCGTCGATTCGTCTGAGCGACGTCGCGGCAGAGACTCGGCGAATACCGTGTTCGGCAATCAGGCAAGCGTTCTGGTCGGCGATTTCCTGTACTCACGTGCGTTTCAGATGATGGTCGACATCGACAGTATGCGCGTCATGAAGATTCTTGCGGACGCCACAAACACGATCGCCGCCGGTGAGGTGATGCAACTGATGAACGTCCACGACCCGGATACGACCGAAGACAGCTACCGCCAGGTGATCTACCGCAAGACTGCGCGTCTGTTCGAGGCCGGCGCCCAGATCGCTGCGGTGCTGGCGAACCGGCCACAGGATGAGGCCGCAATGGTCACCTACGGACAGCACCTTGGAGAGGCATTTCAACTGGTCGACGACGCGCTCGATTTCAACGCATCGGCTGAGGAACTGGGCAAAAACCTGGGCGACGACCTCGCCGAAGGAAAAGCAACATTGCCACTGATTTACGCGATGCAGCAGGGAACTGATGCCGAGCGCGACATGATTCGCCAGGCCATCGTAAACGGCGGTCTCGACCAGCTCGACAACATACAATCCGTCATTGAATCGACGGGTGCCCTCCAGTACACTGCGGCGCGCGCGCAGGAGGCCGCCAGTCTGGCAATAGATGCCTTGTCCGGGATCAGGGATTCGGACCACAAACAGGCTCTTATCGCGATCGCAGATTTTGCGATCGAAAGACGCTCCTGACGCATGCATCGAAGGGCCCCAGGCCCGACCGGATCGGGGTATAGCTCAGCCTGGTAGAGCGCTATCTTCGGGAGGTAGAAGTCGCTGGTTCGAATCCAGTTACCCCGACCATTTTCCCGG
>CAYLTW010000169.1:0-4858 GCA_964386735.1 uncultured Woeseiaceae bacterium
GATCACCACTGGACAAGCATCGGCATCGACCCAGATGTTCATTCGTTGTCGCCGCTGGCCTTTTGACAGCGGCGCCGAACGGCCTCGGCAGGGACAAACAGCTGCTCCATCAGGTATTTCCTGAAGTCCGCCGCGAAAGGTTGCTCTTCGACCGATTCGGTCATGCAGGTTAGCCACTGGTCTCGCTCTGCTGTCGTAATGGGAAGGTGTGCGTGCACTCTCGGAATGCCGATGGCGCCGTATTTCTCATTGTAGAGTTTCGGCCCGCCCAGCCACCCGCACAGGAAGCGCGCCAGTTTGTCGCGTGATACTTCTATATCGTCCGGGTGCAGGGCGTAAATGGTGGCAAATCGCTCATCGCTACCCATGCGATCGAAGAATGTGTCGATGAGCAGGCGAATGCCCACCTGTCCCCCGGCCGCCTGAAAAGAGCTATCGCCAGTGCCGTAGGGTTTGCTCAAGGTTTTCTAAACAGCAGCGTAAACCGATCCGTGTTCCCGGAAACGGATCGTCGCCCGACTTCGTACTCGAGTTCGTCATCGGCGCGGTAATGTAAATGCGTGAACGTCACGAATTCGAAGCCCTGATCCAGCATCTCCTTGATAACCAGCACGGGATCGATGCGCCGACGGTTTTCGCTGCTGTCCGATTCCATGTGACGCCTTGTGTGGTCGACGACGCCATAGAGCCCGCCGTGTTTTAGCGACGCGAACACCTCTGAGTTGATTCTGGCCCTGGACTCCGGATCGAAGTTGTGCAGATTGCGAAAGGTCACGACCATGTCCAGTCCGGAGACGCCAAAGTCGAAGTCGTCGACCACGTAGGCCCGGCGTTCTTCGTCGCGGCGAATATTTGCCGTCGTATCCAGCAGTTCCACTTGTTCGAACCCCGCCTGGTTCAGAAGCTGTTCGCGGACTCTGCCGGTCCCGATCGCAACATAGAGCTTGCCATTTTCGGCGAGTACCGGGGCCAGCACGCGCGTGTACCAGCCACCGCCCGGGATCAGTTCCAGCACCCGCATGTTGTCTTTCAAACCGAAGAATTTCAGGGTTTCGAGCGGGCGGCGATTCCGGTCGCGGTCACGATCCGCGTCGGGGCGCGATTCAGCGACCAGCGCGGCCTCAACTTTTGCGTCAATGTCATTGGCCGCCTGAGCGATACCCACGACCATCAATGCGATCAACGCCAGCAATACTTTCACGGACAATCTCCTGTGGATGTGTGTGCTCACGATAGTAACATCCGAGGTTCGGCCGCGTGTTAAGTTGCAGCCCTGCCGATTGTTTCGCTTCTGGCCGATCTCTACCGGGTGATGGTATGACTTTCTACGACGACCGAATTCTTCCACACCTGATCAACTGCGCGTGCTCGGCGAAGCCCGTCTGGAAACAGCGTGAAAAAATAGTTCCGCTTGCCGAGGGAGACGTGCTCGAGATCGGGTTCGGCAGTGGGCTGAATCTGCCTTATTACGATACGCAAAAAGTTCGCAAGATCTGGGGTCTCGAGCCGTCGGAAGGGATGCGACGCAAGGCTCAACGCAGGGTCGATGCCTCGGATCTGGAGGTCGAGTTCATCGATCTGCCCGGCGAGCGCATACCGCTCGAGGCGAACAGCGTGGATACGGTCCTCGTGACGTATTCCCTGTGCACGATTCCGGATGCAATCACCGCGCTGGAGGGCATGCGGCGGGTACTGAAGCCCGGTGGAAGTTTGCTTTTTTGTGAGCACGGCATTGCACCTGACGAAAGCGTGCGTCGCTGGCAACATCGGCTCAACTCAGGCTGGAGCAAGCTTGCCGGCGGCTGCAACCTGAATCGCGATATACCGGATCTGATCACGAAGGCGGGTTTCGAAATAACGTCCGACGAACAAATGTACATTCCTGGCATCAAGACGTTTTGCTACAACTATTGGGGCAGGGCGAAGCCTTGAATCGCGCCAGATGGCTTTTATTGCGATTGACATGGAATGTATGGGAACCTCTTCGAGGGAATAATAAAAGGAAGATCGATATGAAGCTGTACAACCTTGTTGTTAGCAGCGGAGTTTTTCTCATACTCGCTGCCCCCGCAGCGGCGCAAATCACGCCATCGAAGGAGTCTTTGTCGGATCTTTATCCAGGCAAAGCCTATTCTCCTTATGCTCAGAGAGCGTTCCCAAGTCGGCCTCTTTGGGGCGACACCCACTTGCACACGGCATTGTCTGTGGATGCAGGCTTGTTTGGCGCGCGGCTGGGGCTTGAAGAGGCGTATCGATTCGCACGCGGCGAAGAGGTCATTTCGTCGACCGGCCAGCCAGTCAAGCTTGGCCGGCCGCTCGACTGGTTGGTGATCGCCGATCACTCCGACGCGCTCGGTTTTGTTCAGGACCTTGCCGCCGGCGTCCCGAGCATCCTCGCCTTCGAAGAAGGGAAACGCTGGCATGCCGGTCTTGAAAAGGGTGGAGATGCAGCCGTAGCAGCAACGTTGGACCTCATCGCAACATTCTCACAGGGCAAAATTCCGGCGGCGTTGCTAGCCGATTACTCACCCGGTGCGAAAAAGTATCGCTCGGTTTGGGATCACGTCGTGAAGACAGCTGACGACTACAATGAGCCCGGGCGTTTCACGGCGTTGATCGGGTATGAATGGACCTCGCTCATCGCGGGTAATAACCTGCACCGGAATGTGATTTTCCGCGGCGGTGCCGAAAAAGCCGGACAAATCGTGCCATTCACGACGCAGGCTCCGATCGGCAGTACCGACCCGCTGGATCTCTATGAATGGCTCGAAAACTTTGAGGCAAAGACCGGTGGCTCAGCGCTGGCGATTGCGCACAATGGCAACCTGTCAAACGGACTGATGTTTCCGGTCGACAAGCAGTACACCGGCCGCAAGCTTGACAAGAATTACGTAAGCAAGCGCGCACGCTGGGAACCCGTCTACGAGGTGACCCAGATCAAGGGCGACGGAGAGGCACATCCGCTGCTCTCGCCTGACGACGCATTTTCCGACTACGAGACCTGGGATGCCGGCAACCTTGACCTGAGCGAGGCCAAGACGCCGGACATGCTTGCCGGGGACTACGCGCGCGAGGCCCTTAAGAACGGTCTTGCGTTGGAGAAAAAGTTCGGGACCAACCCGTACAAGTTCGGAATGATAGGCTCAACCGATAGTCATACCGGACTTAGTACCGCGGAGGAGGATAACTTCTTCGGTAAGCATGCGGGTACCGAGCCCTCTGCCAGGCGGATGCAGCACCCGTTCACCAAAACCGAGAATGGAATATTCGAGGGCTGGCAGACGGTCGCATCGGGCCTCGCCGCGGTTTGGGCGACCGACAACACGCGCGAGGCAATTTGGGACGCGTTGGATCGCAAGGAAGTTTTCGCAACCACCGGCACACGCCTGATGGTTCGGTTTTTCGGTGGCTGGGACTACACGGCGGACGATCTCAACAGCCGGCAACCGGCCTTTCGCGGTTACGAGAAGGGTGTTCCAATGGGTGGCGACCTGGTCGCGCGATCAGGCAATAGCGCACCAACCTTTATGGTCTACACGTTGCGTGACCCCGTCGGCGCGAATCTGGATCGTATCCAGATCGTCAAGGGCTGGCTGGATTCCAGGGGCAATACACACGAGAAAATATACGATGTCGCCTGGTCATCCGGGCGCACCCAGGACGCGGACGGTGTATTGCCGCCGGTTGGCAATACGGTAGACGTGCAAGCCGCGAACTGGCTTAACACCATTGGTGCCTCAGAACTTGGCACCGTTTGGACCGACCCGGATTTCGATGAGGACCAGAGGGCCTTCTACTATGCGCGCGTGCTTGAGATTCCGACGCCGCGCTGGATTGTTTACGACGCCTTCCGTTTCGGTGTCGAGATTCCCGAAGGTGCTGAAACCATTCATCAGGAGCGCGCCTACACGTCTCCGATCTGGTACACGCCTTAAGGTTTTCTAAACAGCAGCGTAAACCGATCCGTGTTCCCGGAAACGGATCGTCGCCCGACTTCGTACTCGAGTTCGTCATCGGCGCGGTAATGTAAATGCGTGAACGTCACGAATTCGAAGCCCTGGATCAGTTATCTTTCGCTCCCTGATCGATCCAGTCGCCGATTATTTTCACTTCTGCTACCGACAGCGGGGCCCCCCGTCCTTCGGCGAAGGATTCCTCGTGGTGCGGCGGCATCTGGATTTCCGGCGCCGTTTTTTGTGCAACAACCAGGTACAGGGCGCTGGACATGCGACTTTCCGCTATGACGACCGGCCCGAATTTCGTTCCTTTCATCACGCTGTCATAGTCATTCACGCTGAAGCCGCTCGCAACATGCCCTTCGCCGGCGCGAGCGTGGCATGAAATGCACTTGTCATCGAGAATTGGCTGAACATCGTCAGCGAAACTTATTTGACGCTCGCAGCCGAGAAGCCCAATCGTCAGAACGATAAGACCGAGCCGCCAGAATAACTTAGAGTCCATCGCCAGATCCTCCTCGATTCTTACGGAAAACGTTATACCGGTTGCCCCGGACTGTCAATCGCGGCTTTCCGCATATAAGGTAGCCTGTAGAGAGACCGCGAAATGAAAATCGCTACACTCGCTGGAAGTATCCTTCAGGCCCTGATCGTTGCCGGGCTTATCTATGCGGTTGTGACATGGAAGTTCATCGGCCCGCAAGGCGACGATAATATTGATTTTGCAGAGCAGGCCTGCGCAGACGAAATCGATGACCGTTTCGATGCATCGTCGGTAAACGTTTACGCGATCAATGAAACCGCCAGAGGCTATGTCGTGCGGGCATCGATCACGTTGCCCAGAGGGAATACCGCAAAGGTCTATTGCCTGACGAACAAGCACGGTGGCGTCGAAGAAATCA
>CAYLTW010000170.1:0-4844 GCA_964386735.1 uncultured Woeseiaceae bacterium
GCGTGAAGTTATACCAGGCCAGCCCGCGAAACGACGTGTCGTTGCCGCCGTCTCTGAGCTCAATATACTGAATCGAGCCGGCAAGCTCGACGTTCTGACTAACCATGCCTCGAACGCCAATCGAGGCGCCGATGCCGTCATCATCGACCGAGAAACCCAACGCGCTGGCGTCAAGACGAACGTAGGCAAAGTTTGCGACGAAATCCACATTGGGCGTCAGCGAGGCATGAAAGCCACCACCAATCACCAATTCGTCCAGGTCGACATCAAAGTCGAAACTTGTGTTGTTGTAACCGCCGATCAGTTGCCACATATCGCCAACTTCAACGGAGCCGGCAATGCCGAATCCATCGCCGTCGACGTCGATGAAGCCGTCATCAAGATTGACTCGCTGATACGAGCCTTCGATGTAATTGTAACTAAAGCCGTCCGCCATGGCGGGTGCGGCCAGAAAAAACAAAGATGTAACCGCTATAGAACGCAACATAACTTTTTCCTTTGCGAATGTGCCCAAGGTAATCGTGCTCCAGACAGGATGCACAAACATGATGTACAGCCGATGAATATATGATTGTTTCATTTTAGGGTATGCCCGGCGCGCCCCTACTTGCCGATGCAAAAATCGGCAAATATGCGGCCCAGCAGCTCGTCGGAAGAGACTGCGCCGGTAATTTCGCCCAGCGCATGCTGCGCCAAACGTAACTCTTCGGCGAGAATCTCGCCCGCACGGTTTTCGGTTAACGCCAGCCGACCCGCTTCAAAGTGCGCCGCGGCCCGCTGCAGCGCGTCGACATGTCGTCGGCGTGCCGTCACTGCGCCCTCTCCGAGGTTTTTGTATCCCGCGAGTCGACGAATTCGCAGCCGGAGCACGTCGAGACCTGCTCCGGTCTTCGCCGACACGAAAATCGTTGTGTCGTCACCTGCGGGAGCATCGATCAGATCACTTTTGTTGTGAACGATAATGACCGGCACGCCATCCGCCACCGGCTCACCGATGTCGGCGTCTTCATCGTCCGTAGCATCCTGAATCCAAAGCACGGCATCGGCGCTCGCCATCGCCTCACGCGCCCTGCGCATACCCTCCTTCTCGATGACGCCCGGGTTTTCCCGCAGACCCGCCGTATCGACAAGCTCAACAGCCAGCCCGTCCATGTTGATGCTCTCGCGCAGAATATCGCGAGTGGTACCGGCGATTTCCGTAACGATCGCCGTGTCCTCACCGCTCAACCGATTCATCAGGCTCGATTTTCCGGCATTCGGCTTGCCGACCAGAACAACCTGGTAGCCGTCTCTGAGCACACGACCAATCGTTGCGGTCGAACGCAGGCTTTCAAATCGGGTCGCGCTATTCTCAATTCGACTGAGTAACTTCGCGTCGGACAGAAAGTCGACTTCCTCCTCCGGAAAATCGATTGCGGCCTCGACGTGCACGCGAAGATCCGTGAGCTCTTTGGCCAACTCGTTAACCGCCCGGGAAAACTCTCCGGATAACGACCGCAGGGCAGCGCGCGCCGCCTGCGATGTCCCGCTGCCGATGAGGTCCGCGATCGCCTCTGCCTGGGCCAGGTCGAGCTTGTCATTGAGAAATGCTCGCTTCGAGAACTCGCCCGGGTCGGCGAGACGTGCGCCGCTCGCAACGGCCGCTTCGACGAGCAAGGCGACGACAACCGGGCCACCATGGCCATGCAGTTCCACTACCGGCTCCCCTGTGAACGATCCCGGCGCCGGGAAATACAACGCGATTCCATTATCGATCGGCTCGCCATCCGGGTCGGTGAAATTCCGCAGCGTTGCAACGCGTGCTTGCGGCAATTCTCCGAGCATTAGTTGCCCGATACGCGGCGCGTCATCGCCGGAAATTCGCACAATGCTTATTCCGCCCGTTCCGGGTGGCGTCGCGACTGCAACAATCGTGTCGCTTGAGCTGGTCATAACGCCAATGAGACCACAGCTCGTGCGAGCTTGCAGCGTCAACGGTTCCTGGTTCGCTAGTCGCCCTTACCTTTGCTGCGTTTGCCTTGTTTCCTGGCAACCGTTTCCGCGTGTACGACCTTGTTGATTTTCCATTGTTGGGCGATGGAAAGCAGCGTGTTGGTGACCCAGTAGAGCACCAGCCCGGACGGGAAGAATGCGAAAAAGCCCGTGAACATGATCGGCATGATCTGCATAACACGTGCCTGCACCGGGTCGGCGGGCGCCGGGTTCAGCTTTTGCTGGAACAACATCGCCGCGCCCATGATTAGCGGCAGAATAAAATACGGGTCCCTCGACGAAAGGTCTGTGATCCACAGCGCGAATGGTGCCTGGCGCATTTCCACGGACTCGACGAGCACCCAGTAGAACGAAAGAAAGAACGGCATCTGAATCAGGATGGGCAGGCACCCGGCCGCCGGGTTGACCTTCTCGCGTTTGTACAGATCCATCATTGCCTGCGACAGCGCCTGGCGGTCGTCTTTGTAGCGATCCTGCAAGGCTTTCATGCGCGGCTGGATCTCTCGCATCTTCGCCATCGACCGCCCGCTCGCTTCGGTAAGTTTGTAAAACGCAAGCTTGATCAGGATCGTGACGCCAATGATCGCCCAGCCCCAGTTGCCGACAAACTTGTGGATCCAGCCAAGCAACCAGAACATCGGCTGGGACAGAATTACGAGCCACCCATAGTCGACGCTGAGTTTCAGCTTCGGGTGAAGTTCGTTGAGTTGAGTCTGCATCTTCGGCCCGACGAACAGGGTCTTGGTGAAACTTGTGCTCGCGCCCGGCGCGACGGTTTGCGGTGCGCTGATAACGCTCGCCGTAAGCCGGTTTTCATCAACCCGAACCTGGTAAATATTGGTGCTGCCCGTTTGCGGAACGATGGCAGTCAGGAAGTGATGCTGGATCGACGCGTACCAGCCGTTGTCACTCGTAAAGCTGAATGGTCCGTCGTCGAGAAGGTCGTCACGCTTGAGTTTCTCGGCTTTTTCGCCATCGAAGATTTGCGCACCGTCGAACGAGTAAGAATCAACGTCGAACATTGAACGTTTGCGCTCGTAGGATCGCCGTTGCAGTTGAGTGACCTGGTCGCCGTGCCACGGTGTCTCGCTGTTATTGTGCACATCTTGTTGCAACTGTATCGCGTAGCTGCCGCGCTTGAAGGTGTAGCGCTTCTCAACACTGACCCCGCTCGCATCTGTCCACGTTAGTGGCACGACGAGCTCGTCCTCACCATTCATTTCGAAGCGCAGCGACGAAGCACTATAAAGCGAGTTTGCGTCCGGTGCCGGGCCGTCATTGTTCCGCAACCAGCTGCGAACGGCGCCGAAGTCGTTGGGGTCTGTGTTGAGCAACCTTACCTTTTCATCGGGCCGGTCCTTCGCCACCGGGTAAGCCAGCATCGTTGCATTTTGCAGCGTGCCGCCGCGCGTACTGATCTCTATTTCGAAGACGTCCGTCGTCACAACAACGACCGTGCCGGCCGTCGTCGTTGGCGCCTGTGCAACTAGTTCCGCCGGTGTTTCGACGGCTGGCAGGGAACCGTCGGTTGCTGGCAGCACCGGAAGCGCCATGTCGTCGGCAGGCAGCACCGGCTCTTGTACGACTGGCGATGGCTGCACGGGCTGCGGCCCGTATTGCTGCGTCCAGGTCTGCCAGGTCAGGTACGCCATGACGGCGAAGAAACCCCAGATAATCAGTCGTTGATTGTCCATGCGTCCTTTAGTCCTTGCTGGCCCTGGTCGTCCTGCATCGTTGCCAGTGAGTTTCCAGGCTCTCGACGAGGGCCTTGTTCTTTACCGTCGCCGCCGCCGATTTGTTCATGACGACGATATCGAGGCCCTCGAGCTCATCCTGGTGCTGTCGAAATGACTCCCGGATAATGCGCTTGAGCCGATTTCGCGCCGCTGCTTTGCGGCACTGTTTCTTCGATATGGCGAGCCCGAGACGGGCCATGGTCATATCGTTTCGGCGGCAAAGCACGGTAAACCATTTATCCCGGCTGCGCGTCGCTTTTTCGAACACGCGGCCGAATGCAGAAGCATCCAGTAACCGGCTCGCTTTGCTAAACCGGTGCCGAGTGCTGCGTTCCAATTCAGGTGTTTTGTGTGCTGTCGTGACGACCGCGTCGGCGGTTATTGTCAACTGCGGCGACTACGGCGTCAGCTTCGCGCGACCTTTCGCGCGGCGGCGCTTGAGAACGAGCCGGCCGGCCTTGGTCGCCATACGGGCGCGAAAACCGTGCGTGCGTGCGCGCTTCAATTTGCTGGGCTGATACGTGCGTTTCATCTGTCTGGTACCTGGATCTGCGGAGGGCAAAATCGCCCGTCCAAACAAAAGGGCGGCAAGCGTACGTGGCAGCCCCCGAAGTGTCAATAGATGGCATCCGTGCTGGGGTTTCGTACTAAATGCTCGCTGCCGCCGGACACTGTGGCGGCCCCGTGAAAAGCTGTATAGACTGGCCGATCTTCTTTCGCTCAATCCTTGTTTCTGGTGTTTCGTGGGGGCTCCGTTGCCGGCCGAAAATTCGATCTGGAACCGCTGCATCCGATCATTGCAGTCGGAGCTGCCTGAGCAGCAGTTCAACACCTGGATCCGACCCCTGCAGGCCGAAGAAGATGACGGGCAATTGCGTTTGCTGGCGCCGAATCGCTTTGTCGTCGACTGGCTACAGGAACACTACATCGATCGAATTCACGAGCTCGTCGACAGTTCCGGCCACGGTATAAAAGTTATGGTCGAGGTCGGCTCCCGACGAAGACCTGTGAAGCCCGAGTCCGCGCCAGTCCGGCCAGCGGCTTTTGAGATCAAGGCGCCAGCGCCAACCGTCGCGTCCCGGCTTAGCCCAACATTTACGTTTGATAATTTCGTCG
>CAYLTW010000171.1:0-4650 GCA_964386735.1 uncultured Woeseiaceae bacterium
CGTCAACACGCGAAGCCGTGAAAATGGCGCCTACTACGACCGCGAGTTCGCCGCCGCCATCGCGGCTCGTCCGCAAATCATCAGTGTCACCAGCTTCAACGAATGGCACGAGGGCACGCAGATCGAACCGGCCGTTCCCAAGCGGATCCCCGATTTCACGTATCGCAACTACAGTCCTCACCATCCCGAATATTATCTCGATCGCACGGCCTACTGGGTTGGCCGGTATGTGAATTCCGTCGCTGTCGAACCTACGCGGTACGTCATCGTTGTCACCGGAGCAGAATTGCTCTCGGGCATCTACCCGGACGGGCACACGTATTTTATCACTCAGACGCTCCGCCCGTTGGGCCTGCAATGCGTCGGCTCGATGAGTGTCGATGATAAGCAGGACGATCTCAAGGAGGCGCTGCACTATGCGGCGGACAAAGCCCCTCTGATAATTGTCACCGGGGGGCTCGGCCCGACCCCGAACGACATTACTCGCGAGGTACTTTCCGACTTCACCTCGACACCGCTTGCCGAGCACCCGGAGGTGCTGCAAAACATGACCCGGCGTTTCCGTGTCTCGCCCGAGAAGCTTCGCGCCAACTTGCGCCGACAGACTCGCGTACCGACGAGCGGCACGTATCTCAAGAACGCCAACGGCACGGCGGTCGGTCTTGTCTTCGAAGAGGCCGAGACCGTGATCGTAGCGCTGCCTGGGCCGCCCCGCGAATTGCAGACAATGGTTCGCGACGAACTCGTGCCGTATCTGAGCCGTCGATTCGGCACCCGGCTGCCGGGCCGCTCTCTCAAGCTGCGATTTGTCGGTCTCGGACAATCCCAGATCGACCAGACGCTCAAGGACCACGTTCCGCTTGCGCCTGATATCACGGTTTCTTCGCAATTCGACGGATCGCGGGTGGACTTCACCTTTTCCCTGCCCGGCGACACGCCGCGGGATCAGGCCCGGCTCGAGAAACTGAAAGATACGATACTCAAGCACCTCGGCGACAGTGTTTACGCGGACAACGAGACGTCACTGGAGCAGCGCGTCGTTGAACTGTTCGCCGAACGCAATGCGACCTTGGCCTTTGCGGAGGTGGGCAGCGGGGGAAGTCTGGCCGCGGCGATCAGCGGCGCCGACGGCGCACAGCAAGTGCTGGCCGGAGCTTATGTTGCTCCGACGGTGGAAAAACTGCGCCGCCTGCTTGGCATCCGCGACGATCATAGCGAGAAATCTCGCAGCCAAAGGACGGAGCAACTGGCCGAGGCCGCGGCGGCAGCGACCGCGAGTGAATGGGCGATTGCAGTCGGCAAGCACTGGAAGGACGATCGCGGAGTCGACTACGTCAACGTCGTCTTAAGACTGCCCGACGGCAGGTTCGAAAGCCGGCAGGTTCGATTCCGCGGCACGGGCGAGCCGGCCCGCTCCAGGCTGAGCACTCAACTGCTCGACCAATTGCGGCGGAGATTGAAATGACGTGCCGTTACTTCTCCTGCAATCCCGGCCTCCGGCATGTAAAGTAAAATGTCCTGCAAGGGACTGCGACCTCGCCGAATCATACACTGGTTACTTGTCCACTTCCGGAGATGATTCCGATCATGGCGAAGGCACGTCAACATCCGCCAGGTCGGTGATATCTCCGTCATGGCTGAGGCGTAGGAGCCGAAGTCCGAGCAGTGAATCGGGCGGCATGTCCAACTGCCAATCGATAGTCGAATGAGTTGGAATTGCCGTGCGGAGTTTCCTTGCAAGATCTCGCTGTCCAACAACTGTTATGTCGCCTTTTGAGTCACGTACGTATGCTTCCAGGAGCAGGGTACTCTCGCTGAAATCTCCAGTGGGAAGCGAATGAGGCAAATTGTTTCGGATCGTAACGGTTATCCGGTCACCTGTTTTTTGGGCTTTGACTGAAAGAATATCACTCGATGATTCGACTGGGACCACTCACTATATATTTCGACGTGACACTTCCCACACTCCGTAGCTGCCGGGAATTGGGGAGTAACTCTCGTAAGGTGGTCAAAAGATGCACAGCCGGCAAGATATACGGTCAAGGTCGTTGTCAATAGTGTCAACACGTAAAACTTTGCGGTGAAGCGGTCAGATGTTTTGCAATACTTTTTCGAGTGCATTAGTGGCCTCCATTAGTTCCGGTTCATTGATGATAAGCGGTGGCATAAAGGTAAGGACGTTTCGTCTGGCTCCGGTTTTTCCCAGGAGAAAACCGGCATCCTTCATCTGTTCCAGTATCGCATCCGTAAGTTCGGCAGCCGGTCTGTACCTCGTCGGCGATGAGCAGCATTTCGTATCTATCCAGAACATCGCGCAACTTCGGAAAATACTCAGGCGGCGGCACAACAATCCCGCCATTACCCTGAACAGGTTCGACGAACATGGCCGCCGGCTTGCCGCTGGTAGCGGTAAGAATCGCTTTTTCGATCGCAGCGACGCACTGAAACCGGCACCGTCCGTACTCTTGGGCGAACGCACAGCAAAAACAACAAGGGGGCGGGACGTGCACTATCCCTCCCACCGGATTTGGGTCGGTCCGCCAAAAAGACAGCCCTGTAAGACTCATGCCGAGCTTGGTTCGACCATGCAGGCTGTTTTGAAGGGCCAGGAACTCGCTTCTTCCGGTATAGAGTGTCGCCAGCAATGCAGCGCCTTCGTTGGCCTCACTGCCGCTGCAACAGAAAAAACTCCTGCACAGATTACCCGGCAGGACTTTGGCCAGCTCTTCGGCAAGATTAACGATGGGTTCGGTCAGGTAAATCGTAGTGGTGTGTTGCAGGGTCTTGACCTGCCGGCATACAGTCTCGGTAATCTCAGGGTGACAGTGCCCGAGCGCATGGACACTCACGCCGGAATAGAGGTCCATGTATTTCTTCCCGGCAGAGTCGTATAAGTAGACGCCTTGCCCGCGCACTATCTGCGGCGGGCTGCGATAGAAATGGTATACGCAGGGAATCAGATAGCGCCCTTTCTTTTTCAGTATTGCCTCCGGCCCTATTGGTTCATGTTGTGACAAGGTTTCGCTCCTTCGCTCCGGCGGGTACGGTCTTAAAATCAAACGGTCCGTCACTGAGAGGGCGGCCCGTAGCATTCTTTATTTCTTCGAGTTCATTGGTGATATTCGGCGCCTGTCCGGCTTTGAGAGAATCGATTGCCTTTCTGTATACGCGAGCAACGGTCTCAACGGCCGAGGGCGAGTCCAACTGCCCTTCGATGCGCAGGCCGGAAACACCTGTAGAGGCTATCAGTGATAGATTCGGGAGAACACAGACGTCCGTTGCGGTGAAAATGTGGTTTCGGCATCGGCGATCACATTCCAACGGGAAATCGTGCGAGCAAGCATCCTGGAGAGCATGAACACCCTTGCTGCAGTACCTCGGACAGATTCCCTGTGGATTCGCACCTGCCGCTGCGGCAAGCACGCAATGCTCCAGCAGCATAGCGGTGACAGGCCCCTGGCCGATTACCTCGACGGGCGTACGAACAGTCTTCATCAATCCGCTAAATTGCTCGAAGCTCAATTCGACCGACGCTGTGATTCGAGTCACACCCATTGTCGACAACTCGTCCGCGGCGACACTGTTTGTGATATTGAGTGGAAAATCGGCGATGATTTCTCGAATATTGTTGGCCCTGGCAGCTTGTACACCGCCAAGATTGGTTACGCACACCGCAAGATCGCCGACCGATGACAACTTCGCAATCCAGTGTTTCCATTCGGCCATGTCCCGAAGATCGCATATATGCGGCATTGTAACTGCAACCCGTACACCCTTCTCGCAAGCGTTTTTCACAAAGTCTTGCAGCCAATTCAAAGTGAACTTGCCGTTGTGAAGGATGAGCCCTTCGCCGGATAAATAAACGGTGTCGGCGCCGGCATGAATCGCCGCCTCTGCGGCCCCCGGGCCGGAGACATGGACTACCAGGTCTAAATCCGTCGCAGGTTGCTTCGGCTCAGCATCTTGCATTGTTGTAAGCTTCGGTTCCGGAGAGTTGTAGCTAAAGAATCGCGGCTCCCGCGTGCCCGACAGATCGACGCCGTCGAGCCCGGGATTCGAAAACGCGTGAGCGGTAGTATATTCACGAATGCGCCGAGCAAGAAGCTCTTGCGTATCAGAGGCGTTCATAACATAGTTCACCGGGTCATCAAAGTACGCATCCACGGCATTGCGATAAAGAGCAACGATCGGAGCAAGAAACTCACCCGTTCGCATGCGACCTTCAATCTTCAATGACACGATGCCGTTTCGAATCAGAGCCGGGATGTGGGGCAAAAGACTTATGTCTTTTCTCGCAAGCAGATATCCTTGTGTTTCGCCGGGAAGCTCGGACGTACCGCGTTTGGTCACGAGTTTCCACTTCCATCTGCACGGCTTCATGCAGCGCCCGCAGTTGGAACTTTCGCCAAACAGTATACCGCTGATATAACACTGCGAACTCTGAGAGATGCACATGTCACCGTGCACAAAATATTCCATTTCCAGACCCGAATCCTCTCCGATCTGCCGGACCTCGTGGAGCGGAATGTCACGCGAGGTAATAATTCGCGTAAAGCCCAGCATCTTTAAGGCCACAGCAGACTCGGTGTTATGGATGTTCAGCATTGTGCTGGCATGAAGCGGCAGATGAACGCAAATCTCCCGGGCAAG
>CAYLTW010000172.1:0-4645 GCA_964386735.1 uncultured Woeseiaceae bacterium
CGCAGCGCAGCGAGCCATGCCGCCGAGGTGCCACCGATCCGCGGCCCTGATGTGATCCCGGTCCGGGGACCTCAGGTACGGGGTGCTTCGGGCCGAAACTGTATATACTGCGCGCCTTTGCAGCCGTATCTTCGTTTGCGATTCTTCTGATGAGTACAAAAAAAGCGCCCGGCACGCTCAGTTTTCAGGACCTGATTCTCAAGCTTCAGCAGTATTGGGCGGAACGCGGCTGCGTGATCCTGCAGCCCTATGACAAGGAGATGGGGGCCGGCACCTTTCATCCGGCGACGTTTCTGCGGGCGATTGGCCCCGAGCCATGGAGCGCGGCCTACGTGCAGCCAAGCCGGCGTCCCACGGATGGCCGGTACGGTGACAACCCGTTCCGACTGCAGCATTACTACCAGTACCAGGTCGTGATCAAGCCGTCGCCCGATGATATCCAGGACCTGTATCTCGACTCCTTGCGCGCCATTGGCGTAGACCCCACGGTGCACGATATTCGCTTCGTCGAAGACAACTGGGAATCGCCGACACTCGGCGCATGGGGCCTCGGCTGGGAGGTTTGGCTCAACGGCATGGAGGTTACGCAGTTCACGTACTTCCAGCAGGTTGGCGGGCTTGAGTGCCGGCCGGTTACGGGCGAGATCACGTATGGTCTCGAGCGTCTCGCAATGTATCTGCAGTCGGTCGAGAGCATTTTCGACATCGTCTGGACCGATGGTCCGCTCGGACGCATTACCTACGGCGACGTCTATCACCAAAACGAGGTGGAACAGTCGAAGTACAATTTCGAGGAGGCCGACGTCGACGCCCTCTTCAATTCTTTCGATCAAAGCGAAAAGGACTGCGGGCGCCTGATCGCGGCAAATCTCGCTCTGCCAGCCTATGAGCGAATGCTCGAGGCCTCACATTTCTTTAACCTGCTCGACGCGCGCCAGGCAATTTCTGTCAGTGAGCGGCAGCGCTTCATTCTGCGGGTAAGGACGATGGCTCGCTCAATCGCCGAGGCCTACTACGCGAGCCGTGAAGCACTTGGCTTCCCGATGGTTGATTCCACGGTCCGGAGTGCGAAGCTTTCATGAGCGCCGCCGACTTTCTAATTGAAATCGGCACCGAAGAGTTGCCGCCAAAGGCGCTTCGATCCCTCAAGGATGCGTTTGCCGAGAGCCTGCGGGCCGCCTTCAAAGAAGCGCGCCTTGGTCACGGTGCCGTACATGCTTACGCCAGTCCACGCCGGCTTGCCGTACTCATCGAGAAACTCGCCACGCGGCAGGAAGACCGCAAAATTTCACAGAAGGGGCCGCCCACGAAGGTGGCGTTCGCCGCCGACGGCAGCCCGCAACCACCGGCTATCGCTTTTGCAAAAAAATGCGGTGTCGAGGTCGCCGATCTTGGTCGCACAAAATCCGGCAAGGGTGAGTGGCTCTCGTGTGAATTACTCGACAAGGGCCAGGAAACATCCGGGCTTGTCCCGACACTAATTGAAAGCGCTTTGGCTGAGTTACCTGTCCCGCGCCGCATGCGCTGGGGCGCCGGCGAACTTGAATTTGTGCGGCCCGTACACTGGATTGTGCTGTTACATGGCAAAAACACTATCGACGCGACAATCATGGGCGTCAAAACAGGCCGCGAATCCCGCGGTCACCGGTTTCACTCCAAAGGTGTGATTGCTATCACGGAACCCGGGAAATACCTGCAAACGCTGGAGAAAAAGGGTCATGTCATTGCCGACTTCGACCGCCGCAGAGATCTTGTCGAGCACGGCGTCGCCGACAAGGCGAGAGAAGCCGGCGGCGTCATTGTCGATGGCGACTCACTGTACGACGAAGTCGCCGCACTCGTGGAATGGCCCGTGCCAGTGCTCGGCAGCTTTGATGAAGCGTTCCTGTCGCTGCCTCGCGAAACGGTTATCTCCACACTGACCGGACATCAACGGTACTTCCCGGTTGCCGGCAATGACGGTGCTTTGTTGCCGAAGTTCGTTACGGTTGCCAACCTCGAGAGCACCGATCCCGACCAGGTGCGCGATGGTAACGAGCGGGTAATTCGTCCGCGCCTGGCCGACGCCGCTTTCTTTTGGGACAACGACCGCAATCGAACTTTATCCAGTCGCCAGGACGCCCTGCGCGACGTCGTTTACCAACGCGGCCTCGGCAGCCTTCATGAAAAATCGGAACGGACCGCGGTGATCGCCAGAGACATCGCACTGTCTATCGGTGTCGGTTCCGCCGACGTCGAACGCGCCGCCATGCTCTGCAAGTGCGACCTGTTGACCGGCGTGGTCGGCGAGTTTCCGGAATTGCAGGGTGTCATGGGGCGTTACTACGCCGAACTCGACGGTGAATCGCAAGCCGTATCGAGCGCCATTGGCGAGCACTATCATCCTCGCTTCGCCGGCGACACATTGCCGGAATCGACTGTCGGCCAGGTCCTCGCCGTGGCTGACAAGCTGGACACGCTTGCGGGTGTCTTTTCGCTTGGCAAGAGACCCTCCGGCAAGCGCGACCCGTTCGGCTTGCGGCGCGCCGCGCTTGGCGTCATCCGAATACTCGTTGAGTGCGAAATCGATATCGGCCTGCGCGATGCCGTTGCCAATGCCGTGGCCGCTCAACCGGCGAGCGAGGCAGCGCCGACGGCGATCGTTGAAGACCTGCATTCCTACATTATTGACCGGCTCAAGCGTTACTTTCTTGACCGGGATCCGGCCCTGGACGCAGAAACCTTCGACGCCGTGCTCGCTCGCGAGCCGTCGTCGCTTGTTGACTTCGGCCGCCGACTCGAAGCCGTGCAGTCATTTATTGGCCTTGACGAGGCGGCAAGCCTTTCGTCGGCCAACAAACGCATCGCCAATATTCTTCGGCAAGCCGGCAATGATGGCGGCAACGATGTGAATCCAAAGCTGCTGCAGGATCCGGCCGAAGAGGCTCTGTTCGCGGCACTGGGCAGCGCGGGCGACACGGTTCGCCCCTTGCTCGACGAGCGCCGCTACACCGAGGCACTGCGTGCGCTGGCCGCTTTGCGTGAGCCCGTCGACAATTTCTTTGACGACGTTCTGGTTATGGCCGACGATGATGAGCTGAAGAACAATCGCCTCGCGCTGCTCGGCAAATTACGCGAGCTGTTTCTCGGCGTCGCCGACATCTCGCGACTTTCCATCGCCTGAAGATGGCCTCGCCTTCCACTGCTCAGCGGCTCGTTATACTCGATCGCGACGGCGTGATAAATCGCGACTCGGAAGGGTTTGTCAAAAGTGCGGACGAATGGATTCAATTGCCGGGGAGTATCGCGGCGATCGCCGCGTTGTCCAGGGCAGGTTACAGAATAGCTGTTGCGTCCAACCAGTCGGGTCTTGCGCGAAACCTGTTCGACGCAGATGCGCTCGAGTCCATGCACGACAAGTTTCGTGCGCTTGTCAAAGAGGAGGGCGGGCAGGTCGATCATATTGTTGTTTGCCCGCACGGCCCTGACGACGATTGCGACTGTCGCAAACCGAAACCGGGTTTATACTTGCAGATCGCGGCTCACTTCAATGTCGATCTCGCGGGCGTTCCGGCAATCGGTGATTCGCTTCGCGACCTCGAGGCGGCGGCGGCGGCGGGCGCGACGCCGATTCTGGTTCGTACCGGCAACGGCGTGACCTCCGAGGCGCGGTTGGGCGGAGCGCTGGCGTCGGTACCGGTGTTCGACGATCTGGCCGCCGCCTCAAGAGCAATCTTACTGGATCAGTAAACCAATGCTTTTCATTCGTTCCTTGCTGTTTAATATCTTTGCCTGGGTAAGCATTATTTTCAGCGCCATGGTCTTACTGGTAACTTTCTGGGCGCCACGACGCTTTCACTGGTGGGTCTGTGTCAGCTGGTGCCGGTTCGCTACATGGAGCGTCTGTACTCTCTGTGGAATTCGCATTGAGGTCGCGGGACGAGAAAACATTCCCGACGAACCCAGCGTTATCATGCTTAAACACACGTCGACATTCGAGACGTTCTGGCACGTAACGCTTTTCCCGCGGACTGTCTGGGTCGTCAAACGCGAGTTGCTGTGGATACCCGTTATTGGCTGGGCGATCTACCTGGCGCTCGATCCCATCGCAATTAACCGCAGCTCCGGCGGTTCTGCCATCAAGCAGGTCATACAACAAGGCAAGGAGAAGTTAGCGAGCGGTATCTGGGTCTCGGTTTTTCCCGAAGGCACGCGTATGCCGCCCGGTGAGACGCGCAAGTATGGCGTCAGCGGCGCGATGCTCGCTCGGGACGCCGGCGTGAAAATTGTTCCCGTCGCTCACAATGCCGGTGATCTCTGGACCCGGCGCAGCTTCACCAAGTATCCGGGCACGATACGCGTGCGAATTGGTCCGCCCATCGACCCGGCCGATCGACCGCCCAAGGAAACCAACCTGATCGTACAGCAATGGATCGAATCGCAGATGCACGACATCAGCCGCGTGTATAAGGAAAAGTATGTTCAACCGTCACCGGATTAGGCTGGTTCTGCTGGCGGCTTTGCCGCTGTTGCTCGCAGCGTGCAGCGATGCCGTCGAGAAGTCACCGCTCGACATCGTCACGGCGTCGAGTATCAGGACCGCGCTGGAGTGGCTCGCGGACGATGCCCGCGAAGGCCGTGGCGCCGGTGAGCCCGGCCATGTGGC
>CAYLTW010000173.1:0-4553 GCA_964386735.1 uncultured Woeseiaceae bacterium
ATACGGATAAATCGCGATCAGCAGGGTCCACGGTATGATCGTCTCGTTCGGATAAACGTAGCCCGTAAAAGGCGCGGATACCAGCCCTTCCATCACGACACCTCCTTGTCGATGCCGATGTAATAGCAGTTCGGCGCGGCGCCGCTCTCGGGCTTCAGTACATGTACCCGATTGTTTTTTATGAATTCACTGACGGTGCTCGACGGATCGTTCAGATCGCCGAAGATGCGCGCCTCGACCGGGCAAACCTCCACACAGGCAGGCAACAGGCCCTTGGTTATGCGGTGATAGCACCAGTCGCATTTTTCCGCAGTCCGTGTCTCTTCATTCAAGAACCGCGCGCCGTAGGGACACGCCTGGACGCAGTACTCGCAGCCTATACAGTAAGTCGGGTCGACCAGTACGACGCCGTCCTTGGTCCTGAAGGTCGCCCCCACCGGACATACCTGAACGCAGGGTGGATGCTGACACTGATTACACATCTTGGGAACGAAGAAGGCTTTGGTGACTTTGGCATCCTGGTAGCGGTTATCGAACCGATATTCGCTCTCCGATCCCGACGCGGCAATGTTCTGCGGATCACTGTGGCTGTCAACGCGAGCTTTGTCTTCCCCCTCCAGATAGACATAGCGTTCTACCCAGGTGCGAAAGTGGTGCGCGTCCCTCGCAACGCCATTCTCGGCCTTGCAGGCCTCGACGCAACGAAGACACCCGATACAGCGATTCGCGTCTATACCGTAGGCCCAGTTGTGTTTTGTCCAGTCATAGTCCTCGGTCGGGAACGACGCAGCAGTTTTGTCGCTCGCGATACTTTTGTCTTGCGCCATGCTCTCGGCGAACAAGGCACCGCCTCCCACAGCGCCGGCGACGAGCGCTTTGCCGGTAGCGCGAAGGAAGGCGCGTCGGCCGCTTTTGTCTTTACTCTTGTCCCGTTTCACTGTGTTTGCCCTTCCGGCAGACCCGCATAGTGCTCAGCCAGGTCGGCGATATCTTCGTCGCTCAGCGATCCTGCAATCGCGTTCATCATCGGATTCTGCAGCGCGCCGGATCGATACTCCTCCAGTTGCCGCGCGAGCGCGGCGCGCTCGTTACCCGCCAAAGCGATAGACGTTGCCCCGCCCCGGCCGTCGGCACCGTGGCAGGGTGTGCATGGAGCCGCCACCGCGGTCGTTTCCGCGGCCGGCGCCGGGGCAGCAGTTGCAGCTGCCGCGGTTTCTGGCTGACCACCGATCCTTGGCGAGTGCGGGTTGTGGCATGTCACGCATTGCAGCGCTCCGTCATGTTTAAAGGGGTGCTCCGCAACGACTATCTGCGGTTGGGCAGCCGGCCGCGCGGGCATCGCCTCGTGGCACACTGTGCAGAGCTTGATGGTGTCGGTGGGTTTCGGCAGCGCGCCGCCGGCAGGATGCTCGCGGGCGGCGCCGTGACACACCTCACAGTTGACGCTTGGATGCGCGCCCGCCGTCCACTCGCTGTGTCGGTCGGCGTGACACGCCTGGCAGTATGCCGGCCCCCTGAACTGCGGCGCGCCGGCCGCCAGTTCGACCACGGCATCGCCCCGATAATCGCCGAACTGGTAAAAGGAAGGGTCGAGCACGTAATTTCTTGCGATGACCGCCAGCAACAGGAATGCGCCGAGTAGTAGTAGCAATCGAACAATATGTGCGGGCATCCTGACAGCGCCTTTGTTGCTATTCGTTGCCGGCGCAATCGACGCAGTATTCGAAGCAAACGTACCCGGAGACCTGAAATGGTACGGCTTTTCCCGCTGATCACCCGATCTATAGCCGGATCATACCGACGGACAAAGCGCCGTAACATAGTGGACAACCGCACCTTTTTGCATTAATTCCTATTGCGATCGTATTTGTCGCTCATCCCGTCTGCCTCCTGGGTTTGGCTGCTTTGCATTACATCTCGGCGACTATCCGGCCAAAGTCATCGACCTTATTCCAATCCGTAAACTCGACAACTGCTTGGGGATCGGTCGGCCCTTTGGTTATCCACATGATGAATCTGATCATCTGGCGATCCCAGAACGGGTATATCGGATAGTCAATGTTTCCGGCAAAAACCGCTATTGTTTTTGGATTCCAGGATATTTTCCTGAGAAATTTTTTCAAATATGGATTGGTCTCCGGCTTGTTTTTTTCTGGTTTACGGGCAACGATATTTACCGAGAAAAAGGCATTCGGCTTGCTGTCGAGAACTTGCTGGTTTTTCCTGATGAATTCGTAAACTTGCGGTTGATGATTGCCGTAACGAATACTCGCGCCGATCACGACAGTGTCGAAAGGATCGACTTTGATCTCGGGTTCATCATTGATGCACGCCAGAGTGACTATGTGGGCCTGTTCTTCGATTACCTGCTTTATTCGCTCGCAGATCTTCCTCGTATGCCCGTATGTCGAGGAATAGATAATCAGTATGTTTGCCATTCTTGAAGCCAATATTTAACTAGTGAATTATTTGTCAATTCAAAATGATTTCCTGACAATCTGTAGATTATTGCTTGTCAACAGGCGAGTCTCTCTTTCGTCGGGCTCAATTTATCGCCGCGGTCGACAGCGGCCCACAAACCCACACGTCTCGCAACATTCAAGAGAATCGGCGACTGAAGCAGATGTACGCCGATGTCAGCCCGAACCACGAGGCGCCGAAGTATTTCGTCCAAAAAGAGTTCTACAGTACATACGCATTAGTAGCACGAATACTTAGTATAATTACGAATGCCGACCCGGCGGCTTCCCCGGTAATTTTAAGGCGCAAAGAAGAAGCATTTCTAATGAAGATCTGATCGAGATCTCGCCTCACGAAGTACCTCTCCAAGGGCAAGAATCCCGGATGCTAAGACCGAAATCTCGAGCCTGGACTGTCGCTAGCGTTCTGATTTTGGCGGCGCTGCAGGGCCTTTTTGCTGCTACCGCAGCAGCCCAGGATAACGGTCCGGCCAATGCAACTTGCCTGGCTTGTCACAGGATGGAGAGCCTCGCCGTACCGCTGCCCAACGGAGAAAAGCGCCAGCTGTATGTGTCGCCGGATGACTTCGAGCAAAGCGTGCATGGCAAGCGCTCTTGTGTGGAGTGCCACAAGGACGTCATCAAAATTCCTCACCGCAAAGGCGTAGACAGAAAGGTCGGATGCGTACAATGTCACGAGAATCTCTGGCAGACCGCTCAGGAGGAAAACAAAACTGAAGAATTAGCAAGATTGGGTGTCGTCGTGGAGCAGATCGACAGTTATATGAAGTCGATTCACGCACGGCCCAATACGGAAGACCAGTCGAGGACGAATGCGACCTGTTACAACTGCCATGACGCCCACTACATTTCTCCGATAGACAGCCACGTCGGTGCGGAGTCACGGCTGAAGATTCCCGAAATATGTGGACAATGCCATGCGCAGATAGAGGAAACCTACCTCACGTCAGTTCATGGGCAGGAAATCTCAGTGAACGGCAATGCGAATGCCGCCGTTTGTATAGATTGTCATACCACGCATGACATCGAATCTCCCGGCATTCCTTCCATCAGACTGGCTATTACGCGGAATTGCGGCAACTGCCATGCGGAAGAACTGGAGTCCTATCTGGGTACTTATCACGGCCAGGTGAGCACGCTGGGCTATACCCACACGGCGAAATGTTACGAGTGTCACGGTCATCACGAAATCAAGAGAGTGGCTGACGAAGCGTCGAGTATGCACGTGAACAACCGCCTGGAGACCTGTAGGACATGTCACGCGAACGCGACTCAGGGGTATGTCTCGTTCCAGCCACATGGCAATACGCGTGACTTCGATCGCTATCCCCACATGTGGATTACCTCGAAATTCATGATCGGTCTGCTGGCAGGCGTGTTCATTTTCTTCTGGACACACGCTGCGCTGTGGTTCTACCGGGAGTACCAGGACCGCAAACAAGGAAAAAACACGTTGCATGTACAGGTGGACCAACTGCCGCAGGGAGAAGACAAATACTTCAGGCGCTTTGCGGGAATGTGGCGACTGGCGCATCTCACCGGCGCGCTCGCCATTATGCTACTGGTATTGACGGGCACGACCGTGCTCTACGCCGACAGCTTCTGGGCGCCGACGATCATCACGCTGCTCGGCGGGCCGAAATCAGCGGCCATCCTGCACCGGATCGGCGCAGTGACTTTCATGGTCGTGTTCTTTGGACACCTCATTTACTTAGCGTTTCGCATCGGTCGAATCTGGAGAACGTTCAAATGGTTCGGCCCGGATTCCCTGCTGCCGAATTGGCAGGATTTCAAAGATGCCGCAGCGATGTTCCGGTGGTTCTTCGGTCGGGGGCCACGCCCGCGATTCGATCGCTGGACTTACTATGAAAAATTCGATTACTGGGCGCCGTTTTGGGGTATGGTTATCATCGGCCTCAGCGGAGTAATGTTGTGGTTCCCGGCGACCACGGCTTCGGTATTGCCGGGGTGGGTGTTCAATGTGGCAATGATAGTTCACGGTGAAGAAGCCTTTCTGGCTGCTGTCTTCCTGTTCACGGTACATTTCTTCAATTGCCACTTCAGACCGGACAA
>CAYLTW010000174.1:0-4508 GCA_964386735.1 uncultured Woeseiaceae bacterium
GCTCGGTAGCTTGGTTCAGTAAATCCTTAGTGTGATAGCGTCCGATGCCATGGAACAACTAATGCAAAAAAACGCACCCTGGGCGATCGCACCCAAAGCCCTTCGGGAAATTACCCGAATAGACATCACCCCTCTTCAATTGCGGGATGGCAGGCTCACGCAATCCCGCCAGCAAGGCTACGAAGTGATCGAGGGGAAAGCGGTCATCCCGGTGCACGGTTTGATCGATAAAAACCAGAACCTGTTAATGCAAATCTTCGGCGGCACCTCAACGGCACTCGCTGCTGACGACTTCCGCCAAGCGCTGGCCGACGACGCGGTCGAGTCAATCATCCTGGACATCGATAGCCCGGGCGGCCGTGTCGATGGAACCTCTGAATTCGCGAAGCTGATTTTTGAATCACGCGGGCAAAAACCGATCACCGCGTTTGCCAATGGGCTCATGGCCTCGGCGGCCTACTGGATCGGATCGGCTGCCGACCGGGTATTTATCTCCGGCCCGACCACGGCAGTCGGTTCGATTGGAGTAGTGGCCACGCATGTTGATATTTCGAAGTTCGAAGAAAAGATCGGCGTCAAGACGACTGAAATCACCGCCGGCCGATTCAAGCGCATTGCCAGTTCATACGCACCGCTATCAGACGACGGGCGGCAAACCATTCAGGACGAAGTTGATTACCTGTATTCGCTGTTCGTGGATGTTGTCGCCACGCATCGCGGCACCACTACCGATGACGTTTTGAACCGCATGGCTGACGGCCGAATCTTCATCGGTCAGCAAGCGCTAGACGCTGGCCTGGTCGACGGGGTTACCTCGCTTGATACGCTGTTAAGCGGCGCACCAGTCCAAACGACACAGGCGCAAGCCTCCACCAACATAGTTAGCACACAAGGAACCTATGACATGAACGACCATGAAAGTCTGGAACGACAGGCACGCCAAACCTGGGACCGGGACGCCGGCTTGCGAACCGAGTTCGGCGAATTCGACACCTACCTGGCGTATCGTGAGAACGAGGACAAGTTCAAGATCTGCGGTAGCGGCAATGTAGCCAGAGGTGCGCGACCATGAGCCTGCTTGATTTATTTACTCCAGCAAAAAAATCCGTCGAACAGGCGACTGCTAAAGTCGGAAAGATTCGTCAGCTGGGTGAGGAAAAGCGCCAGCGCCGCGAAGACTTAAAGAGCCTAGCGCCCCCAAAAAGTGAATTGTGCGATAACTTATGCAATTTGGTCGACATACAAGGGAACGCGCATCGCGCGCGGATGCGGCGCGAAGTCCTGAACTGGTTGATTGTGAATCCCGACAAGACCTTGGGAGAAGACGACTACGTGTCATTGCTGTGCAATCCGCACGGTACCACCAACACTGCCTATCAACCGGCGCTGTTTATGATTTTGGCTGATCAGATCAAGGGTGCTATTCGTGACATGATCGACAGTCTTCCAGACTATCCCGCAACAGGACCGGCACGTGCTGAACGTGAGACCGAGCTTGCGAAGCTGGATACCGAAATCGCGGCGTTGGAAGGACAGGAGGTCGAACTGTTGGACGAAGTCAGCCGCCTCGGAAGCCAGCTCCAGGGATTGGGCCGACCTCGACGCAAGGGCGAGTAATGGACGCATTCAAAACAAATCGCAGCGCTGCTTACCGCACAATCGACGATGACCGGCAGGAGCGGATCATGCGCGGCTTGAAACGGGATTGGCAGCGTCATCATGAAATCCGTGAACAGTATCGCACCTTTGCGCGGTACGTTGCTGCGACGCGTCACAACGTTACCTTTGGCGCATGAACACTCAACCGCGGCCGGTGTGCCGCACGCGGGCCATGTGGGCCGACCATGCTTGTCGGCTGGCAAGCATTCCTGCACGGTGGCGCGTCTCCGGCCGGCCAACCTCTCCGGTGCACGGCGCAACTTATTTTGATGCCGCGGCGATGACAGCATGACAAAGAGAAGCGGGATAAGATTACAAAGTTGTTATAGATCAATAACTTGTAGGTTCCTCTGGAGGTCGTTGAACCGGGGGTGATTCGCATGGCGCCGTCTCTCTAGTCACAGGCCCCCCTATGGGTTCCCCCACAACGCGAGGCAGTCATGTCATACACAGCTAAACACTGGAGCATATCGGCGCTATCCGTTGAGTTGGCCATGGACCGGCGAACGGTTGGAAAATATCTAGCTGGCGTCGACCCCGTGCGTGCGGCTGGGAAAATAAAGTTCTATCGGATGGCCGACGCAGTCCGCGCTATCCTGGTTGCGAAAACTGGAACTGGTGATCCGACCAGCGAGAAAGCCAGGCTGGACCGGTTGCGAGCTGACCAGATTGAGTATGACTTGTCGGTCAAGCGCAAACTGACTGCACCCATAACACTTATGCGGGATGCACTCGCCGACGTATCAAGTCAGGCGGTGGCAATCCTTCAAGGACTTCCGAAGCAGATCAAAAACAGCCTGCCCAGCCTGCGAGCCCGAGAGATGCGAATCCTTGAAAAAGAAATCAACAAGGTGCGGCAATTGCTCGCCAATATCCAGATTAAATTTGATGATGATGCCATCGATGGATGAGAGCGAAGTGGTACGCGGCGATGTGGGTGCACTGATGATCGTCCTGGTGCTGGTGTTCGACAGCCTGGACGCGCTGGGTGTAAACAAGCAGGCGATGGCGGAATTGTTTCTGGATATGGCCAATAAGATGCCCGAAGTTGAGGATGAAAGCCCGGACAGCCTGCGTTCAACGCTGTTGAAGTTTCACGGGTTGATGACCAGCGAAAAGCCGCTGGATACGCTGTTTCACTGACGCCGGTACCGGTGCACTGAGTCCGTTCCCGTGAAACACAGCCCCGGTTCTGCCGGGGCTTTTACGCATTTCAGTGCTCTAGTTTCTAGACTTGTTTACGTTGTGTCCTTCTTAAGGGTCCATTCCAAAGGAATTGACGCGACTTTATGCCAGCTTTGCGATGTCTTTTTGCCACGCTGTAGCTCAACAACAAATTCATAAACGCCAAACCCAAGGAAAGGTAGTCCATTAAATACAACGATTACCCTGTTGCGCGTGGAAGCTATTAATTCTACGGTGTTACCAGGCTGCCTAAGTTTCTTCCCATTCGGGCCCACCAAGGTCAATCTTGATACTGCAGTTTCGGGTATAGCGAAGTCGGACCGAGTCCAAAGTGTGGCGAATTGCAGATCAATATTCTGGACTACAACTAAACTATCGACAGATTCAGGCGGTGGCGCTATTTCTTCGTTCGATTCCAACGACTCGACGCTATCAACGAGGGTGATCGAATTCGTCTCTCTGTCAACGATTGCCTTTTTGCAGAGAACACTCCAGACGTGTCTAGCCATCTATTTGGTGGCCCATTCTACAGCTTGAATCGGTTCGTTCTCGGAGTCGCTTATTGAGGAAACTGCATACTCAGCTGGAACAATACTTTCTTGCTCAGAAAGATCAAAAGCGGCAGGAATAGATGTAGCCCCATCAATCGAGTCCATCCAGCGAGTGATGGCACCTCTAGGCGATACGTGAACGCGAACAACCGTACCTAGTGCATGTGCGAGTCGCGTCATTGTTCCAAGCGTGAAGTTGACATTGCCGCGAAGAACCTTGGTTACATAGGCTTGTGAGGTCCCTAGCCGCTTAGCAAGATCGGATCGCGATACCTGTTGGTGCTCCATCGTAGCGATAATATCTTCGGTAAAATCAATGATCGCCATCTCATTTAAATATTCCTCAGAGGCTTCTACTCTGGCGAACAGGTCGGCATATTTTTTAACTGACATAACTAATTACCTATAATTTTACAATATTTAATTTTTTACTTTTCTTAGCATTTAGATAGTCTGTGCGTACGTTTTCTGCTGCGTCGATCACTCCATCCGGTGTCTTTTCACCCTTGGTAAAAGCGGTGGTACAGACAACCACATTCCCTTCATCAAAAAAGTACAAAACCCTGAGTTTCTTTCCAGTCTTTGGACCTTTTTTAAATTCAAAAATATTCCCATCCAAGTGTTTGGACATATTCTGATTATGTTTCGGAGTGCCATTTGTTGGGACATATTCTTTCAACATTGCCAACATTTGCCTTGCGGCAGGTGTATCGCTGTGGCTTCCAAGAAAATCCAGAACCTGGCAGTCATCCCGATGGTCACAGACGGCCAGTACTGTCCAGCGCAAACTAGCTATCTCGATGAGATCCATATTAACTTAGAGGTTAACCCTGTCAAGGCTGGCGGCCCGTTGGAGGGATGCTTGAATTATTGAGATCCTGTAACAATTGCATGGTAGCCTGATTTGCAGGCACCCACAAAAAAAAGCACAATTCCAGCACACTGACAGGCGCAAACGGGCACTTATCCACACTCAAGAGATTGTAGAAAATGCCGATAACTTATTGATATGTAGTTAATAGTGGTGGTGTTGAATAGTGGGTGCGTGAGTCGGAATAGGTCTTGAAAACCGGCGAGGGTGTAAGCCCTCCGAGGGTTCGAATCCCTCCCTCT
>CAYLTW010000175.1:0-4470 GCA_964386735.1 uncultured Woeseiaceae bacterium
AGTGAACACACTCGTCGGGAGTAATTGTCACGCGCCATTTCGAGATGCGCGAGAGCTGCCTGAGAATCACACCGTAGGGACATGCAAACCGGCAATAGGGTCGGCCTACGAACACGCCAACCAGCAAGAAGCACGCGCCGAGTATCAGAATATTCAAGCCGCCGGTCAAACGGAAAAACGAGACAAACGGATCGTACCTGCAAATCAGAAAAGCGCTGCCGGTCGCCGCAAACAGCACAGCCGCCCCGAGATAGATGTATGCGAACAATCTCAGCGTACTTTCGGCCCAGCGCGGCACCTTGCTCGGACGCAGTAGAACCAAATCCTGTATCGCGCCAAGGGGACATACTCCCGCACAGAACGTCCTTCCGAAAAACAGCGTAAACAAGAGCGGCAGCAGAAAGAACGCCAGTATCACGATGGGCACGGCATAGTCCTTGTCAAAAATCGACAAGACAATATTCTGAGTCGATCCAATGGGACAGACGCAGCCTTCGCGCCAGAAGCCGAAATAGAACAATGAAAACAGCATCAGAACGAACACCGCCCGCCGGCTGCGCTTTCTCAAGACCAAATATGATGACAATCCGAGCGCCGCCAATAGCACGATGGCGTCTATGTATTCGTAAACGTCCAGACGTGGGTTCGGCGTAGTCGGGGTTGGCATTACATGATCGGTTTCGACGAAATCCGGGGGCGGAAATTGTTCGAGTCCAAATGCGACGGCGCACAAGGTTAGGGACAGAGCCAGCCCGATTGTGATTTTGCTAAAACGTATCATTAAGCGTGGTCCGCCTTTTTAAGTAGGTAAGGCTCGTCGGCGGGAACCCGCTTGAACGCCCCTGAGGGACAAGCCGCGGCAATTGCACATTCGTTACAGTTCAAACAGCGATCGTGACGAACCTGAAGAAAGAACGAGCCGTTTCCGAAGGCGGCGCAGCCTTTGACGCACTTGGCGCAGCCGATACACAGAGCCTCGTCGATGGTATACTCATAGTAGGGTTCCTCGATGAACTTTCGCGCAATCGCCCCGGTTGGACACAGCTCGTTTTCGGCACCCGAGTGCAAAGCAGGCGCGTCCGGTTCGAAATAGCCCGGGCAGAAATCGCAATATGCGCAGATAGCGTAAAGCTGCACGACCTTTACCGCCGAGTCTCCCAGCACGCAGTAGGTCGCGCAGTTGCCGCATGAGACACAAGTATACGGGTCGATCTGCCATACCATATCGACCTTTTTGTTTTTATGAGCCGCCGAGCCGGCAACCAACCCAAGGGTAGCCAGGCAGCCGCCCCGCAGACCGTTTTTGAGGAAATCTCGCCGGTCCATTGGCTTTCTATTCTCCGACATTGTCCCCTCCGATCATCGTTTCTTTCGCCGACAGGGCACGAGGCAAGTCGCACCGCGCCAGAATCTCGCAGCCCGTACAGGTCCCGCTGCTGATGCACTTGCCGTCTCGGACCAGCCGCCGTCTCTTGGCGAAGATGCCCGCGGCGCCCGCGGTCAGCAGTCCCAGCGCAGCGTATCGGCAGACTCCCGCAAACAGTTCTCTACGGCTGTGAGCATGTTCAAAGCGTTCTCTCACTATCGGCCTTTCATCCTGCTAAACACTCTTACTACATTCTTAATCGTATCCAACACGTACACGCGCCCGGTGCTATCGACGGCTACATCGAAACCGCCCGCCTGACACTCCTCGGGCAGATCACAGACTCGGACGTCGCCGTCCCTGATCAACTGAGCCGGGCCGGCGACAACGCCTTGAAACTCACCGTCGGAGTCGTACACTTTTACCCGAACCAGACCCTTTTCGCACGTGACGAAACCGCCGCCGGGAAGCACGGCAATGTTTACGGGGTTGCAGCATCCGCAGAATCCGTCGACTTCCACCGAGCGCTGCCCCCACGAAAACTCGAAGTCTCCCTCGAATGTGTATGCATCGACGCGAAGGTTGCCCGGGTTGACTACTCGAAGCAATCCGTCCCCGGAAACAGCCAGATCGAAATAAGCGCTGGGAATCACGAATCCGGGGACATTTCTATCCGGGTCTTTCTTGCCGATTCGGGTGACAACGTTGCCCGCTCTGTCGTAACGGACAACGGCACGGTTACCTGCATCGGCGACAAAAACATCGTTCTGTGAAACCGCAATACTTGTCAGAATCGCATCGGGCCCCAGGCTGCGCCAGCTTGTCAGAGGCCGGCCCTGGGCATCGTAGACTTCGACGTGGTCCCTGAGCCCGACAAAGATCGTGCCGTCGGCCGCGACGGTCAGACAGCCGGGCATCTCGCCAAGGTTGATTTCATCGAGTAGAGTGCCGGTCGGGTCAAACCTGCGAACCGACCCGTCGCCGGCGACGTAGATCGAGCCTTTCGCATCGACGGCGACGGCCTTGGCGGCGGTAAAGCCCGTGCCGATCGGCTTGGCGGATTCTTCGTACAGAATCAGGTTAGGATCGATATACGCCAGCTTTGCGATGTCGTATTTGAACTCCTTGCTCAGGCCGCTGCCCTTATTGCCGACCACATCCAGCTTTACAACCGAGACAATTCCAACCACGATCGCCAGAGCTATGAGCACGCCGACCAGTATGTTGGTATCTATTTTTCCCGGTCTTCTCTTCATTTGCGTTTGCCAGCCGTCTCTAAAGCAAGTGATTATAGCACAAACAGTCTCCATTTTCAACGCAGCGCCTTTACTGCTCCGATATGTCCAAACATATCATCTTGAGCGTATCACGTACAATCATTCGGTTCGATGCAATTGCCATCGGACCCCACGATTCCCGCCCATCGAGCACCTTGGCGTGTGCCAGTGGAAGGTACCCGGTTGGGCTGGCCTCTACCAAGGTCAGGTCCCCGTGATCGTTCATGACATAAAGTAATCCGTTTACGATCGCGCACGGGCCGCCGTTTCTTCCAAACTTGTTGGCGCTCGTGCTGGTCCAGACAACATTGCCGTCCAGGCCGAGACAGACCAACTGCCAGTCGGGCCTGACGCCGTAGATATAACCCTCGTAGTAAATGGGGCTTTGCTGTATCGAGCCAAACACCGCCGTCGGGTGGAGATACTCCAACGATGCCCAGATCGTGCCGTCGGTCTCGGCAAGTCGCAGCATGGCGCAACCAAGTCTCGGTTGACCATAGCCGGCAGTTAGAAATATCCTGTCCTCTCCAACAACAACGGGCGTGGGAACGCTATGACGTAATTTCCACTGATCGCTCTTCCACAAAACGCTTCCATCCTGGTCTGAAATCCCGACGACGCCTCCCTTCTTGTTATTGCCGCCGCTATAAACGTAGAAACGCCTGCCCTTGAATTCCATCGGAACGATAGACGAATGAGTCATTATCCATCCGTCCGGATTCGGGGTCTGCCAGATGATTTCGCCCGTTTCGCAATCGACGGCCATCATGAGGACGTCACCGGCCGGGGCAATTATTGCTTTATCGTCGTCTATGAGCGGACACTGCGCCGCATACCACTCAGGCACAATGGTGTTGAACTCCCTGACAAGATTATACATCCAGCGAAACTCGCCTGTTGTGGAATCCAGACACGTGACGTGAGCTTTGGGCCCGAGGGTCACGACATATTCCGGCGTTACCGCCGGCACGGTCCGGCTCATCGTTCCATGCGATGGTTTGATCGAGACGGGATAAGAGTAGCGCCAGATATCTCTGCCGTCCTGGAGCGACAGACAACGAACGACATCAGCCTGCGCCTCGACATCGTAATCCAGCATATATACCCGCCCGGCCAGAATCGCCGCACCGGCGTAACCCGGTCCGACGGCAACGGACCACAGGACTTTCGGGCCGGCCGCCGGCCAGGTCTTGGCCAGTGAAATATCCTGCGTGCTTATTGCGTCGAAGTTCGGACCCCTGAATCGGGGCCATTCGCCGGGCAAATCGGCCGGCACACCATCGAACGTACTCAACTCGCCCGCAATCTTGATCGGTTCGTTTGCGTCAACGGTCTTTTCGGGCCTGCCGTCGGTGCCGCCGAGCCGGTACGTCAGTTCCGATCCGGCGTCGGCGCCGAGCCAGACATACAGCAATATCACCCCCGCGACGGCCAACCCGACAGGTATTATCTTGCCAACAGCAGATTCTCTCATGCTTTTCCCGTTAACACGCCGCGGCGTCTATTCATTTCTAAGCGCGTCCAACATCCCTCCACTGAGAGCGAACGTCGTCGCGACCCATATCCACACAATACCGCTCAAGGCAATGCCGGCCACCGTGAGCGTCAGTGAGACATACGGCACAGACGCCCCGGGTGTTCGCAAAGCGGGACCGGCCGCAACAAGTGCGGCAATCACTCCACATGCAAGCCCACCGAGCATGAGCCCGGAATGCTCGTAGAAGACCATGCGTCGCAACGCCGCCCTATTAAACCCTACAGCCCGCAGCATAGCAAGCTCATTTCGCCTCTCGAGCATGTTGCGCAGCACGACAAGCCCCACGCCGA
>CAYLTW010000176.1:0-4441 GCA_964386735.1 uncultured Woeseiaceae bacterium
TTATGAACTTATGGTATTTTATCTGCCAACTAAATATTTTTGAGGGAGGCGTCATAATAGTCCTCCTGAAAATAAGTGTGATTGATTGCCCTTTGGCTACGCGCCAAAACAACAGGAATTATTCTCGCCCTTGCTATACACCGTCCGTATCCCCTCGGAAAGCTCAGCATGGCTTGCCGGTACCTCCTTCCTCCCCCGTAAAGCCCGATATGGGTGGTCGAGCAGAAAGTAAGAATCCCGGACGAACCACAGGACTTTCATTTGCCCCAACACCCAGTAAGTGCAACACCTTTACTTATACCAGATCACCCACTCTTTCGTCAAGAAAAATTCTCTCAAAATCGGGAAATGCCGGCGCACGGGGAAATTGTTCCGGTTTATTACGATCTGCACGCGGGATTCCTTGCGCCACCAACAAAATAAGAGGGGTCGGACTCGCATGTCGGTCCGACCCCTCTGTTGCTCACTTCTTGCCTATTCAAGGCCTCTACTCTGCTACAAGCTGAGAATTGCCATAATGGCGAATTCGTACGCACCGATGTCATAGGCGGCGCCTTCCGGACGCGGGTTGCCGTCATAGTCAGTCGTCAAAGTCACGCCGACAGTGGCAGGATCAACGCCTGCGTCGATGGCCGGCGAACCTGCGAGTTGGTGATGATTGACATCCAACATCGGATCGGCCAGAATGCTGCCCGCCTCTGATCCTTTGTTCTGGATGCGCATCTCGCTGGTCCCGTCCGATTTCAGATTGTTGAAGAACAGGCAATTCGTCGCCGCGATCGAAAAAGTGCTGTTGCGAGCACTCAAGATGCTGTCGCCGCCTGCGTCCGGGCCAAACGTGTTGTTTGCGAAGATGCAGTTGATCACTTGCGTCACATCTCCCATTTCATCATCTGTGCCGTCATGGTCGCCGTCCGCTTTGTTGGCGTTGTTGTAGATTATGTCCTGATCTTCTACGTGGTTGCCAACAAAAGTGCAGTTGACGAACTTTGAGTTACGCCTCGTCTCGATCATCCGGTCGGAAGAGTCGCCGACGTCGGCCTCGGAGTGGGCGATGTTATTCGCAAAAACGCAGTTTGTGACCGTGGCCTCGTGCGTATCCTCGTTTTGGATCGCCAGGACGGTACCGTTGTCCCAGGAATTGTTTCCTTCGAACCAGCATGCGTCGAGCCGGACTACAATCCCCTGACCGCCTACTTGCATCACACCGCCATCGTCTTCTGCGTTGCCGTTCAGGAAGACGCAGCGGTTACAAATCAGCGTGATGCCGACGTTGATGAACCCATTCGTCAGGTTGTTGCCTGCCGCCCTGATATGACCACCGTCGCCGTCGAAACCGTCTACTGCAAGGGAATCTGGAGAAACTGCATAGTTGCCGTCAAACAGACAGTCCTCAATGGTAATCGTTGAGCGGCCGTTAATGATGATCGCGCCGCCGTCACCTCCAGCACCTTCAGCAGGCGTATGGTTGTTCAGGAACTCGCAGTTCGCAATGGTGCCTACCGCCTCATTGTCGATGCTGATCGCGCCGCCGTCGCCGTCCTGGTCGTCACCTGTCACCAGGTGGCCGGCGCTGCCGAGGGGATTGGCGTCGAGATAAGCCTGAAGCTCCGCGTCGGTGAGATCATCGTCGGCACTACCACTGAGAATGTCGAACCATCCGGGGTTGTCCGTAATGCCGGCGTTCTCTGTCTGCGCAGTCGCGAGCGTGTAAGGCGTGCCCGTGTAGTTGTTGAGCAGGTCGCGGGCGGCACCCAAGATATCATGGCGATTTACGGTGTCCGCCACGCAGTTTTGGATAGTTATCCCATCCAATACCCAGTCCTTCGGACCGGTGGCGTTCGGCACGCCGACGCCGTTTGCATCGACCTGGCCGCTGGTGGCGCCGCGATCGCCCCATGCGACGAAAGCGCGCGTGACGTCGTTACCGTCGATAATGGTCAGCCCCGGACCGGCGCCGCGATAGGTGACGCCGTCTTTGATCTCGATCTGCGATGTCAAGTAATACGTACCCTCGGCGAACACGACCGTACCGCCGAACTGAGCCATCGCGGTTGCTGCGGCGAGATCGCTGTTAGGATCCACAAGGATCGGTTCCGGAGCCGGTGTCGAAATGCTGAGCGTATCATGTCCCGAAGCGGTGATTCGCACACCAATCACGGGAACGTCAGTTGTGAAGACCACGCCATAGGTGCCCTGGCCGCTGGAGTTGTCTCCAGTGTCTGCATAAGGTCCGCCATTTGAAGCTTTGTCGAACGCGACCTCCGCTCCCAGCGAGCCATCCTCAAGGATCGCCTGCCAGCTACCCTTGTCGTTGCCGCCTCGCTCGAACAGAAAGATAGTGTCGGTCGGGGATGGAAAGATTGTTTCCTGGAAGTCGATCCCGTCGATCGAGGAGATGTTTGTGCTGCCGTCCAACGTGATCAGGAAGTTGTCGGCCTTCGAGCCCACGTCGCCTTCCTTAGCGTTCGATGTTCCGCTTACGGTGTCCGCCGGAGCCGGATCGCCTTCGGCCCAGAGCGTTTCAACGCCGGCATCGATATACCACCGCGTCGTCGTCCCCAGGATCAGATCCCCGTTGGCCACAACATACTCGGTCTCCGCATGCCGAAGGCTGACGATCGCACCGTCAACCACGGTAACATCCGCCAGGCCGCTGAGTGTGTCGGCTCCGACAGGTGCAGCCATGAACACCATGGCAAAGAGAGTTAAACAAAACAAGTTCTTAGACATAACAGTCCTCCTCAAAAAAATGTGAATAATTGTTCCTTGGCCACACACAAAATAACCGGGATACGTTTCGCTATTGTTGCAGGCGGTCCGTACGCCCCCAGACGGCTTTGCACGGCTTGCCGGTTCATCCTTCCTGCCTTCCTGCACCCAAGACGGGCGATTGAGTAGATTGTAAAAACCCCGGACAGACCCTAAGGCTCTCACACAATCCGATGCCGGACACCCAGAGCATCCACCAATCTCATTTATACCAAATTGGCTGGCTGCCCGTCAAGGAAAAAAAACGTCCGTCTCAAATTGCCAATCACCGGCTGGGGGCCGTGCCGTACATGTGTGCGCCGCGACGTGCCGCCTGGATGGCCTGGTGCGTGTCCTGCGGGGCGCCCGGATCGCCCTGCGCGTGCATCCAGCGGTCGAGTTCGGCGCTGAGGCGCGTTTTGACGGCCGAAACCGCCGGATCGTCGGCGAGATTGGTCATCTCGTAGGGGTCCTCGGCGGTGTTGTACAATTGCTCGGCAGGGCGGTGCATATACCGCTTGACCATGTCGTACGTGTGAGGATTGGTCCAGGCTTCTCTTATCCAGGTGGCCCAGTACGGATTGTTCAGTTGGCCTTGCCCGGACCAGCCCATCAGGTGTTTCTCGATATAGATTTCGTCGTGGCTCAGGTTGCGAATGTAGCGGTACTGCCCGTCGCTGATCGTGCGAATCGGGTAGGCGGGCCCTTCGGGAATGTTGTTGTGCATGCCGTAGACGAACTTGCGATGTGTCGATTTGCTGCCCAGCAGGACAGGCAGAAAACTCGTCCCGTCAAAGGTGCGACTGGACGCTTTGCCCCCCGCGGCATCGATGAGCGTGGGCAAAACGTCGGCGTATTGAACCAGGGCGTCGGTGCGTTGTCGGCGCGCAACCTTGCCCGGCCAGCGGGCGATCAACGCCGTGTGCAATCCGGTGTCCCAGTTGGTCCACTTGCAACCGGGGAATTGGCTGCCTTGCTCGGAGGTGAACAGAACGATCGTGTCATCGGCCCGGCCCGATCGGTCCAACACTTCGAGTATCTCGCCGACCTGCCGGTCCATGTAGGTAATCTCGGCCAGGTAGCGCGAGAAGTCTTGGCGCGTGCGCGGCGTGTCGGCAAGGTTTGCCGGCAGCTTGACTTTCTTCGGCGTGTACTTCGACTCGTCCCCCATTACCCACGGCACATGCGGCTCGACCAACGCGACCACCAGACAGAACGGGGCATCGCCTGCCATGAAACGGCGAATATGCTGCGTATCGTGCGGCTTGGTTGGATTGCGAACGCAGTTTGCGTCAAAGCCGCCGATCTTCTCGAACGGAAACACCTTGTCCGACTTAACGTGTACTTTGCCCGCCAGGCCGACGCGATAGCCCAGAGGCTTCAAGTGATGGGGCATGCTGGTGACATCGGGCCGGCTGGCCGAATGGTTCCACGCGCAGCCGTTTCGCATCGGATAAAGCCCCGTGTACAGTTCGGCCCGGCAGGGCTGGCACATCGCCGAGGCGAGGTACGCCCGGTTGAAGACAAGTCCGTCCGAGGCCAGTCGATCGATGTTCGGCGTTGCGGCGTTCTGTCCGCCGTAGATCGGCAGGTCGTTGTGCGTGCAATCGTCGGCCATGATGATAAGGATATTGGGCTTCTTTTGTGTCGCCGATTCCGCCGTGGGTAAAAGTCCCCGACCCGTCACGGC
>CAYLTW010000177.1:0-4284 GCA_964386735.1 uncultured Woeseiaceae bacterium
CGGTATTGTTATTGCTGCTGACGGCGACGATTGTCTACACTTTTCGCTAGGCAATCTTCCATCTGTCCTGACTGAGACCGGTGCTAATGCGTAACGCCGTCCAACTTATTAGCTATGGCGACCGCCTGTCCGGCGGCAATATCGCAATGCTGCACGATCTGTTGCGCGGCCCATTGAGTGATTTGTTCGGCGGCGTTCACCTCCTTCCATTCTATGAAGATATCGATGGCGCAGATGCCGGATTCGATCCAAAAGATCACACGCAGGTTGATGTCCGGCTGGGACAATGGAGTGACATTCAGGCCTTGTCTGAAAGTATGCCGATAATGGCCGACCTGATAGCCGGACACATTTCCCGGGAATCGCCGCAATTTCAGGATTATCTCACTCAGGGCGAAGCATCACCTTATGCGGGGCTTTTTCTCACCGTTGATGCCGTGTTCCCCGGAGGAGCGACAGATCAGGAATTAAAATGCATCACGCGGCCGCGGCCCGGTGCGCCGTTTACGGAAATAGAATTTCGCGATGGCAGCAGTCGATCGTTGTGGACAACCTTCACCTCGTCGCAGATCGATATTGATGTAGAGGGTCGACTTGGTAAAGCGTACCTGTTATCCATTCTTGATCGCTTTCGTGAAAACGGAATAAGCAGCATACGGCTGGATGCTGCGGGCTACGCGATTAAGCGGCGCGGTACATCTTGCTTCATGCTTCCCGAGACGATCGAGTTTATTCAAGAGATGCGTCGCGCCGCGAACGATCGTGGCATGGAAGTGTTGCTGGAGATTCATGCGCACTTCGAAACGCAAATTGAGATCGCGAAGCGAATGGACTATGTGTACGATTTCGCGTTGCCGCCGCTCATCTTGCATGCACTATTTCAGGGTGACACGCGGGCGTTGAAAAAGTGGCTGTCGATCGCGCCACGAAACTGCATTACCGTACTCGATACGCACGACGGCATCGGCATGGTCGATGTTGGTCCGTGGGGGACGCGGGCGGAACTTCTTGACAAGCCGTCACTCGACAAGCTGGTAAGCAGGATTCACCAGAACTCCGGTGGGAAAAGCGAACTCGCGACAGGGCCTTCGGCGAAGAATGTCGATGTGTACCAGGTTAACTGCACTTTCTACGACGCGCTCGGACGAGATGACCTGAAATACCTGATCGCAAGAGCGATGCAGCTGTTCAGTCCGGGTATTCCACAGATCTACTACGTGGGCCTTCTCGCCGGCGAGAATGACATGGACTTGCTGTCGCGAACCGATGTCGGGCGCGATATCAATCGTCACTATTATACAAGTGATGAAATTGACGCCGCTATCGAGAGGCCGGTCGTTAAAGCGCTGTTCCGTCTGATTCGTCTGCGAAACGAGCATCCCGGATTCAAGGGCGATTTTTGCCTGGGCGGTAGCTCGGACCAGGAAATAAGCTTGTCCTGGACCATGGGCGAGGACGCGATCAAACTGCTCGTCAATGCGGCCGAAGCCATTGCCACGATCGAGTACACACGCGGTGGTCAGAGTGAGGCTATTGATTTGGCCGGCTTGCTCGTGCCAACTGCTCCTCAGATGTACTAAACTGCTGTAGTCGTCATGATAAACGGGAGTGTGGTCGCCGTGATTGAATTCGAACTCAACGGAAAAACAGTAAAATCTGCGAGCGAGCCGGACACGCCCCTGCTTTGGGTAATTCGCGACGAGTTGAAACTGAAGGGGACCAAGTTCGGCTGCGGTATCGCCGAGTGCGGTGCATGTACGGTACATATTGACGGCACCGCAAAGCGATCCTGCGTTACGCCGGTCGCCAGCGTGGCCGGGAAAGCCATAACGACAATCGAGGGTCTCGCGAGCGACGCGGGCAAGGCGCTGCAGGAGGCCTGGGTCGACGAACAGGTGCCGCAATGCGGTTACTGCCAATCCGGTCAGATCATGCAGGCAGCCAGCTTTCTCGAAAGCAATCCCGATCCGACCGACGAGCAGATAACGACGGCAATGAACGGGAATCTCTGTCGTTGCATGGCTTACAGCCGAATTCACAAAGCAATCAAGGTCGCCGCTCGCGGCGAGGGGGTCTAGTCATGGCGATGAGAGCGAACAAAGTGCCTGGCACCGTGAGCCGCCGGACGTTCCTGGCAAGTAGCGCAGGTGCAAGCCTGGTGATGAGCCTTGGGGTCGTGCTACCCGGTTGCAGTCGCGAACAAGTCGCTGCCGATATCGCGAATGGTGAGGCAAGCCGAAGCTTTGCGCCGACGGTCTGGTTCGAGATCAATGGTGATGGCGGTATCCTGATTAACGTCGCCAAAGCAGAAATGGGTCAGCATGTCGGAACGGCGCTGGCGCGAGTGATCGCCGATGAGCTGGGCGCAGACTGGAACGACATCGAGATCAAGCACGTCGACAGCGATCCGAAATGGGGGTACATGGTCACGGGAGGCTCGTGGTCGGTTTTCACGACCTTCAAAATGCTGTCGCAGGCTGGCGCTGCTGGTCGCACGATTATGCGCGACGCCGGCGCCGCGCTCCTTGGCGCCGATCCGGCAGATTGCACTGTCGAAGCAAGCAAGGTGTCCGCGAACGGCAAGCATATATCGTTTGCCGATATCGTCAGGAAGGGCGACGTCAGCCGAAGCTTCAGCGATGAAGAACTCGGTGCACTGCCGATCAAACCAGCCTCGGAACGCCGTTATATCGGGCACGCTGCCCAGGCGAAGGATATTCCGGCGAAGTCCACCGGGCAGGGAGTCTACGGCCTCGATGTCGAGCTGCCGGGCATGGTTTATGCGCATCCGTTGATTCCACCGACACGATATGGCAGCACAATTACGGGGATAGATGACTCGGCCGCGGCGGATATTCCGGGCTATGTGCAGACAATGGCCCTCGACGACCCGAGTGAGGTGCTGCAAGGCTGGGCCGTCGTTATTGCAGAGGATTATCCAAGTGCCATGAAAGCGGCAGCGGCAGTCTCCGTCGACTGGGAGCCAGGTCCGACGGCCCACGTCAGCGAGGCAGACCTCGTCAATGAGGGCGCGAGGCTTGCGGCGGACAGGACATCCGGCGTGCTTGTCGTTGACGATGGCGATGTTGAGGTCGCTCGCGCCGAGGCCGCGAAATCGCACAGCTCGACCTATCGAACCAGCACGGCGCTACACTTTACGCTTGAGCCCGCAAACGCATTGGTCGAGTTCGTCGAAGGCAAGTGCCATATCCATTCCGGCAATCAATGGCAGTCGCTGATCCTGCCGGTCCTTGCGAAATCGCTGGCGATGGAAGAAACCGATATTGTCATTCACCAGTATTTGCTGGGGGGCGGGTTCGGCCGGCGCCTCTGGGGAGACGCCATGATTCCAGCGGCGTTGGCGGCAAAAGAACTGGGAAAACCCGTAAAAATCGTCTTCCAGCGCGAAGACGACAGTCGATTCGACTGTGTCCGTTCGGCATCGGTGCAGCAATTTGATGCCTCGTTCAATGCCGAACGCCAACTGACAGGCATTGAACACGCGGCGGCGGCGGGCTGGCCGACGCTCGCAATGGCACCTGGATTCCTGGGGGACGGGGTTGATGGCAAAGGCAAGTTCGATCCGTTCTCAATTAGCGGCGCCGACCACTGGTACACGCTGCCCAACCATCGGGTGCGCGCGATCAACAATGACCTGGCTCAACGGACGTTTTTGCCGGGTTGGTTGCGTTCTGTTGGTCCCGGGTGGGTTGGCTGGGGCGTGGAGTCGTTCATGGACGAGTTGGCCGAAATTTCCGGCGCAGATCCGATCGAGTTTCGCCTGGCGCGCCTGGATGGTGCCGGCAAGAATGCAGGCAAGGCGCCCGAGTCCGTCGGCGGTGCAACCCGCCTCGCCGCGGTTTTAAAAGATGTCCGCGAGCGCTCAGGCTGGGGTCGCGAATTGCCTGATGGAGAAGGCATGGGCGTCGCAGTCTGTCATGGTCAGGAACGAACGATGCCGACCTGGATTGCGAGCGTCGCGCACGTCGCCGTCGATAAGGCTAGCGGGACTGTCAAAGTCAAAAAGATCTGGCAGTCGATCGATTGCGGTACGGTTGTGCACCCTGACGGCGCGATGGCGCAGGCTGAGGGCGCCGCACTTTGGGGTGTGAGCCTGGCGCTGCACGAAGGAACGTCATTCGTGGATGGCCAGATCAGTGATCGAAACCTCGACACTTACACGCCGCTAAGGATGGCCGACGTACCGGAACTCGACATCAGGTTCATGGAGAGTACCGAGTTTCCAACCGGCCTCGGCGAGCCACCGCTGATCTCGGTGCCGCC
>CAYLTW010000178.1:0-4274 GCA_964386735.1 uncultured Woeseiaceae bacterium
TCGACCATGAGCCAGGAAGCAAGAACAGCGACTGTTGACGACATCTTACAGATCGGCGATCCGCGCTTGCGGATACGAGCAGAGATTGTTACCGATCCCGGGTCGGCCCGTGCCGATGCGCGTCGAGTTGAGGATGCCCTGGAGGATTTTCGAGACGCGCATGGGTTTGGGCGTGGCACGGCGGCAACCCAGCTCGGAATCGAAAGGCGGATCATCGCTCTGCGCATACCAGATTGGCCTGGTGCAATCTTTAATCCAGAAATCACCTGGCGTAGCCCGGAATCCATGACGCTGTGGGAAAACTGCATGAGCTTCCCCTTCATACTGGTACGGGTCAGTCGCGCGATATCAATCTCTGTTCAGTTTCTCGACGATGAAGGTAACGTGCATCAGCGCGAAAATCTTGGCGCCGAAATCTCCGAGCTATTGCAGCACGAAATTGACCATCTGGATGGTGTTCTCGCAGTAGACCGTGCGATCGATCAGCATTCCATTGTGAGCAGAAAGACCTTCGACTTAGACCGGGAATATTTTCTTGGCCTGGTCGACTATCGCCAGAATAATGACCAAATCCCTGGAACTGCCTGAATAACGTTGCATAAATCCACTCCGGTTGGTGGATGGCTTTGTTGCCGCAGGTAAGAGGGTGGGGGCTACCTGCCTTGACACGCCGTAAATACGTCCATGTAGGCTCGGGTGCAGCATCCATGCTGCTAGATTATTTTCCCAAGGCCGCATGAGTATTGGGGACGGACAAGTGCACCAATGACAGCTAAAACTTCACTACCAGCTTGCCGAAGTGCCCGGCAGCGCGCATTGCGTGATAGACAGAAGGTGCATCTTCAAAATCAAATACCTGGTCGATAAGCGGATGTACCTGGTTCAAGGAAAACGCCGCGTTCATGTCTTCGAACATTCTTCGATTTCCAACGTAGACCCCTTGCAGGCGAATTGATTTCGCCATCACCGCCGTGGGATTAATCGTCCCGCCCGTCAGCACGCCGATCAGGCTGATGGTGCCGCCTATCCGGGTAGCCTCGATTGTCTTCTCCAGCGTCCCGCCGCCGCCGGTTTCAATGGTTACGTCGACTCCGACACCATGGGTCAATTCGAGAACCCGCGCCTGCCAGTCAGGAGTCTTGCGATAGTTGATCAGCTCGTCCGCGCCAAGGCCGTTGGCCCGTTCCAGTTTTTCGTCGCTGGACGATGTGACAATTGCCCGTGCGCCCATCATTTTCGCAATTTGCAAGCCGAAGACCGAAACGCCGCCCGTGCCAAGAAAAAGTGCCGTACCGCCTGCTTTCAAGCCGCCTTGCTCAACCAGGCAGTTCCAGGCCGTCAACCCGGCACAGGGAAGCGTAGCCGCTTCTTCAAATGACATATGGACCGGAATATGAACCGCGCCGTCCTCGCGTAACACCGCTTTTTCGGCGAGCATGCCATCGATAGCGCCGCCCATAGCGCTCGCCATGATTGCAGCCGATATTTGGCCGTCAGACCAGCTCTGGAAGAAGCATCCCGCAACCCGATCCCCGGCTTTAAAACGGGTGACGTCAGCACCGACACTGATCACCTCGCCAGCGCCGTCGGAGTTCGGGATGCGCGGGTAGGTAATGCCGCGCGAGGCCGGGTCTTCGATGATTGAAAGATCACGATAGTTGATTGAAGACGCACGAACATCAACCAGGATTTCGCCCTTCCCCGGTTCCGGCGATGGCCTTTCGTTCAGGGCAAGTGCATCAACACCACCGTCAGATACTATCTCATAAGCTCGCATGTGAAATTTCCAAAAACCTTCCGTAAATTGTAGTAGTCGCGAAACACATTTTATACGCTGCAAGATTGTGTGCAATAGCCTGACTTCGACGTCCGCTTCCACGCAAATTGAATAATCCCGGAAATAAAGCTACGACAGCCGGTGTGGACGGATCCGGAAGTCGTAGACTGGTGCGAGTGCAAGAGCCCTAAGTATCCGGGGGGATTACACCGCCACACGACCACAGGCAGTGCCCGGGGTTGCCCGCAGGCGCCTTGGCCTTGAAATCATCCTCGGTATCCGTATTCCGGGCGACGAATTTGAACCGGGCGGGCTGACACTTGAAGATATGAAAATTGTCGCGGGCAAGATCAGCGAAACCGGCCTGATTGACTATCTCAACGTAATCGCACACACCAATATCACGCATACCGGCCGCGCCCGCCACTGGGCGCCGTTGCCGGCCAAACATGGTTTGTTTATTCCACTGGCTGCTGCGATTCGCGAGGTAGTCAATATCCCGGTATTCGGGGTTGGCCGGGTCACTTCACCGCTACAGGCAGAGCGTATTATCGCCGGGCAAAAGGCTGACATGGTCGGCATGACCCGCGCCAATATCTGCGACCCCGAACTGGTAGCAAAACTTTTGCGCGGTGAAAGCGAACGCATTCGTCCCTGCGTCGGCGCCAACACCTGCATAGCTAATCGATATATCGGCAAACCAATCAACTGTATGCATAACTCCGAGATATCGCGTCCGGGTTCAAAACTGCAATCGACCAAAACACCGCTGGAGCTGGCTGTAATCGGAGCCGGCCCCGCAGGCCTTGAAGCCGCGCGAGTTGCCGCTGAACGGGGACATCGAGTACAGATTTTCGAGTCGGGTGATCGTGCCGGTGGCCAACTCAGGCTTTGGTCCTCGATCGAATCGATGGCCGAACTCGGTGCCATTATTGATTGGCGTTTGCGCGAATTGAAACGTCTCGGAGTTACGATTCAGTTCCAACGTAAGATGACCAGGGCCGATATCGAACAACTCGATTGCGAAGCCATCATCCTTGCTACCGGCTCAATCGACTTCACGCGGGAATTTGGCAACGGGCATGACATCAGGTTAATTTCACCGCACCAGCTTCTGACAGATCCCACAGTTGCCGCGAACAAAGCCATTGTTCTCAACGAGGGCCGTGGGCAGGCCGGGCTGGTTGCTGCGGAGAAACTGCTTGATAACGGGACCGAAGTGGAAATAGTGACCAGTGACATTGCGGTGGGGAACGATCTTGATCCCACGGTGCGCAGTGCCTGGTACATACGACTGGGGCAGAAAGGTGCCAGTTTGAGCGCCGGACTTGCAATGATATCGGTACAGGACACGCAAATCAGATTAGGTAATGTTTTTGATCAACGCGAAGTCACTCGTAACGACATTGACCTGATTGTCGACTGGCCGGGTTGTCGTGCGAACAACCCGTTCGAAGGGGTCGACAAAACAGGCAGGGTAAAAATGTTTCCAATTGGTGACTGTGTTGCACCGCGTAACTTAGAAATTGCCATTGGCGAAGCGCTGGCACTGGCCGAATCCATATAAACCCATACAGTCAATCGTGCTGTCGAGCCCGGCAGCATTAATCTGGCAATTCGTCGTCGAGCGCAGCCATTCAAAGCCGGATGGACTCTGATCATCCTGGCGATTTCAAGAATCCTCGGAAAACACACGATCAAGCTTGATTCGACGGTCCGGGTGAACATCCGTATCCCGCTAACACCTCAACTTTTATCGCGGTGGGATTAAAGGCATTACAAGGATTATTAATTTGTGGACAATTTGAAATAACCGCCAACACATTCAGGTTAGCTTTCAGACTCACAAAATCACCGGCTATGGAGCGACCCGTTGAGATAGCTCCGCCGTCATCTTCAGAGACAGGAAACTCCATAAAAAAATTTACATTCGGCACAATATCCCGTCTCCCCATACCGTGTTCGGCAAGCGCATTGAGGAAATTCTCTCTACAACCCGTGACGCCATCAACATCGTAAAGCATCTTGTTGCTGTGTGTGCTGCAACAGCCACCGATGGTGTCATGGCCGATAAAGGTGTCTTCTATTATGGTGAACAGTGGCCGGGCTAAATCGGAATAAAGATGATGACCTTTGGCCAGTGCAATCGTCCCTGCGGCCTTGAGAGTATTTGGAGCATTGTAGCGTTCCTGTCTATCCTCATCAGCAAAGCATAGAAAATCAACAGCCTGGCTACCGTGAATATCAGTAATTTTTAATACTTGCCCATCCAGAATAACTTTCGACCAGTTGGAACATGCAGGAATGATTTTTTCATACAGAATTTTCATATCGAAAGAGAGTACAGGGAAATCAGGGAAATTTCGTCTCATTTAAACTGGATCAATGTTGCATTATGAATGATGCCGGAATCCATTTGTGGGGCGAAGTCCTTAAGGTATGGTGTTTGTGAATTTGAATGATGTTCAAGCATACTGTGGCGGTTACCAAAAGCGAA
>CAYLTW010000179.1:0-4268 GCA_964386735.1 uncultured Woeseiaceae bacterium
GTACGACGACAAGTAGCAGAACAAGGCCAATTGCGATGACAATCATTTGTACGAAGTCAGTGAGTGCGACCGCGAGCATGCCGCCCATTGTTGTGTACAGGATGACTACGATAGAACCACCGATGATTCCGACGGCGAGCGGCGTACCGGTCAACGTATTGAAAACAATGCCAAACGCAACCAGCATGCCCGCGACCCAGAAGATACTCGAAGCGAGCCCGGCTATTGAGGCGATAAACGAGGCGATGCGGCCGAAGCGTTGCTCGACAAAGTCGACGAATGTCAGCAGCTTCAGGCGCCGAAAAATACGCACGAAAAACAAGGCGAGGAAGACCAGGCAAAGCGTCGCGCCGAACGGGTCCGCAATATTGCCAAGCAGGCCATTATCATAGGCCTTGCCGGCTCCGCCGATCATCATGGCGCCGCCGAACCATGTTGCGACAATGGTCGTCGTCAGGAGTCCGAGCGGCAAGTTGCGACCCGCAACGATAAACTCAGAGGTGGAATGCGTCTTTGTCGCCGTGTAGACCCCGACACCGACCATGATCACGATGTAGATCGCAACCCCGATAAAAATAATCGTCTCGGTCGTCATACTCATCCTTGTTTTTGTTAGTTGGCTGAGTATTGAGCGTGCAGATTAGCACTAAACGACGGCTATCTGTGCCGTTGCGAGTAGTTCCACGAACCGATGATGTGCGTCTCCGGTTTGTGTCCGCGCAGGTTCTGTCGTCGCCAGTCCCGGAACCCCCGAACGTCGACTTCAGCCGGAACGAGCCATTCCTTGCGTTGAAAATAGTGCACAACGTATTCGTCGAGATAACCTGCCTCGCGAACCCGGATCAAACTGTCGAGATACTCATCGCGAACCGTAGTCTGCCCGGACCGTTTCTCGTCCCAGGTATCGAGCAGTATCCTGCGGGCCGTGAACTCGCAACCGTAGGAGCTGACCCTGGCGGGGTTTTCACCACCGATTTCCAACTGACACGCACTTCTCGCGAGACTGTACGCAACCCAACTCTGCAGAACCGGGCTGTCATCCGTCAGCGCACGGTCCGACAGGTAGAAGGTGTCACCGTCAGTAACACCATCGCGAACATAAATTTCACTGTTGCAGGCAGTGACGAGCGTCGTCGCGATGAACACGGCAAATCGAAGCATCTGACCAGCATACGCCAGACGCCTTAACAGCGGCTGAAACTCATGCGCCGCCTGAATCCGGTATCATTCGCCCCGTCTTATGGGTCTCAGTATCGTCATTCTCGCCGCAGGTCAGGGCACGCGTATGCGCTCCGATTTGCCCAAGGTCCTGCAGCCGCTGGCCGGCCGACCGCTGCTCGCGCATGTCGTCGATTGTTCGCGGGCGCTCGGCGCTGACGATGTCTGCGTCGTGTACGGCTACGGTGCAGATCAGGTACAGACAGCGTTGAGTGGCCAAGGGTTGAGGTGGGCCTTGCAGGCAGAGCAAAACGGCACCGGGCACGCCGTCATGCAGGCAATGCCCGGTACGCCCGAAGACAACCAGGTGCTGATCCTGTACGGCGATGTACCGCTTTTGCTGCAAACGACGATGCAACGGCTGCTGGACGCGACGGTCGACGGGGAAATGGCGATATTGACTGTCGATATGGCCGACCCGACGGGCTACGGACGTATTGTTCGCAAAGACGGCGACGTTGTCCGTAGTGTCGAGCAAAAAGATGCCACTGACGATGAGCGACAGATTACGGAGATCAATACCGGCGTTATGTTGGCGCCGGCCACCAGGCTCAAAACATGGCTCGACAAGCTGGGCAATGACAACGCGCAGGGCGAGTATTATCTGACCGACGTCATCGCGATGGCGGTTGAGGACGGCGTAAAGGTTCATGGTATCAAGGCGAATAACCAGGAAGAGGTAATGGGCATCAACGACAAGAAACAGCTGGCCGAGGCCGAGCGCGCACTGCAGGCGCGGTTGGTTGATGAACTCATGGCCGAGGGCGTTGGTTTTGCCGATCCGGCGCGTGTCGATATTCGCGGCAAGCTCGTATGCGGCAAGGGAGTGTTCATCGACGTCAACGCCATATTCGAGGGCGACGTCGAGCTAGGCGATGGCGCACATATCGAATCGAATAACCTGATACGTGACTCCCGTCTGGGCGCCGGTTCCGTCGTTCATTCAAACTGCCATATCGAAGGTGCAATCGCAGGCGCCAATTGCGAGATCGGACCGTTTGCGCGACTGCGGCCGGGCGCCGAGCTTGCGGATAACGTCAAGGTTGGCAACTTCGTCGAGATCAAGAAAAGCACAGTGGCCGACGGCAGCAAAGTCAATCACCTGACTTATATAGGTGATACGGATATTGGGACGGGCGTGAATGTGGGCGCTGGCACAGTCACGTGTAATTACGACGGCGTCAACAAGCATCGCACGAGAATTGGAGATGGTGCGTTCATCGGCTCTGGTGTAAACCTCGTGGCGCCGGTCGACATTGGCAAGGGTGCAACGATCGGTGCGGGGTCAACGATTACGAAGGCTGTCGCCGACGATGAACTTGCACTCGAGCGGTCAAAACAAACGACGGTCCGGGGCTGGAAGCGCCCGGTCAGAAAAGGAGTAGATTGATGTGCGGAATCGTCGGCGCCGTTGCCGAAAGGAATGTTGTTCCGATCCTGATGGAGGGCCTGAGAAGGCTCGAGTATCGTGGTTATGACTCGGCGGGCATCGCTTTACTCGACGAGGGCAAAATCACGCGCCTGCGTCGCGTCGGCAAGGTCCAGGAATTGCAATCAGCGCTCGACGAGCAGCCGATCAATGGTGGAACGGGCATCTCGCACACACGCTGGGCGACGCATGGCGCCCCAAACGAATCCAACGCGCATCCGCATGTTTCGGGCGATCAAATTGCGCTGGTGCACAACGGTATCATCGAGAATTACGAAGAGCTGCGTGAGGACCTTCGTAAGCGTGGTTACTATTTCACGTCCGAGACAGACACGGAAGTTGTCGCGCACCGTGTTCATTTCAACATGCAGGACAGCGGTGACTTTGTCGCAGCCGTGAAACAAACCGTTGCAGAGCTCGAGGGTGCGTACGCACTCGCGGTCCTGAGCGTGAATCACCCGGATGAACTGATCATCGCAAGGGCCGGAGCGCCGGCGGTGGTCGGCTTAGGGCTCGACGAGAACTTCGTCGCATCGGACGTTGCAGCATTGCTGCCGGTTACGCGTAACTTCATGTTCCTCGAGGAAGGTGATATTGCGCATGTGCGCCGCCGGGAAGTCACGGTCTGGGACGTTGATGGCAACGAAGTCGAGCGTCCGGTTAAGGAAAGTGAGTTGACAGCGGACGCTGCGGAGCGCGGCAGCTTCCGCCACTACATGCAAAAAGAGATTCACGAGCAGGCGGCCGCCGTAGCACGAGCGCTCGATGAGCGCATTGCCAATGGCAAGGTGCTGGATGCGGCATTTGGACCAGAAGCGAACAAGGCATTGGACAATGCGCGCGGTGTTCACATCGTCGCCTGTGGTACGAGCTACCATGCCGGGCTCGTCGCTCGCTACTGGATTGAGTCGCTCTGCAAGGTCCCGTGCACAGTCGAGATTGCAAGTGAGTATCGCTATCGCTCACCGGTGGTTCCTGACAGCACGTTGTTTGTCGCAATTAGTCAATCGGGAGAAACCGCCGACACGCTAGCCGCGCTGCGCGCTGCGAAGGAAAAAGGCTACGTTTCGACATTAGCCATCTGCAACGTTCCCGAAAGTTCGATGGTGCGCGAGTCCGACCTTGTCATTATGACGCATGCCGGTCCGGAGATCGGCGTCGCATCAACCAAGGCGTTCACAACGCAGCTTGCAACGCTCGCCTTGTTAACCATCGCGCTCGCACGTCGATCCGGGCTGGAGGAAAAGCAGGAACGGGCGCTTGTTGCGCAGCTGGCGGAATTGCCAGGGTTAATCGAGCAGGTGCTAACGCTTGACGCGTCTATTGAATCCATGGCCGAGCACTTCGTCGACAAAAATCACGCGTTGTTCCTTGGGCGCGGCGTACAAAACCCGGTGGCCATGGAAGGAGCACTTAAACTTAAGGAAATTTCCTACATTCATGCCGAGGCTTACGCCGCCGGTGAACTCAAGCACGGCCCGCTTGCGCTGGTCGATGAGAACATGCCGGTTGTGAGTGTCGCACCCGACGACGATCTGCTGGAAAAACTAAAAAGTAACCTGCAGGAAGTTCGCGCACGAGGCGGCGAGTTGTTCGTGTTTGCAGATCCGCGGGTTCAGTT
>CAYLTW010000180.1:0-4069 GCA_964386735.1 uncultured Woeseiaceae bacterium
AGATGATAGCTGTGATTATATACAGGACTACGCCGATAAAAAGTATCAAATCAATGGTTTAACGCTAGATTTAGCACTTGAAATGAGCGCCGGCTCTAAACTATGAGTGGACGGTCGTGGGGTCAGATAATTCCCCTTTCACCAGGCAGGAGTCGGCCAGAAACGGTCGTTCAGGATTGCTCGGTTGCCGGTAGTCTGCTTGTCAGCAGCTTGTGAATCCAAGCACCGCGATAGAAGCAGTAGTAAGAAAAGGCGGCTTTGAAAACCATTTCAATCCCTAAGGACCAGATTCGCTCTATGAGCCTACCGTAGCGAAATGCCAGATCGACGACATCATCCGGATCAACTGAATCGGACATTACCTCGTTGCGCAAGATGACAGCTTGGATAGACGTGAGGACAACGGTTATCAAGTCAAGAATGATGAGCAGCAAAATGAAGGCACCAACCGCCCGTACGATTAGCCAAGCAAACTCGTCTCTTGTCATTAACCTGATCCGTCTCACTACTATTTGGTTCGAATAACGAACGTCTGCAACGGGTCCCCTGCAATCGCTGCCAATTCGCTCAATCGTAGCACTTGAGCGACTGGAGCAGGGCTTACAACGGCCTATCAAAATCTCTACTTCTTCTTTTTATTCCTGGGTTTCGGCGTTGGCAATTCCGCCGCGGTTACCGTCAGTAAATTCGTTAACCACTCGCCATCCTCTATTTGGTCTTCTATCAGGAACGAGTCCTTTGCCCCGGGGTAAGCTGGTGCTTCAATGACATTACCGATGAATTCCCTGCCCGCTCTGGTCGGTTTGACGAACAACTGGTCGTCGCAGATAAGTGCCACGACCTTGCCGTCCAGGTAGAGTGTGCAACCACCGAACATCATCCGGTGCGTCAGTTTGCAGCTATCGGCGACCTGGTCAGTGACGTACTCAACAAACTCCAATCCTTGTGCCACTGTTTTTCTCCCGTTTTATTCATGCCGCTCAAGTGCCGACCAACACAGCTACCACATCTCGCGCATTCTCGAGGCAACATCAATCTGCGTTGCGGATTGCGGCCTCAGGCTCGCGATGCCGGCGTCTTTTCGCCCCCTGAAGCAGGGCCGCATGGTTGCCATCAGCTTGTCACTAACAAACCGGCTGCGCGCGCCAAAGACGTGCTTGTCTCCGTTGCGCGACTGCTGTGTGACATGAAAGCGCAACGGTGCGATCAGCGACAACGATTGTTTCGCCCGTGTCATCGCGACATACATGAGTCGGCGCTCTTCCTCGATCAATTCCGGTTTGCCGGTTGAAAACTCAGACGGAAAGCTACCGTCAGTCACATTCAAAAGAAAAACCGCATCCCACTCCTGGCCCTTGGCCGAATGCACGGTCGAGAGGATCAGGTAGTCCTCGTCAAGTAACGGGTCGCCGGCCTGATCGCCGGATGCGGACGGCGGATCCAGGGTGAGTTCGGTCAGGAAGCGTTCCCGGGTCGGATAACGACCGGAAATTTGCTCCAGTTGTTCGAGGTCGGCTTCCCGTGTCTCGAGGTTGTCGTACAGGCGCTCGAGATGTGGCTGGTACCACCGTCTTAGCTGTGTAATCTGCGTTTGCCACGCCTGATCGTCGAGCGCCGCGGCAGAAAGCGAGGACAACAACTCACAAAAGGCTCCCCACTCACCGGCCGACGAAGACGGCGGGCGAAATTCAACAAGCGACCCCATCGCGAAATCATGTTGCGCCAGGTGCCCGAAACACCTGGAGGCGGATACCGGGCCCATACCAGGAAGCAATTTCAGTATGCGAAATGCGGCGACCTCATTTTTCGGGTTTTCCGCCCACTTGAGTATCGCCAGCATGTCTTTGACGTGCGCCGCCTCGAGGAATTTAAGGCCACCGTACTTCACGTAGGGGATATTTCTGCGTAGCAACTCGAGTTCCAGCCGGTCACTATGATGCGTGCCGCGAAACAACACGGCCTGCTCCATGAGTTGCATCCCGGTTTCGCGGTTCGCGAGTACTGCCTCGACAACGTATTCGGCCTCCGCATCGCCGTCTTCGACCGTCACATACTCCGGCATCCCGCCATCTTTGCGGCTCGAAAATAAATTCTTGCGGTACTGGCGCTCGCTTTCGGCAATCAGGCAATTGGCCGTGTCGAGTATCGGCTGTGAGGACCGATAATTTTCCTCAAGCGTAATAACCCGGGCCGAGGGCATGTACTGATCCGGGAACCCCAGTATATTTTCGACCGCGGCCGCGCGGAATGAATAGATGGATTGTGCGTCGTCACCGACAACCGTCACACCGTCGCCCTCCGGCTTCAGCGCATTCAGGATTTGTGCCTGAACAAGATTGGTGTCCTGGTATTCGTCGACCAGAACATGGTCGAACCAGCCGCCGATATCGGCCGCAAATTCCGGCTCGGCGACGAGATGGTTCCAGTACAACAGCAGGTCATCGTAGTCGAGTACCTGTGTTTGCTGCTTGCGCAGCACGTAGTTCCGAAACAGCTCGCGAAGCTCCGGTTCCCAGTCGGCACACCACGGGTAGCTGACATCCAGCGACTCGCGGAGCGACTGCTGCGTGTTGACCGTTCGTGAGTAGATCGCGAAACAAGTGTCCTTCTTCGGAAATCGACGCGCTTTTTTCGACAGGTTCAGCTCGTGGCGCACGACATCCATCAGGTCGGCCGAATCTCCGCGGTCGAGAATCGAAAATCCCGGGTCGAGGCCGAGATTGTGTGCAAATCGTCGCAAGAGGCGGTTGCCAATCGAATGAAAGGTGCCGGACCACGGCAATGCAATGGCACAGGACACCGACTTGTTTTTCTGTTGCAGCGCACGTCGGACAATCGTTTCCACGCGCCGTGTCATTTCCTGTGCCGCGCGCCGCGTAAACGTCAACAGGAGAATCCGCTCCGGATCAACGCCCTCGACAATGAGGTGTGCAACACGGTGCGCCAGGGTCATGGTCTTGCCCGTGCCGGCGCCGGCGATAACCAGCAACGGCCCGGCGCGAAACGGCTCCTGGCCCTCGCGCTCACCATAGCTTGCCGCCTGCCTTTGCGCGGGATTCAGGAGATCGAGATAGTCGTCTTGCCGTTCTGCCGCCAGCACACCGTGACCTCAGCCATGTAACCCGGGAAAGGTCTGTATTTTTATACAGTACTGGATAGATTTACAAGTGTTTCGTGAAGAACGCCTCGATCAGACCGGCCAACGCCGCCGGCGCCTCGAAATGCATCATATGGCCGGCGTCGGGAATCGTCTCCAGGGCCGCCGTGCCAAACGGCAGGTCGCGAACCCCGGTTTCCAGGCGCGGATCGGTTGGTGAGGCGAATTCACTGTCTTCGCCGGCGACCAGCAGAACCGGGGCAGTCACATTCCGCCAACAAGCCTCGCTCTCCGCGCGCCGGTACAAAACGGCGTTCGGCAACCTGTGCCGCGGATTGGCGCGCAGGTGAACCCGCCCGTCCCGCTGCACGGCCCAGGCGCGGGCGACGAACTCGACGACGGCCTCACTCGCGCGCGGGCTGCGTTTCGAAACGCGGTGAGCCAGCGCACTGAAGTTTTCATAACTCGAAAAATCGGGTGCCGAGCGAACTGCCTTGATCCATCGACGGTAGCGCTCCGGCGCTTCCATCGGGTCGGAGTCGGTCAGTCCGAAGCCCTCCACGTTGACGAGCGCAGCGACTCGCTCGGGCATTGCGCCGGCAAACAGGCCGCCGATATTGGCCCCCATACTGTGACCGACCAGTCGGGCGGGAACGCCGGGGCTGTATGCCGCCAGCAATTGATCGAGATCGGCGAGGTAGTCCGGAAACCAGAACGCCTGTGTGTCGACCACAGAGCCGCCAAACCCGCGCCAGTCAGGTGCGACGACAAACCAGTCACGACTGAGCTGGTCAACGACGAATTGAAACGTCGCGGCGCAGTCTCCCCAACCGTGCAAATAAACGATCAGGGGAGCAGCGCTGTCACCCCATTCGCTAACCTCGTAACACACGCCATGAAGGTCATGCTGCACGGTCCGCCGTGGTACGCGCGGCTGGTAGATTTCCGGGTCGCTCATTCAAACGTGTCGTT
>CAYLTW010000181.1:0-4062 GCA_964386735.1 uncultured Woeseiaceae bacterium
GGAATCTGCTGTGACTGCTCGTGACATCCGACGCATGAAACCGTCTCGCCCGGCATCGCCGTGAACCAGCTCCGCATCAGTTGGACCGCCTTGCCCTGCTCATCCAGAGGCTGGACGCTCAGCGGCGTATTGGCCGGGACCGTGAACATCGCCGAGCCGTCTTTGTGAACGTCCACCGTCCCGAGAATCCGCATCACCTCCCAGGGGCCTCCGCAGCCGATCTTGTCCGGCCCGGCCATCCCCGGATAGCCGAAGTGATACGCCACGATCCGCAGCTTCTTGATCGTGCCGCGAGGAACGCCCGCCAAACCCGGCCCGACGTATACATCGTCCAGATAGACAACCGCGTCGTCACGATCCAGGTCCACCCTGTCCGGGATCGCGGGAGGCTTCGACGTTTTGGCAAGCGGGATAGGCTCGAACAAATCGAAGTCGGGCCGCACGCAAATCGCAAGCACGTTGTCGAAGACGTCCACAAGGTAAATCCCCCACGGGCCCTTGTTCGCAAGCTGTGCGGCCACGAGGAAGTACTTATCGCTCAGCGGATAGGGATGCAGAAACTTGGGCCATGACTTGTCGACCAGATTGTCGCGGATGACCGTCTCGACCGGCTTGCCGCGCCCGGGGATACGCTGCACGACACCCTCGGCTTCATACCAGCCCTTGGTCGTATCGATCAGCCCCAACTCACCCATCCGCGGCACGCCGTGATAGCCGGCGATGATCGCGATGATCTTGCCCGGCGCACCCGGTATCCCACGCGGATAATACAGCGCGTTGGGCCAATAGGAATTGCTCCCGTAAACCGCCCGCTGGCCCGTGCCGTCCGGGTTCATCGCCATCAGCGGGCGCAGATAAATGTGCATCGGGCCGGTGTAATCCCATCGGCTGAAGATCACCTGCCCCGTCGGCAGCACGGCCGGGTGCAGGTCGAGGTCCTGGTCGAAACACAACTGCCGCACGTTGGAGCCGTCGCCGTCCATCAGGTAAATATTGCACGCCCGCTCCTTGCCGTGCCAGCAGGGGACCGCGGTGTACGACGCCGTCGAGACGTACACGATTCTGCCGTCGGGCAGATAGCACGCGTCGAAGTTGTCCACGTCCGGGTGCTCGCCCGAGGAGACCTGCCTCAGGCCTGTGCCGTCGGCGCCGATCTCGAATATCTGCCAGGTCGGGCCTGTCGGCATCGTGAAAAGCATCTTCTCGGCGTCGTAATGCAGGTCGATCTCGCCGACATACCGGCCGGCCTCGGGGCGAAAAACCGTTCTCATCTTGCCCGTAGGATGAACCGGCCCCAGCGCCGCGATCTCGTTGTCGTAGCCCGTTCGCTCGATCCCCGTGTTGCACTTGTGGTTGACCGGCAGGCCGAGCTGGCCGCGCTTGCGCTTGAGCAGAATCAGTTCGTTGAAGTCGAGCAGCGGATTACAGAGCAGCGCATCGTATTGCAGCTTCGGCAACTCCCGGGCGAGTCTTAGCAGTTTGGCGCTCGCCGAATCGCTGTTGCGGCCGAGCGACAGGGCCGCCGCCCTTGCCTTTTTCAACTCGTCCAAACGCATCTGGTACTGACGGCCATTGGGATACTCGCGGCCGAACGTTTCGATTAGATCATTGATAGCCAGGTGAAGAGGCTCGAAATCAAAGCTGCGCAAGTACTGTATCTTCTTGTCGTTGCGACGTGCCGACGATTCGACCAGCGCCGCAGCCGAGCCCGAAACCGACAGAATCAGACCAAAAACCAGGACGCTGGTGAGAATACCGTTTCCAAAGCTGGTTTTCGTCAGTTTCATCGCTGCGCCCCATCTGCAATCGTCCAGGCACCCTTAGCCCACAAAACACCCCCCAACAATAACCCAAAAACGCCCCAAAGTCAATCTGAAAACCCCTACGCCGCTCCCCACCCGCGACACATCGAATCGCCCGCGCCCCGCGCAGCAAAAAACCGGGAAACGTATTGTACATTACTGTGTTTAAAGCGAGGATGCTTGAAACGCATATGATTTCTTTCTAAACTTGCCACATTGACAAGAACGGCACGTGTTCCCTTAAAGAGGTAAGAAGATGAAACGAATATCGGTCGCCAAATGCTGTCTGACGTCCGTGGTGCTGATCGCAGGAATATGCGGTGCATCCCGTGGCGTGACGGTTCGGGACTTCGAGAACCGGACCTTTTCCGGCTCGACCGGCGATACGCTGCGCTATCGCCTGTTCGTCCCAAAGGATTATGATTCGTCGCGGTCATATCCGATTGTGATGTTCCTGCACGGCGGCCTGCAGCGCGGAAAGGCCAGATGGAACCCGGCGACGGCAACCGGAGCGAAGTTCTGCGTAGCCGAGCAGCGTCAGGCGAAACACTCGTGCTTTGTGCTGGTCCCGACCGCCCCACAAGATGAGAACTGGGGCAGCGTATTCGAGGGCGGACCTTCGCGAACGCTGCTCAATGCTATCGAAGCGCTTGACGCTCTCGAAGCCGAGTTCAACATTGACAAGCGGCGGCAGTACATCACCGGACTCTCCGGAGGCGGCAAAGGAACCTGGATCGCGATCCTCTCGCATCCGGGACGTTTTGCCGCCGCGATTCCGTTGTGCGCGCGCCAATCGATGAAGCCGGAGCAGGCCGATCTGAAGAGAACCGCCAATCTGGTCCGCGATCTGCCGCTCTGGCTGTGGCACGGTGCCAAGGATCAGAAGAATCCGGTGGCGAATTCACGGCTGATGTTCAAGGCGCTCGAGGCCGTCGGCGCCAATCCGCGATACACCGAGTACCCGAATGTGAGACACAACTGCTGGGAGAAGGCGTATGTTACACCCGAACTGCCGAACTGGCTGTTCTCGCAATCGCTGTCGAAACGTCGAGGAGGATGATCTCGATGCGTCGGAGGTCGAGGCTCCGTAGACCCATAGCGATTGCCATGAGAATCAAAGGCGCACCGTGCTCTTTCTGAGCCTTCCGCGCTGCGTTCTGTCTTGGCCAGGCTCTGAGCAGCATCGAATGGGACCAATTGCCGGCCTTGTCAGGATCATGGTCATGTGGTATTATCGCTGCACTTATTGCCAAATTGTCCGGCTTAGAGTAGCAAAATGACAGATATCCCAGAACACATTGTGCGTGAATTCATCGAAGCAAGTCACGAAGCAGCGGCTCGCGGGCTCGTGCGTTGCAGTAGCGGCAACCTGTCTCTACGACTGGATTCGAATCGGATGCTCATCACGGCGTCGCGCAGTTGGATGGGAGATCTATCGGCTGACGGTGTCTGTGTGTGCCGTATTTCTGATGGGACGCCCCTGGATGAAAAGCAGCCGAGTGTCGAAATGGGATTTCACGCCGGCATCCTGCGTTCTCGACCTGAGGTCAACGTGGTGCTGCATTTTCAGACGCCTTTTGCAACCGCTCTGGCCTCTCGAGGCGCAGAGAATGTCAACTATTTCGTGATTCCAGAGGTGCCGTTCTACATCGGACCTGTGGCGCGGGTCCTCTACAGCCAGCCCGGATCGGAGGATCTGGCCAACGCCGTAACCGATGCCATGCGCACGCACGATATGGTGACCATCGTCAACCACGGGCAAGTGACCGCAGCCGACAATTTTGCTCATGCGATTCAAAATGCCTCATTCTTCGAGTTGGCCTGTGAGATCATAGTGCATGGCGGAGATGAACTCACTGGGTTGTCTTGCGAGGCGGCACAGTACTTGCTTAACTCGAGAGGTAGAACATGAGAGAGAAATATCTGACTGAGAAAGCGGAGAACCTTCCGTGGGCGGCTCCGAAATACGAATTGACGAGGATATCTATCATGCTAATCGGTTTCCTGATCGTAACGAGTGCGGCATTCGCTGCCGGCAACGATCCCTCCTGGCCCCAGTTTCACGGGCCCGGCCGGAACAACATCTCCACCGAGACGGGCCTCTCGAAGAGTTGGCCTGACAAAGGGCCGCCCCTGGCCTGGACAGCCGACGGTCTGGGACACGGCTTTTCCTCGGTATCGACTGCGGCCGGAAGAATCTATACGGCCGGCAATATCGAAAAGGACACGGTCGTCACGGCTCTGGATTTGAATGGCAAGG
>CAYLTW010000182.1:0-3993 GCA_964386735.1 uncultured Woeseiaceae bacterium
AGCCGCCCGAATTTCTCCAGGTGGCTCAGGTCCGCGAAATAGAGAATCTTGCTGATTTTGTGAAAGCCTGGATCACGCAGCCGCTGAGCAATATAGAGAATTACCTCCACAGCCTTTTCCGGATCAAATTGGAAACGTCCAGCCATGATCTATACCTTGGAGTTTATCGGATACATTCTATCGGTCAGCTATTATTTCAAGCGGCCACCAAACTACATCCTTTACGGAATTATACCGGAAAGACTGCATACAAGCTGAGGGAAACATTACCTATTTCAATCCTGGTTGCTTACTTGGTGCTTACTTGGGCAATCTTCCGTCAATTCTTAATTTGTAACTCTTTGATTTTTGGTAGCAAGGGGCGGATTTGAACCGCCGACCCCCGCATTATGAGTGCGGTGCTCTAACCAACTGAGCTACCTTGCCATTGTTTCGGTTACGAACCAGAAGGTTCGTGGAGAGAGGCGAAATTGTAGGGATTTAGCCCCTTGCTGTCCAGCTAGACGTTGAAGCGGAAGTGCATGACGTCGCCGTCCTTCACGACGTATTCCTTGCCTTCCAGGCGTAGCTTGCCGGCCTCTTTCGCGCCCTGTTCGCCGTTGCTGGCGATGAAATCCTCATACGACGTAACTTCCGCGCGGATAAAGCCTTTTTCGAAGTCCGTGTGAATAACACCGGCGGCTTTTGGAGCCGTGGCGCCGACCTGCACCGTCCAGGCACGAACTTCCTTAACGCCGGCGGTAAAGTAGGTCTGCAGGCCCAGCAAACGATACCCTGCGTGGATCACCCTGTTCAGGCCAGGCTCTTCAAGCCCGAGATCTTCCAGGAATGCCTCCTGTTCGTCGGCATCCAGATCGACGAGTTCAGCCTCTATCGCCGCGCAGACGGGCACCACTACAGCATCCTCCTTGTCGGCCAGTTCACGCACGACATCCAGCCGCGGATTATTCTTAAAACCATCTTCCGCAACATTGGCAATATACATAGTCGGTTTTAGTGTCAACAGATGCAGATCCTGCAATTCTGCTTTGGCGTCATCATCCAGTGACATGGTACGAGCCATCTGCCCTTCGTCCAGGTGTGCAGCGAGCGGCTCAAGAACGGCCAGTTTTGCCTTTGCCGCCTTGTCACCGCTCTTGGCAATCTTGCTGACGCGGCGAACCGCTTTTTCCACCGTTTCCAGATCAGCCAGTGCCAGCTCGGTATCGATAACTTCGATATCGGATAACGGGTCTATTTTCCCGTCCACATGCACAACGTTGTCATCTTCGAAACAACGCACCACGTGCACGATGGCATCGGTCTCGCGGATATTGGCCAGGAACTTGTTGCCCAGCCCTTCGCCTTTCGACGCACCGGCAACCAGCCCGGCTATATCGACAAATTCCATGGTAGTCGGCAATACTCGTTGCGGATTTACGATGGCGGCCAGTTTGTCCATCCTTGCATCGGGAACCGGCACCACGCCGACGTTGGGGTCTATGGTGCAGAACGGATAGTTCTCCGCCTGTATTCCGGCCTTGGTGAGTGCATTGAACAAGGTGGACTTGCCTACGTTCGGCAAGCCAACGATTCCGCATTTAAATCCCATAAGTTCTGATCCAGACTGGTTACTTGCGCACGTGCAGTGTGTTCATGGCGCGTTCGAATTGTCCCTGAACAACGTCCGGCATCACGTTCAGCGCGTCGACCAGTGCTTCCTCTATCTGCAATCTGTCCTGCTTCGATGGTTTCTTAAGCACATAGTCAACCACCTGGTCACGATGACCCGGATGGCCGATGCCAACGCGCAGCCGGTAAAATTCTTTACTACCAAGGTGGCTGATCAGGTCGCGCAGACCATTATGCCCACCGTGACCACCACCCTTTTTCAGCTTGACGACACCCGGCTCCAGGTCCAGCTCATCGTGCACGACGAGTACCTGCTCCAGCGGTATTTTGAAAAACTGCAACAGGGATCGCACCGCCTGGCCACTGCGGTTCATGAAGGTCATCGGCTTTTGCAGTCGGCACTCGTTGCCGTCCACCAGACAGCGTGCAACTTCGCTCTGAAATCTTTGCTCGGAACGGAACTGCTGCTGACAACGCTGCGCCAGTTCATCAACGAACCAGAACCCGGCGTTATGCCGGGTTGGTTCGTGTTCGGAACCGGGATTTCCCAGTCCGACGATGAGTTGAATAGCCGGCACTGGCCGGATGGATCAGCTTTCGCCTTCAGCGGCTTCTTCACCGCCTTCGGCTGCTGCCTCTTCTCCAGCAGCGGCTGCGGCTGCCTCTTCCTCTTCCTCTGTGCCGCCACGCCGTACGTGGATTGACACGATCGGCAGATCATGACCTTCGCCACGAGCCAGTTCGACCAGGCTGCCGGTTTCCGGCAACTTGAGATCGGTAAGGTGCAGAATATCCCCGATTTCCATTGCCGAAATATCGACCTCGATATATTCAGGCAAATGTTTTGGCAGCACTTCCAGCGTCACTTCCACCATGTCGTGAGAGATCAGGCCACCCTCTTTGGCGCCAGGCGCTACATCTGCACCGAGGAAATGCAACGGCACATGGACACGAATCGGCTTTTTCTCATCGATACGCATAAAATCCATGTGCATGATGACGGGCTTCGCGGGATGACGTTGCATATCACGCAAAATAGTCTTGGTGGGCTTGCCATCGACCTTGACCGTCAGGATGTGCGAATAAAAGGCTTCGTGATCCAGGCGTTTCAGGATTTCACTATGCACCAGCTTGATAGATTGTGGTTCCTTACTGCCACCATAGATAACTGCCGGGACCATACCGTCATGACGCAGGCGGCGGCTCGCACCTTTCCCCTGGTCTGACCGTGACTCGGCTTCGAGTTCAAAAATAGACATACTTCATACTCCAGGTTTACCAAAAAACTCCTCCGCGACCAGAGGAGACCAAAAACAGTTTTTAATCCATAAACATCGAACTGACCGACTCTTCGGCACTGATACGGCGAATCGTCTCGGCCAGCATTTCAGCAATACTCAGTTGCCGTATGCGCGTACAGGCCTGTGCATCGGGACGCAACGGGATGGTATCCGTCACCACCAGTTCATCGAGTTGCGAGTTCTCGATAGTCTTTATCGCATTACCGGACAACACGGGATGCGTGCAGTACGCGACGACTCGCTGCGCACCGTTTTCCTTCAGCGCCCCGGCCGCCTGACACAGGGTCCCCGCCGTGTCGACCAGGTCATCAACAAGCACACAGGTGCGGTCTTCAACCTCGCCGATAATATGCATGACCTTCGCCACGTTGGCTTTCGGCCGACGCTTGTCGATGATCGCCAGTTCAGCATCGTCCAGACGCTTGGCCAGCGCCCTTGCCCTCACCACGCCGCCAACGTCTGGTGATACCACCATGAGGTTCGGATATTTCTGTCGCCACACGTCGCCCAGCAGGAGCGGCGAGGCATAGATGTTGTCGACCGGTATGTTAAAGAAGCCCTGTATCTGTTCGGCGTGCAGGTCCACGGTCAATGCCCGGTCGGCGCCCGCATCGCCGATCATCTGCGCCACCACCTTGGCGGTAATCGGCACCCTCGCCGAGCGCGGCCTGCGGTCCTGGCGCGCATAACCGAAGTATGGAATCACCGTGGTGATTCGGGCCGCCGAGGCACGCTGCAAAGCGTCAACCGTAACCAGCAACTCCATCAAATTGTTGTTGGTCGGTGCGCAGGTGGGCTGCACTACAAATACGTCTCGACCACGGACACTTTCCGTGATCTCAACCATAATCTCGCCGTCGCTGAACTCGCTGATCGTCGACTTGCCCAGGTGCAGGCGTAATCGGTTGGCAATCAATTGCGCCAGCGGCAGGTTGGCACTACCCGAAAATACCATCAGGCGATTGTCTGCATCTGACGGGGGCATGCCTTTCATACTGTCTTCACCTGTCGTTGTGTGACAAAAATGTTGGCTGGGGCGGCAGGATTCGAACCTGCGCATGCTGAGATCAAAACCCAGTGC
>CAYLTW010000183.1:0-3947 GCA_964386735.1 uncultured Woeseiaceae bacterium
CGGCTACGGTGGACCCATGCCGCCGGAAGGACATGGTATCCATCATTATTTTTTCTGGATACTGGCTCTGGACACCGAGTCTGACCTTGAGCCGGGATTGTCGATGGAGGAACTGCTAAAAGAGATCGAGCCCAACGTAGTCGGAATGAATCGCCTGGTAGGCACCTACTCCAGGGCGTAGCTGCTACATGGCCACGTTGAACGAGACACCAAGAAAATCATGGCGCACCACGGGGGATACCGTCAAACCCTTATATCTCGTCGTGAAAAAGTATGATGACAAATACCCGATTGCGGCTCCGGCGACAACGTCTTCGACGAAATGCCGATCCGATTCAACGCGGCTGTAGGCGACGAAGGTTGCGGCAGCATAGGCCGGGATGGCAACCTTTCGTCCGTAGCGTCTTTGCAGAAACGATGCGCCCATAAATGCGTACGATGTATGGCTGGATGGAAACGAGTCACAACATTCTCCATCGGGGCGACGCTTGTCGACGATTGCCTTTAGTCCTGCCGTTATCACGGCGTTAGTCGCAATTGATTTGATAAATTGAATCTGCCCCTCACGATCGTGCTTGAGTGTTGCTGCCACAAAGCCGGTCACCGGTAACAGAACGGCCACGACGTCGCCGGCGCTTTCAGTGTCCGATGCCAATGTTGTCATTGGCGTAGCCGCCAAAAACGCCAGGAATAGCGCCAGTGTCGGTATTTTGTCTCGCATAGTCAGGATTCCGAATAGTTCTTAAGAGATGACAGAGCGGCGAAAACCGGAAATCCAGGTCCTAGTCGCCGGATACAGTCGTATAATCTTTACGCATCAAGAAACTAAAATCTGCGAACTCGAAATTGACCAGATCCTTACCGTCAGGCACTGGCGTGGCCTTTCCTTGCAAAACGAGGCCCAGCGCTTTCTCAGTTTCAAGCAGCATGGCAGGGAGGGCTATTGGCGTGTTGTGGGCAGGCAAAAGAGCCCTTAGTTCCGGCACAAGGGCGGCTAATCGAACGATGGACTTCTCATAGGCCGCGAGATCGGTCTCAGGGAAAAACAACCAGATAGGACCCTCATAGAAACTATCACCGGTCCACAGCAGGCCGGCATCCCTGTCGAGCAACGCGATCGAATCATCGGTGTGGCCCGGGACAAAAAGAACTTCAAGTTTCCTGCTCCCCAAATCGATCGTGTCACCGTCCTTGACCCGGTCTGTAATCGTATAGGGATTAATGTGGTGATTCGCCTCTGTGACACCCGCCGGCAGGTCTTTGCACAGTGCGTCTGCTGATACCTCCTTCCTTACGAGCCGGCTCTCATCACCCTCACTGTTCGCCACCGAGAACGTCGTGGCAGGCGAGAGTATTTTCCTGAACTGGTGATTGCCCCCGATATGGTCGAAGTGACTGTGGGAATTCAGTACCTGGATAGGCTTGTCGGTCAATTGATCAACGATGGCCCTGATGTTGCCGATGCCATTTCCAGTATCAAAAAGCAGCGCAGAATCGGCGCCAATGATCAGGTACGAGATGACTTCCTGCCACTGGAATGGCTCGTATATTGCCCAGACATCGGTGTCTACTTCATAGACTTCAAACCAGTCGTTGCTGATGTCGTTTTTTTCGAAATTCGCGTAAGCCGGGCGAGGAAGTCGTTCACAAAAGTTCTCAAGATCGGCGTTCACAAGTGATTCCACCGCGCTGTTCGAACTGCCCGGCCCGTCGCTCTGCAGGAAATCAACTATCGCAGGATTGACAGTTTCAGCTTGTTCTATGTGCGGTAGATGGCCTGACTCTTCGACCGGCAAAAAGTCGACGTCAAGCACGCTCTGAACGGTTTCGGCACCCGATATGTCCAGCGTCTGATCTTCAACGCCCCAAATCAACTTGACCGGTAGCCCCAGTTCCTGAACCTTGCGGTAGTTGGCGAGGTGGTCCTCCGGCCCGAACTCGTAAATCGTCGAGATAATCGCACGGCGAAATCCCTCGTACTGCATCTGCACCCGGTACTGCTCAACCCAGTCTGGATAATTCTCGGGATGAAGGAAATCGGTGAGTTGCCCTTCCGCAATGTCCGGAATGAACGTCAAAGCGATCAAGGGTGATCCGATCCACTTCGGGTACGGTGGTGCGGGCGAAGCTTCGGTCGAAGGATCCACGAGTACTACTTTTCGCACTAGATCGGCGTGATCGGCTGCAAATCGCATGACCACGGCGCCACCCATGGATAACCCGATTACGTCAACGGGTGCATCCAGCCCAAGCGCGCCGATCAGGTCCACAATCTGCCGCTCATACAAACCACCGTCGTAACGCGTGTCCGGACGATCAGAGTAGCCGCGCCCAAACAGATCAAAGCGGACCACACGGAAACCGGCTGCAGCGAGTGCCTCGAACGTCGTATCCCAGATGTAGTACGGCACACTGAAACCATGAACCAGAATCACGACCTGACCCGAATCGGGTCCGGCAACATCGTAGTGAGTCATGCCGTCCGTCAATTCCACGAACATGCCAGGTGCAAGGGCACGCGCTTGTTCATCAAGTACCCGCGTTTCCGTATCGGCGCGTTGCAACAAGACGAACAGGACGATGGCGATCAGCAGGATGAGCGCCGCAAAACTCCATCCGATTTTCTTTAGCATGGCAAGGTCCAATATTTGAAGGCCGCTAGATCAGTATCTATAAAATTACGCTAAAGTCTAAGCGGATTTGTACCCACCAATATCATCCAGGGCACTTCTTAGCTGGCGCCAGCGCGATTCGAGGCTACCGGTGAAACCGACGGACATGCGCACCAACCCGGAGCCGATTCCGGCAACGGACAATTCGTCTTCCGACATCTCGCTTGAAGTGCTGATGCTGGGACTCGACATCAAGGTATCGAAGTAGCCGAGACTCACGGCCATAAATCCGAAGCGATATTTGTTCTGCAGCAAATCCATCAACTCGTTCGCTTTTTCCTCCGTGCCGAGGTCGAGCGTAAGAATCCCGCCGAATCCGTATTCCGGACAACGTAGTTGCATCATTAGTTCGTAGTCGGGATGACTGCTCAGTCCGGGGTACGCGACAGGAACGCCCGATTCCTGCAGTCTTTCGGCGATGACCTGGGCTCGTCGCGCATGTTCCACCATTCGCAGGGCCAGATGCGGGATCCGCAGGCTGATTTTCGCCGCAATGCCCGGATCCATCGTCGGCCCGAGGATCATTAGTGGTCCCGTGTGCAGGTCCATCAGTCCCTGGATGAAATCAGTCGTGCCGCAGACTGCGCCCGCGATAATGTCTGAGGCGCCATTGACGAATTTAGTCAGGCTATGCACGACGACGTTTGCCCCCATTCCCGCAGGAGCCAACAGCAACGGACTGAAGGTATTGTCAATGACGAGTTGCACACCGCGCGACCGTGCGAGTTCAGCAAGCGCCGGCACGTTGGCTACGCGCAGTGTCGGGTTGGCGATGCTTTCGGCGAAAATAACGCGGGTCTTGCCGGTTATGGCCGCGTCTACGGCCGCCAAATTGGTGATATCAACAAACGCAGTATTGATGTTCGCTTTTGCCGGGAGAAAATCGTGCATTAGCGAAAAAGAGCCGCCATACACGGTGTTGGACGCGACGATGTGATCACCGGATTGGCACAGTTGAAAAATCGCAGCCGATATCGCCGCCATGCCGCTCGAGGTGCAATACGCCGCGTCGGTTCCCTCAAGGGCCGCGAGCTGGCGCCCGAGATTGTAGACCGTGGGATTGAAGTGCCGGGCATAAAGATAGCAACCCTCCGGCGCCGCTTTTCTTCCCTGGAAAAGCTCGGGCATCGTTCCAGGTTCCATCACAGTAAATGTCGTGCTTGCTTCAATGGACATGTTGACGCCGCCATGCTCGCCAAATTCATGGCGGGTCTCGGCCAGGCTTTCAATTGGATTTCGAGTTGTCATCGGCGCTACTCAACGATTTCGGACCGG
>CAYLTW010000184.1:0-2199 GCA_964386735.1 uncultured Woeseiaceae bacterium
AACCTGAATGTTCGCATCGCCCGGTTAAGTTCATCGGGATAGCGAATCATCTGGATTGCGTGATAAAGAAAACTTCCGCCCAGTAGCAATGCTGCCAGGAGGTAAATCATGCCGCTCATGCCTATGAGATAAGGAATGACGGTCACGAGGACCAGCAGGATCGTATATAGAAGTATGTTCAGCCGTGTGTATGCTTCGCCGTGCGTCACTGGCAGCATTGGAATGTCGACCTTGGCGTATTCTTTCTTGCGCGCGATCGCGAGCGCCCAGAAATGAGGCGGCGTCCAGACAAATACGATCAGGAACAACAATAGCGCGCCAGCATGTATTTCATTCGTCACCGCCGTCCACCCGAGAATGGGTGGCGCTGCTCCTGCGGCACCGCCAATAACAATGTTTTGCGGCGTAGCGCGCTTCAGGTACACCGTGTATATAACGGCGTAGCCAACCAGGGAGAAACTCGTCAATATCGCGGTCAGTGGGTTGACGACGAACCACAGCATGATCATAGAGATCACGCAGAGCATCGTTGCAAATCTTAGTGCCGCACGCTCGGACACGCGTCCCTGCGGTAACGGCCGGTTACGTGTACGCAACATGTGAATGTCGATACGCGCGTCGAGGATGTGATTGAAGACAGCGGCCCCCGACGCGGCGAGGCCTATGCCGATTGTGCCGAAAAAAAGCGCAGTCGTACCGGGCCAGCCCGGAACCGCCAGAAACATGCCGACGATCGCCGTGAAAACGATGAGCATAACCACCCGGGGCTTGGTCAACTCATAGAAGTCCCGCCAGTCGGTCAGTGTTTCAACGTTTGCGCTCATTTCCCCTCAACTCATCCGATTCGTGACAGCCTTAGCAGCCGCTTGATGTCATCAATCATGTCGCCCGGTCTGATGCCCGGATGAAAGTACATGACCAGGTTTCCGTGCGGATCAATCAGATAGTATCCGCCTGCCGCGAGCTCGCTGGGCTTCTTCTGCTTCAAGAGCTTGCTTAGCTCGTCATCACTAAACGAAATCAGGCCCTGATGCTCGGCAGCGAGAAACACTGTATCGGGCAGCGTTTCGCCGTGCAAGAAAATCCGGCGAACGCGATCCATCTCCTTGCCCAGCATCAGCCGGATCTGCCGGGTCGTGTAAAGGCCGTCGCGGCACTGGTCTCCGCATAAGCCCGTGTTCTGATAGACCAACAGCCAATAACCGCGGCCGCTCTCGATGAGCACAGACCCGGGGAGTTCGTCGTTGAGATTGATCAGCGGCTCAAGCAGCGCGCCGGCGTTGGTTTTGCCGGTCGGCTGTATCAGCTCGCCCTTGTAATACAGCCAGCCGGCGAAAAACAGCGGGACGAAAAAAACGGCCGCGATCAGCAGAAGCTGTAAACGCCCGGAGCCCCGTCTTAGGTCGCTCACTCGCCCGGCCTTTTGTTACGAAAATTCCAGATCAACAGGCCGGCGAGCACGGCGCCCATCGCGAACCACTGCAATGCGTAGCCGAAATGCTTGGCCGGGCCCATTTCTTCGGGCACCCAGTGTCGCAGGAAGCCGCTGTCGTCGTCGGGATCCATTAGCACAACAAATGGCTGTACCTCGCGGCCAAGTGACAACGCCAGGTCGTCGGCCGTTGGAAAAACCGCCACTTGTGGCCAGGAATTCCGGGACAGGATTGCCTCGCCCATGCGGACGCCCGGCCTGGGCAGCGAGCCAACGCGACCGCGAACGGTGCGCGGCGATTCGTCGACGGCGATGCTGTCGGTGATGGTCGCCAAATCCGGGGTCGGACCGGACTTTTGGATCCAGCCACGATTGACGATGAGGAGCGGCTCGTCGTCAGCCATTTCCAGCGCGGTCAACACATAAAAGCCGTAGCGGCTGTTCAATATGATGTTGTCCAGCAGGAACTGATGGTCGGATAAGAATTGCCCGTCGGCCTTGATCGCCTGGTAGGAGCGAACCTCGCCGCCATCGTGAAAGCGGGCGAAGGATGACTGGTTATTGAATGCGGCGCGGCTGGCGCGTTTTTCCAGGCCACGGTTGATTTGCCAGACGCCCAGCGCCGCAAACTGAATAACCAGGACTGCCCCAACGACGAACGGCAGCCAGGCAGGAAGCGACTTTTTCGTTTGCGTGTTCACGATATACTGCTACGTCCAAAAAATTGCAGGGCTTCCATGAAAGCCATAGTGTTGGTTTTGCTGGCC
>CAYLTW010000184.1:2299-3937 GCA_964386735.1 uncultured Woeseiaceae bacterium
GAAAACCCTACATCCAATAAACAAACACGTACAGCGCGACCCACACTACGTCCACAAAATGCCAATACCAGGCGACGGCTTCGAATGCGAAGTGCTTGTCCGGCGTAAAGTGTCCGTTCATGACGCGCAGCCAGATGATCGTTAGCATGATACCGCCGAGCGTTACGTGCAGGCCGTGGAAGCCGGTGAGCATGAAGAACGTTGAGCCGTAGATACCGGTCGTGAGCTTCAGGTTCATGTGTTCGTAGGCTTCGATGTACTCCACGGCTTGTAAATAGACGAAAAGGAAGCCGAGTAGAAAAGTGGCTGCGAGAAACACCTTCAGAATACTGCGATTGCCTGCAAGCAACGCGTGATGCGCGATCGTGACGGTAACTGAGCTCGTCAGCAGTATCGCCGTATTGATCAGCGGCAGGCCGAACGGACCCATGATCTCGTAGTCGCCGCCAACATTGGCCGGCCCGTTCGACGGCCAGGTGCTCTCATAGCCGGTCCAGAGCAAAAGGTTGGTGAAGAAGCTATTACTGTCACCGCCCAGCCAGGGGATCGACATGTTGCGGGCATAGAACAGAGCGCCGAAGAACACGGCAAAGAACATGACTTCGGAGAAAATGAACCAGAACATGCCCATGCGAAACGAGGTGCCGACCTGGGCGTTGTAGATACCGCGCTGATTCTCACCGATAACGGTTCCGAACCAGCCTGCCACCATGAAGATAATAATAGCGACGCCGGCCAGCATGACCCAGAAACCAGTGTCCGCGCCATTCAACCATGTGGATACGCCCACCATCATCGTTAACAGGCCAAGTGAACCAACGACGGGCCAGTGGCTGCCGTGAGGAATGTAATAACGATCGTCTGGCTGTGACATGGCAGGTCTCTTCACTGGTCTTTCGCGGTCGCGCTGACGCGAAGCGTGTCAAAAAAAGTATATTGCAACGTTATCGTGTCGATGTACTCAGGCAGCTCCGGGTCAACGATGAACTGCAGCGGCATTTCGCGCGCCTCGTTCGCTGCAAACTCCTGGCGGGTAAAACAGAAGCATTCGATCTTCTTGAAATATTTTGAGGCCGTCGCCGGCGCGACACTGGGGACTGCCTGTGCGATTTTACCGACATCGGCCAGGTTCTTTGCAGTGAACGTGGCAAAGTAAACCCGGCCGGGATTGACGGTCATACTATTAACGTCCGCCGTAAACTCCCAGGGCGCGTATTCGTTGACGTTGGTCACGAACTCAATACGAATTTCCCGAGACTCGTCAGGTGCCTCGGCAATTTGCACGGCCGATGTGTTGGTCCGGCCGCCGAAGCCCGTGATTTCGCAAAATACCTCGTACAGCGGCGGCAGGACGACAAAACCGAAAGCGAACATGCCGATCGCAAGCAACAGCAGACGAACAGTAAGCGCCCTGTCAGAGATTTTTTCTTCAGGCGGCTCGCTCATCGTCATCTCAGGCGTTCAACACGCCCATCAGGATGAAACCGACGTAAAAAGCGACGGCCAGCGTTGTGAGAATCAACGCTGTTCGACGGATGCCTTCCTTCCTGTCGGCGTCGTTATCGCTCATCTTGTCGTTCATTCAAAACCAACCTTGCGGCCGATGTGCGGCGGTTCTTCAAACGTGTGATACGGGGC
>CAYLTW010000185.1:0-3928 GCA_964386735.1 uncultured Woeseiaceae bacterium
TACGCGAAGAAGTCTCGTTTGCAGTGCCGGCGACATGTCACCGATTTCATCCAGAAACAGCGTGCCGCCGTCGGCCTGCTCGAATCGACCGATGCGTCGTGAATCGGCGCCCGTAAAAGAGCCCTTCTCGTGACCAAACAGCTCCGACTCCAACAGCTCCGATGCGATTGCCGATGTGTTCAGCGCAACGAACGGTCTGCTTGCTCTCGGGCTGTGGTCATGCAATGCGCGCGCAACGAGTTCTTTGCCGGTACCCGATTCCCCGGTAATCAGCACGGTCATACTTGAGCCGGCAAGACGACCTATCGATCGAAACACCTCTTGCATCGCCGGCGCCTGGCCGATCATCGACGGCATGGCGGTGCTACTTTGCGAATCAAGGTTACTGTCGCTGTAATTATCGTCGCGATGCTTTCCGCCGTTTTTGCGTGCGGCTTTATGTACGAGTTCGACGACCTCATCGATGTCGAAGGGTTTCGGCAGGTATTCGAACGCACCGCCTTTGTATGCCGCAACTGCGTTTTCCAGGTCGGAGTGAGCGGTAACGACGATGATCGGCAAATCGGGCCGCGTATGACTCAAACGCTCGAGCAGGGCGATGCCGCTTATGCCGGGCATGCGGATATCGGTAATCAACACATCGGGTGAGCCGTGCCCGATAGCCTCGAGAAGGTGCTCCGCGCGCTCAAAGGTGCGTGGCTCCATACCCGCCTGCCGCAATGCTTTTTCAAGTACCCAACGTACCGACTGATCGTCGTCTACTATCCAGACACTGAGTTTCGCATCGTTCACGTCAGACCGGCCTGTACCAGCGGTATGCGGACGAAGAATACGGTGCGGCCGGGCCGGCTTTCGAATTCAATCAGGCCGCCGTGCCGGCTGATCAGTTCCTGCGCCGCCGGCAGCCCAAGGCCTGTGCCCTCGGGTCGGCTCGTGACCAGCGGATAAAACACCGAGTCCTGCAGGTCCTTCGGGATGCCCGGACCATCGTCTTCGATTTCGATACTGGCGACTACGCGGTGACGAATGTCGCCGATCGTGAAATTCGATTCCGCGCGGCTGCGTAGTGTCAGCACACCCTGACCATCGAGCGCCGCTGCCGCGTTTCTGACGAGATTTAGCAGCGCCTGCACGATCTGGTCGCGGTCGAGGTCAACAAGAGGCAGCCCGGCATCGTAGTCGCGGCGGATTGTCGATGCCGGCCGACCTTCTGCCTGTACGATTCGAACGACGTATTCGAGCAGCTCGTGTACGTTCACCGGCTGTTTGTTCGGCGGTCCGCCCGGCCCAAGCAAAGTGTCGACAAGGCCGGCGAGGCGGTCGGTTTCGCTGATAACGACTTGAGTGTATTCCCGCAGCCCGTCTTCGGGCAGCTGTCGCTCCAGTAACTGTGCCGCGCCGCGAATCCCGCCAAGCGGGTTTTTTATCTCATGCGCCAGTTGCCGGATCATCTTGCGGCCGGCGCCATGTTGAATGAGCAGCGCATTTTCCCGGCTAATCAATGTGCGGCGCGTTACGTCGGTCATCTCGACCAGCAGTGCAACGGGGTCGAGATCGAGCGGTGACACATGGCACTCGACGATGCGCTCGTGTGCATGTACTTCAGTCGGTGGGAGCTGCATTTCGTTCGCGTAATGATCGCCCGTTGCGATGACGCGGCTCAGGATATCCTGAAGTTCCGGCTCGTCTCCGACAAGCCTTAGAAGTGATTCGCCGCGGGCGCGTGATTGGCTTATACCAAGGATATTCTCGGCTGCCGCATTGAGGCCAACGATCAACAAAGACGTATCGAGCAGAATGACGGCCGCGCTAAGGCTGTCGAGAATGTGTCGGGAATACCGGTCGAAGATGCCGCCGCCGGAACCCTTACTGCCGCGGCTACCCGGCGTGGCTAGAAATTGAGCGTGTTCTGCTGCACATAAAAGCGGTTGGTGCGGCTTCGAATCATGAGCTTGCCCGTTTCGTCGATGATTTCCGCCTGGATGTTGTGGACCCCACGATAGACCTCTTCGATCTGAAAGCTCGTACCCGGCACCATCCGGGCATCGCCGTCGAAATACACACGCACCTGGTGCCCCGGCTGTATTGCCGGTTTCACTGCCAGTGACACATTCAGGACGCTTTCGATATTCCATAGCGTCTCTTCGGGGCCCGGCGAGGCAACCTGCAGGCTTTCGTACTTAAATGGTTTTTCCTTGTCGGACTGCCTGGCGGTACCCCTGGTCGGCGCGGCTGCGCGTGCGACCGGCCGTGTTGGTGCGCTCGACTTTGGCAGTATGACCAGCTCGGCGCCCGGCTGCGGGCGATCCGAGTAATGAACAATGCCGTCGTCGTCCACCCAGCGGTAAGCCTCGTCCGCCAGCGCCGCCGTGCCTGCGAGCAAGCCAATAAGTAGGAAAATCGGGCGTTTGTCCATACGTTTAGCATAACAATGTAGACCGGGTCGAGACCAGTAGCCAAGCGACAAAAAATGCCGCCCGGTTCACATTTTTCGTAATTAGAGGCTGTAATACATGTCGAATTCGACCGGATGAGTCGTCATCCGAAGCCTGGCAACGTTTTCCAGCTTGAGGTCTATGTAGGCGTCAATCAGGTCATCAGAAAAGACGTCGCCGGCTTTGAGGAACTCCCGGTCCTCATCGAGGGCGCCGAGCGCCTCGTCCAGCGAGAAAGCGACCAGCTTGAGGTCTTTTTCCTCTTCCGGCGGCAGATCGTACAGGTCCTTGTCCATGGCATCGCCCGGGTGTGTCTTGTTCAGGATTCCGTCGAGGCCGGCCATCATCATGGCCGCAAACGCAAGGTAGGGATTTGCCATCGAATCCGGGAAGCGAACTTCGATTCGGCGGGCCTTTGGATTTGCAACGTACGGAATGCGAATCGACGCAGAGCGATTGCGCGCGGAGTAAGCCAGAATCGTCGGCGCCTCGAATCCAGGGACGAGGCGCTTGTAGCTGTTGGTCGCCGGATTCGTGAACGCGCACAACGCTTTCGCGTGCTTGATGATGCCGCCGATATAGTAGAGGGCTGTATCGGACAAGCCGCCATAGCCGTCACCCGAGAACAGGTTTTCACCGCCTTTCGCGAGTGACTGGTGAACATGCATGCCATTGCCGTTGTCGTTTACCAGCGGTTTCGGCATGAACGTTGCGGTCTTTCCATAGGCGTGCGCCACATTGTGAACAACGTATTTGAAGATCTGGACCTCGTCGGCCTTCTGAACCAGGGTGTTGAATTTGGCGCCGATTTCACACTGGCCGGCTGTTGCGACCTCGTGGTGGTGCACTTCGGTCTCAACACCCATGTCCTCGAGTGCGATGCACATGGCCGAACGCAAGTCGTGCAGCGAGTCAACCGGTGGTACCGGAAAGTATCCGCCTTTGACGGTCGGGCGGTGGCCCGTGTTGCCGTCCTCGTAACTGCGGTTCGTGTTCCACGCGCCTTCTTCGGAGTCGATCTTGTAAAATGCGCCTTGCATTGAATCGTCCCAGGCGACGTGATCGAACACGAAGAACTCGTTTTCAGGGCCGAAAAAAGCGGCGTCTGCGATTCCCGTTGACTTGAGATATGCCTCGGCACGCCGCGCAAGTGAGCGCGGGCAGCGATCGTAGCCCTGCATTGTCGCAGGCTCGACGACGTTACAGCGCAGGTTCAGCGTTGCATCGACAGAAAACTGGTCCAGAACGCTGGTGTCAGGGTCCGGCATAAGAATCATGTCGGACTCGTTAATACCCTTCCAGCCCGTGATCGACGAGCCGTCGAACATCTTGCCTTCCTCGAACAGGTCTTCGTCGACCGTATGTGCGGGCACGGTGACGTGCTGTTCCTTGCCTTTCGTATCCGTGAAACGTAAGTCGACAAATTTGACCTCATTGTCTTTGATGAGATCGAGTACCTCTGCGGGGGTCATTGGGTATTCTCCTTGGGTTGC
>CAYLTW010000186.1:0-3905 GCA_964386735.1 uncultured Woeseiaceae bacterium
GAGCTTAGCGTTTGCGGCTATCCACCCGAGGACCTGTTGTTTCACTCCGGTCTCCGGAAGAATGTTGAAAACGCGATCGCCAGTATTCGCGAGTCTGTTCGAGGCATTGCGATTCTGATCGGTTTCCCGGAATACGAAGACGACCACATTTACAACACGGCGGCCGTATTCCTTGATGGCAAATTACAGTGCCACTACCGTAAGCAAAAACTGCCGAACTACAGCGTGTTTGACGAGGAACGTTACTTCACGGCCGGCAAAAAACCGGCAGTCTTCGCTCTGAACGGAATTCGCATCGGGCTCAATATTTGTGAAGATGTCTGGCGGCCCGAACCGCTCCGGGCGAGTCGTTCGGCCGGCGCCGAGTGCATCATCGCCATCAATGGCTCCCCGTTTGAAACAGGAAGCCAGGCGCATCGTGAGAAAGAGGTTCGCGCCCGCGTTGCGGAAATTGAGGTGCCGGTTGTATACCTCAACATGGTCGGTGGTCAGGATGAACTGGTTTTCGACGGCGGCTCATTCGTCCTGGATGCGGCCGGCGATGTGGTTTTTCGGGCGCCTCTTTTTGAGGAAGGCCTGCACAAGGTAGTGCTGACGGCAGATGGGGCCGGGATTACGGCGACGAGCACCGGCGTCGTCGAATTCCTTTCAACCGAGGAAAGTGTTTACAAGGCGCTCGTCACGGGTACACACGACTATGTTGGCAAACACGGTTTTCCAGGTGTGGTGATCGGGCTGTCCGGCGGCATCGATTCGGCTTTGGTGCTTGCAATCGCTTGTGACGCGCTTGGCGCCGAGAGCGTGCGCGTCGTTATGATGCCGTTTCGCTATACCTCCAACATGAGCCAGGAAGACGCGCAAAAGCAAGCGGCCGCTATGGGCGTTCGCTACGACGTCATACCGATCGCAGCAATGTACGATGCAACGCTCGCACAACTCGAAACCGTGTTTGTGGGGCGCGAGGAGGGCGTGACTGAAGAAAATATCCAGGCGCGCTGTCGTGGACTGTTGCTTATGGCAATCTCAAACAAGACCGGACGTATGTTGCTCACAACGGGCAACAAAAGCGAGATGGCCGTAGGCTATGCGACGCTCTATGGTGACATGGCCGGCGGGTTCGCGCCGATCAAGGACTGCAGCAAGTCACTCGTGTACCGGCTGGCGCGATATCGCAATACGCTGGGCGAATGCATTCCGGAGCGCGTAATAACACGCGAACCATCAGCCGAGTTGCGAGCCGATCAAAAAGACAGCGACTCGTTGCCGGACTACGGCGTGCTCGATCCAATCCTCGAGGCGTTTATCGAAGAGGATTTGTCGGTTGATGAGATTGCCGCGCGTGGTTTCGACCGGGATACCGTTATCCGGGTTCTCGAGATGGTAAAGCGCAATGAGTACAAGCGCCGACAAGCTCCACCCGGGATTCGAATCAGCGGCCGCGCCTTTGGCCGCGACTGGCGATATCCGATCACGTCGGGCTACCAATTTCCCCATTAGGAGCCGACTCTTACTCGTCGGGGAAGTTCAGGTCCAATATGCGACGCGTGTCCGTGGCAAGGTCGTGCATGCCCAGCTTTTCGTAAGCGCTGGCCATGATTTCGAGAGATCTGACGTTGCCGTCGGCACCATGAAACTCCTCTAATGCGTTTCTGGCGCGATTCAGCGCAGCAACGTAGGCGCCGCGGCGAAAATAGTAGTCCGCAACGTGATTTTCGTATGCGGCCAGGCGATTCTTAAGATACAACATGCGCTGTTCGGCGTCGGCGGAGTAGGGACTGGCCGGGTAGCGCTCGACGAGCCGGCGCAAGGTCGCGTATGAGCGGGCAACGCCTTCAGGTGGTCGCTTGGTCATGTCTTTGCGAAACCAGCGCTCCACAAATCCGGGTTCGCCCTCAAAAAAGGAAAGGGACTTGATGTACAACGCGTAATCGACCTTCGGATGAATCGGGTTTTCGCGCATGAAAGTATCGGCGGCGTCGATCGCCTGTTCTACGTTGCCACTTTTATAATAGGCATACATGAGTTCAAGCTGGATCTGACGGCTCAGGTCGCTGAACGGAAAGCGCGCCTGGATCGCCTCAAGGATCCGGATACCCCGGCGGTAATTCTTGTGAGCGATCGAGTCGCGCGCTTTCTCATAGGCCTCGGTCAGGCTACCAATTTCGGTTTGTTCCTCGGCGTCGTTGCCCGCGCATGCACTGAGCAAGCCGAGTACCCCTAGCAGCAATGCCCGGCGCAACGCTGACACCTGGCGCCGCCGGTTCACAGACGAAAAAATGGGGTAGTTCATGCAGAGATTTCCGGGCCTGGTCCGGTCAAAGTCGGCGAGTATACCGTAAACTTGGCGCGCAACGATGGATACTCCGAAGCAACAAATGACGGTGCCTGACGCGCTGGCCGGTCTTCGTTTGGACCAGGCACTGGCGCAAATGTTTCCCGACTATTCGCGAAGCCGACTCAAGGCCTGGTTGATTGACGGGGCGGTGCTCGTCGACGGCGAGAAACGCCGGCCGAGGGATCGCGTCGACGGTGGTGAGGAGATTGAACTCCACGCGGTCGCCGAAATTGCAGTTCGAAGCGAGCCGGAGCCGATCGGGCTGGATATCGTATTTGAAGATGAGGCGATGCTGGTGATCAACAAGCAGGCAGGGCTCGTGGTACACCCGGGTGCCGGCAATCCGAAGGGCACGCTTATGAACGGGCTGCTGCATCATGTGCCATCGCTCGCGGAACTTCCACGGGCCGGCATTGTTCACAGGCTCGACAAGGACACGACCGGATTGATGCTGGTTGGCAAGACATTGGCGGCGCACACAGCATTGGTACGGGCGCTCGCACAGCGCGATGTTTCGCGCCACTACGTTGCAATTTGTCAGGGCGTGCTGACCGGTGGCGGAGTCATCAATGAGCCAATCGGCCGGCATCCGGTTGATCGCACCCGGATGAGCGTTCGCGACAACGGCCGGCCGGCTGTGACGCATTACACCGTTCGGGAACGCTTTCGTGCGCATACCTTCGTAAATGTCAGGCTGGAGACCGGCCGTACGCACCAGATTCGTGTGCACTTTGCCCACCGTCGTCACGCGTTGCTGGGTGATGTCACCTACGGCGGTCGTCTCGCGATTCCATCCGGGGCGTCGGTTGCTCTGATTGATGCGCTACGCCGATTCAAGCGCCAATCCTTGCACGCAGCCCGTTTGCAACTTTCGCACCCAACGAGCGGGGCCGGGCTCGAGTTCGAAGCACCGATCCCGGAGGATCTGGTCACGCTGATCGGCGTGTTACGCGACGACAGCAATGAGCATTGACTGGATCCGCGCGGACTGGCCGGCACCGTCAAATATCGTCGCCGGCACGACGACACGCGGGGGCGACATCAGCGAAATTGCGGGTGAGCCACTGCGGCTGAACCAGGTTCATGGAGCGACCGTAGTGCGATCCGACGATCCGGCATTCAGCGGCGGCCCGCCTGACGCGGACGCGATCATTACATCAAAAGCAAACGAGGTGATCGCCATAAGGACAGCCGACTGTCTGCCCGTCCTGATTTGCGCCTGTGCAGGCGATGAAATCGCAGCGGCACACTGCGGCTGGCGCGGACTGGCCGGTGACCTGCTGGCGAACACAGTCGAGGCGATGAAGGTCCCGCCGGTTGATTTGATCGCCTGGCTCGGCCCGGCGATTTCACAGGCAGCGTATGAAGTAGGCGACGATGTTCACAAGGCGTTTCTCGCGGCGGACGGGGAAGCGGCCGCGTGCTTCGAACCGAACGACCATGGGCGTTGGCAGGCGGATCTATATGCGTTGGCCCGCCTGAAATTCGCCTCAGCCGGGGTAAGCCAGGTATTCGGTGGCGACATGTGTACTTTTCAGGAGCGGGATCGCTTCTTCTCGTACCGACGAGA
>CAYLTW010000187.1:0-1732 GCA_964386735.1 uncultured Woeseiaceae bacterium
TGCTGATGTTCACTATCATCGTCGCCGGTGTTCTTTCCGTGTTTTCGATCCGCAAGGAAACGCAGCCTGAGATCGAGCTCAACTGGGTCGAGGTCGAAGTTCAATACCTGGGCGCTGCGCCGCAGGAAGTCGAGGAAGGCGTCGTCATCAAGATTGAGGAGGCGATCCAGGATGTCGAAGGCATCAAGCGCATCCGGTCAACGGCAAGGGAGGGTTCCGGAACCGTAACCGCCGAGATAAAACTGGATGCGGATTTCAACCAGGTCATGAGCGAGATCAAGACCAGGGTCGACGCGATATTTACGTTCCCTGCGCTGACCGAAAAGCCGGTCATCAGCAAGATTGAAGTAACAAATCCGGTCATCATGATCGCAATTCATGGTGACCTCGATGCCTTCATGCGCAAGGCCATTGTGCAGGAAGTGCGGGACGACCTGTTGCAGATGCCGGAAGTCAACCAGGTTCGATACTTTGGTGATCGCGCCTATGAAATCAGTGTCGAAGTTTCCGAGCAGACTTTGAGACAGTACGGCCTGACGATGAGTGAAGTGTCGCAGGCAATCAAGAATTCTTCGATCGATATGCCAGGCGGTACTATCAAGTCCGTTGGCGGAGATATTCTTCTGCGCACCGAGGGACAGGTTTACACAGGAGATGAGTTCGGGCGACTTGTACTCCGCACTTATCCTGACGGTACGCGGCTGATACTAAGCGATATCGCGACGATCAGAGACGGCTTTGCCGAGACGGATGGCTGGGGGCGCTTCAATGGTAGCCCGACTGCGACCATTCAGGTCGTTTCCGGAGGGCAGCAGAACGAACTTAAGACATCGAAAGTCGTAAAAGACTATATCCGGGGAAAAGCCAAGACGTTGCCGCCGGGTGTCGAGATGGATACGTGGATTGATCTGTCGTATTACCTCGAAGCGCGTCTGGACATGATGACCGACAACATGATCCAGGGCGGAGTTCTGGTGTTTATCGTGCTGTCGCTGTTTTTGCGCATGAAGGTCGCGTTCTGGGTCATCGTCGGACTGCCAGTATCCTTTCTCGGTGCTTTGTGGCTGATGCCGGTCTGGCCAGTCACGATCAATATGATCAGCCTGTTCGGTTTCATCATTGTGCTCGGAATTGTCGTCGACGACGCGATCATCATCGGAGAAAGTGTCTATACCAAAATACGTGCCGACGGACACACGCTCGACAATGTCATTCATGGCGCCCACAAGGTCGCGATTCCCGCGACGTTTGGCGTACTGACGACGATCGCGGCGTTTACGCCGATGCTGTACGTTGGCGGCATGGTAGGCCCGTTTTTCGAGGCCATGGGCGTGGTCGTCATACTGTGCCTGATATTCTCGCTAGTAGAATCGAAGTTGGTTCTCCCGGCGCATCTCGTACACGCGAAAATTGCACCTGTGGACGAAGAAGACCTGTTCAATCCGCAGCGCGAGATCGGGTTCCTTGAGCGCTTCCCGCGATTTTTCCTGAAAATTCAGCGTCACGTTCAACATGGCCTGTTCAAGTTGATCAATGACTATTACAAGCCGTTGCTCGAGAAGGCCGTCGACAACCGCGGTGTCACTTTTGCAATTTTTACTGCAGTTTTTATCCTGACAATCGGATTGATGGGGAGCGGCATCGCTCGCGTCGTGATTTTTCCCGACATACCGTCTGATTTCATCCAGGTGAACTTCGAAATGCAAAGTGGCACCGCGCCAAGCGTGCGCAA
>CAYLTW010000187.1:1832-3887 GCA_964386735.1 uncultured Woeseiaceae bacterium
TTGGCGGCGGGCCACCGCTGAGTTTTCGCTTGAGTGGTGCGAACTACCAGCGCCTGGAGCAGGCGGCGGTTGAACTGGAGGCCGAACTTGGTGAGTACACCGGCGTGTTTGACATACGTAATACGGCACTGGCTGGTGGCGATGAGATCAAACTGACTATCAAGCCCGAGGCCGAGGCGCTCGGGCTAACGATGTCGTCTCTCGGCCGGCAGGTTCGGCAGGCTTTTTATGGTGAAGAGGCACAACGTATTCAACGTGGGAAAAACGAAATCAAAGTCATGGTTCGATACCCGCGCGAGGAGCGTCGTTCAGTGGCCGACCTTGAAAATATGCGTATTCGAACACCCGGGGGCGATGAGGTTCCGTTCGAATCGGTGGCCGAAATTTCTTTCGGCAAAGGCTTCTCAAGAATATCCCGGCTAAATCGCGAGCGGACGGTTACGGTTTCGGCAGACATTGATTCAAACATAGTTGAGCCGCAGGAAATCATCAGCGAGATTACGGAAGATTTCATACCGGGCCTGCTGTCGCGTTATCCGGGAACCTCTTTCGATCTTGAGGGGGCCAGCGAGGAACGAAAGCAGTTCATGTTCAATCTGACCATCGCGAGTATCGTGGCATTGTTCCTGATCTATGCCCTGATCGCGATTCCACTGCATTCCTACAGCCAGCCATTGCTGATCATGTCGGTCATCCCCTTCGGTATCATTGGTGCCGTCATCGGGCATGTCATCATGGGCATGGCTATCAGCATGTTCTCGCTCTTTGGACTCATTGCGCTCGCCGGCGTGGTCGTAAACGACAGCCTGATCATGGTGGACTTCATCAACAAGGCGCGCATCGAAGGTGTTCCGATCAGGCAGGCTGTTATCGATTCCGGCACGCAACGTTTTCGCGCCATCATGCTGACGTCGTTCACAACGGCGGTCGGGCTTACACCTATCTTGCTTGAAGGCAGCGTGCAGGCACAATTCGTAATTCCGACAGCAATCTCGCTGAGTTTCGGAATCGTATTTGCGACCGTGATTACGCTTTTCCTGATACCCGCCCTGTACGTGATGCAAGAGGATTTCTTCGCGCGCTCGCAGTATTTATGGGATTTGCTTCTGGGTCGTCCGGAGCGAGAACAAGTATCGGACCTGAGCTGAATTGAGCTTCGAAGCCGGTAACGATACCGAGGCGTCCCGGGCCGGTGTCGCCGCAGGACTGGTTGCCTATTCGTTATGGGGTGTTTTTCCGGTCTATTTCAAGATCGTCGAGTCCGTGGCTCCTACCGAGGTACTGGCACATCGTATTATCTGGGCAGTGCCGTTCGGTGCCCTGATTCTCCTGGTACGCCATCAATGGCCCGAGGTTCGCCGGGCAATGACGCACCGGCGCATGCTGTTCTGGCTCGGCGTGTCGGCGCTTTGTATCACGATTAACTGGTTCATCTACATCTGGGCCGTTCAGAACCAGCGTATTTTCGAAGCCAGCCTCGGCTACTACATCAATCCCCTGATGTATGTACTGGTGGGCGTTCTGTTTTTTGGTGAGAGGCTGCGCTCTCTGCAACTGGCTGCGGTCGTATTGGCGAGTACCGGCGTGCTGGTTTTAACACTCAGCGGTGGCACATTTCCCTGGGTCGCCGTTTCCCTGGCGGCGCTGTTCACGGCATATGGCGTTATCAGGAAGCGCGTCGTTATTGGTGCAATGCCGGGTCTCTTCGTCGAAACGGCGCTGCTTTTGCCGCTGGCAATGTTGTGGATGGGATGGCTGCTCGTGGCCGGGCAGGCATCGTTCGGAACGCATGATCTGTCGTTGGACCTATTGCTGCTCGCGGCGGGCCCAATTACGGTTGTGCCGCTGTTGCTCTTCGCCGTGGCGGCCAGACGTTTGCCACTAACGACTATCGGGTTCATGCAGTTCCTGGCGCCGACGTTGCAGTTTCTTACCGGCGTCTTCTATGGCGAGGTACTGACGACTGCGCACCTCGTGTGTTTTGGCCTGATCTGGGTCGCCGTTGCGCTATTCAGCATCGACGCGATTCGCGCCAGCAAGAGAATTCTTGCGTAG
>CAYLTW010000188.1:0-3833 GCA_964386735.1 uncultured Woeseiaceae bacterium
TGCAAACGATTGCATCAGATTACTAGAGCAGTGCGAAACGTCAAAAAAATGAATACCCGTCGTGGATTGGAGTCCCGCATGACCCAACGCAAAATTGGCTGGATTGGTACCGGACGAATGGGCTTTGCCATGGCAAAGCGATTGCTTCAATCCGGCTGCGATCTGGCTGTCTATAACCGTACGCGCGCGAAAGCAGAGCCGCTTGAGGCACTCGGCGCCCGCATCGTCGATCGTCCAGCCGACCTGGCCGATAGCGACGTCGTGTTCACAATGGTTTCCGGGCCCGCTGATTTGCTCGCCGTAGTTGCCGGGGAAGACGGGCTACTCAGCAGTGAGGGAACACCAAAACTGCTGGTCGACTGTTCGAGCGTGTCGGAGGAAGGTTCCAACCAGGTACGTGAGGCACTGGCAATGCGTGGAGCGGCCATGCTGTCGTCGCCGGTAAGCGGCAATGCAAAGGTCGTCACCGCTGGCAAGTTGACCCTGGTTGCGTCGGGTCCGGCAGACGCTTATAGCATTGCCGAACCCTATCTGCAGGCGCTGGGTTCAGGCGTTACCTATGTCGGCGAAGGAGAACTCGCACGTATGGTGAAGATTTGCCACAACGTATTGCTAGGCGTTGTGACTCAATCTCTTGCGGAGATAACCGTGCTGGCGGAAAAGGGCGGCGTGCCTCGTCATGCGTTGCTGGACTTCATCAATGACAGTGTCATGGGTTCCATGTTTACGCGTTACAAGTCGCCGGCGTTTGTGAATCTCGACTGGACACCTACTTTTACGCCGCCTTTGTTGCGCAAGGACCTGGATCTTGGCCTGGCCGCGGGCGAAGCACTCGGCGTACCGATGCCGGTTACAAAAGTCACACGCGATCTGGTTGACGACGTAATACAATCGGGGGAGACCGATCGCGATTTTGGCATTCTGCTTGAGAAACAGGCGCAAGCGTCGGGCATGGATTTACAATCGGAAAACAGGGATGTCGACGACGGATTGCACTGAATCGACCCCATCAAAACGTCATGAGCGAATAACGACGATGAAGCGCCGGAACTTTATAAAGCAAACTGCATCTGTCGCCGGGCTAAGCGACTCCGAGCAAGAGGCGATACTCGGCGCTACGGCGGCACGACTGCTGGGAATCCAACAACGGACATAATTCGTATGGCCATCGATTTCACACTCAACGGTACCGATGTCAGTCTTCAGGTTGACCCAAAAACGCCATTGCTGGAGGTGCTTCGAAACGACCTGTCGCTGAACGGCCCGAAGTTTGGTTGCGGCCTCGCACAGTGCGGCGCCTGTGCCGTGCTGCTGGACGGGGTGTCCATTCGTGCTTGCGTCACGCCGGTCGGCAGTATTGCCGGCAAGTCGATAACCACACTCGAAGGACTCGGGACCGCGGAAAATCCGCATCCGTTGCAAAGCGCATTTATTGCGGAGCAGGCGATTCAATGTGGTTACTGCGCAAACGGAGTAATCATAACGGCTGCAGCATTGCTGCAAGAAAATCCGTCTGCGGATGATCAGGCAATCAAGCAAGCTTTGTCAGGGCATTTGTGCCGCTGCGGTGCACAGCCAAGGATGCTCAACGCAATCAGACGGGCGTCCGCGGAACTGTCAGGCGGTCAGTCCGCGAGGAAGTCGTGATGGCGAACCGTCGCGAATTTCTGCTATCAAGCGGCGCACTGGTCGTGAGTTTCTCATTGCCGGGTTGTGGGCAGGAGTCAGATACACTCGATGACGGTCGGGCTCTCACGGGAAAAGTACTACTTGGCAACCGAATCGAGATCAATGCTGATGGCGGCGTGACCCTGAACCTTGGAAAAGTGGAGTTGGGCCAGGGTATTGGCACTGCGTTGGCCCAAATTGCCGCGGAAGAATTGGGCGTCGAATTCACTCGCATGCGGTTGGCCGGTGTCGATACCGATTATTCACCCGATGAATCCTATACCTTCAGTTCGATTTCAGTTCAGCAAAGCGGGCCGCGTGTTCGGGACGCAGCGGCAACCGGCAGGCAATTCCTGCTGCAGCAGGCAGCAAACAGGCTTAACCTATCCGCGACCGGTTTGAGTGTCGTCGACGGTGACATTTTCTCACGAGGCAAAGCTCAGAATCTGAGTTACTGGCAGTTACTGTCAGGCGAGCAGATTGAGCTCGTACCGGATAAGAGCGCTTTGCCGATACCGGAGTCAGACCACCGGGTTGTCGGTAAATCGGTTCAGCGGCTGGATATTCCCGGAATCGTTTTTGGCGAGGAATACTTTCTGCAGGATCTGCGACTACCGGGCATGGTTCATGCGCGCGTCGTTCGGCCGCCCGCAGAGCGGGCACAGTTGCAGGATTTCAATCCCGACGCGGTTGCGGCATTGGAGGGTGTACTCAAGGTAGTACGAGATGGCGATTTCATCGCCGTTATTGCCGAACGGGAAGGGCAGGCTCGCGATGCTGCCGCGGTCCTCAAACATTCGACTTCCTGGTCTCTGCCGAATGATTTACCACCGCCGGAGGGGCTCTACGACTGGTTAAAAGCCGCGCCGACTCGTACAGAACCAGTCGCAAGCCGGGCGTCGGAATCCAACGATGAATCCGTGACGACGATCTTCAGTGCGGTATATCAGCGCCCCTACCAGGCGCACGCGTCAATATCACCATCTGCCGCGATCGCCCTGTTTCAAGATGAACACCTGACAATCTGGAGCCACGCCCAGGGGATGTATCCGTTACGCACAGCGATCGCTCACACGCTCGGTCTGCGCCCCGATCAGGTTCGTTGCCTTCACAAACCGGCGTCTGGGTGTTACGGCCATAACGGCGCTGACGACGCGGCTTGTGATGCAGCGGCGCTGGCGCTGCAATTTCCGGGTAAGCCCGTGCGACTGCAATGGGAACGAGCAGATGAATTTGCCTGGGAACCGAACGGCTCGGCAATGCACATCGAGACTCGTGCGGAGTTGGATCAAACTGGCCGCGTACGCAGCTGGGACTTTGATTTGTGGAGTTGTCCGCATACCAGCAGGCCGAGGAACGTCGACAACGCCGGCTTTCTTATTTATGCACAGCATCGCGATGCTCCACTGGCTATACCTCCAGCGCGTTCTATTCCGCAACCCAGCGGTGGCGCTGATCGCAATGCGATACCGCTGTATGAATTCGACAATACAAAAGTAACGAAGCACCTGGTCACGGACGTTCCGATCCGGGTATCTGCGTTGCGCGGCCTGGGTGCCTACGGCAACGTATTCGCGATCGAATCATTCATGGATGAACTGGCGCTTGCGGCCGGGCGGGACCCGTTGGCGTTTCGTATTGCTCACCTGAACGATGAACGTGCGATTGCTGTGCTTGAAACGCTCGCGGCAGTCAGCGACTGGTCGAATCGTCCGGCAGCGGGTAGCGGCGAAGGCTGGGGCATTGGTTTCGCTCGATTCAAAAACATGTCGAGCTATGTCGGCATCGTATTTCAACTCTCGGTGGACAGTGATAACGGCGCTGTTCGCCTGCACAGAGCAACAGCTGTTTGCGATGCCGGGCTGGTCATCAACCCGGATGGCGTGCGCGCACAAATCGAGGGTGGAATCGTTCAGTCATCAAGCTGGACGTTGAAGGAACAGGTCCGATTCGACGAATCGGGAATCAAAAGTCGCGATTGGGCGAGCTATCCGATTTTACGATTCGACGAAGTACCGGACGTGCGGGTGCACCTGATGTCGCGCGCCGATCAACCGTCGCTTGGCGTTGGCGAGACGGCACAGGGGCCGACTGCCGCATCGATCGCCAACGCAGTGTTCCATGCGAGCGGGCGCAGAATTCGCAGCCTGCCATTGTCTCGCGAC
>CAYLTW010000189.1:0-3797 GCA_964386735.1 uncultured Woeseiaceae bacterium
TTGCTAGCGTCCCTGCAACAAGTCCTGTTTCGCGTAACCCGCGGGTGCGACAAACATCGATTCTTCCAGCATTTGCTCGGTTACTGAATCGAGTGAGGTCTCCCCCCTGAGCTCTCCATTTTCGAAGTGCAAGGTGTGTACCGGGAAGCCATCGATCTGTTCCAGCATGTTCATCGGGTTCTCGGCCATCCCGCCAAAGGCCGCAGGTAAGGATTCAGTCAACTTCTTCAGGAACTCGGACATTTTTCTGAATCCTTGCATGACATCGTCGACGCCTTCGATCGCATTGTGCGAGGCGGCACAGATCTCCTCCGACTTCACCTCGCCGGTATAGACCGAGTATTTGACACAGGGGTAGGACTTCCACTCGCTCGACTCACCACGCTCGACCCGCAATCGTGGCGTGGATGCGGCATCTTGCTGCGGCAGCATGCCCTGCATTTGCCCCTGCATCATTTTTTCAACCATGGCGCGTTGCTCCGGGGGTATCTGTGCCAGTTGGGCTTCCATTTGCTGCATTGCCGAACTTATCCGGGAACCTATCTGCTCCAGCATTGCGTCGTCTATGACGGCATAGGTCTTGTCGTTATGATTGATCATCAGGAAAATGTCGTCACGAAAGATCATCGACATTTGCGCGCCATTGTTGCCGCCAACCCTGTCGATCCGAACCATTTCCGACTGTGCGTAGATCTTGCTGGCTTCTGTCTGCTGCCCCGAACCATCTTTGGTGATCATATCCATGACCACGCCTGCAACTGCCCCCGGAGACGTCAGAACAAAAACGAGCATCAATATGGAATTCGGTATTTTCATTGTCGCTCCCGATGACAAGAGTCATGAGCAAAGGATACATGACTGGCGTTTCTAAAAACGGTACTTGGCAAACGCCAACAGACCAGAAAAATTGATGTCGTAGATCTGGGCGTAACGGTTCTCGTTGACGACGAGGTTGAGATCGACGCGCTGATAGCCCACACCCAGCGCCCACCGTTGCGATAAGGAGTAATTGAGCATGCCGTGGGCATTGACCATGTCGCCGCTGTACTTGTCGTAATCCAGTGTGAAATAGCCTATTCGTCCGACCAGCGACCATCTGGGCGCGAACTTCCAGGAAGCATAGGCCAGCATATTAGGCAGCGGGGCCAGCGTATCCAGATTTCCCGAGATGACCTCGGCTTCCTGGTTACCAACCTGGATGCGTGCCGTGAGCGTCGTGTCGAGGTCGACAGAATGAACGCCAAACCCGATTCCGGCATCAACAGATTCTGAACGGTAAAATGAATAAGTCGCTTCCAGGATGAACCATCTCGCGTCAAAACTGCTGGTCACCGTGGCGCCCACCGGAATCTCGGCGCCGCCGGGCAATTGCAGGCTGTCCTCCCAAACGCGCAAGCCGTCAACGTCGTATTGCCAGGAACCGAACCATGCACCCCAGTGGGAGTTGGCGGAGCGCCAGTTGACCACGAACCAATAAGACGAGTCGGACTCGTCCAGCCCGGCACGGTCAAAATCAATTATTGTCACGGTGTTGCCGCTGGGTGGGCGGACGGAGTAACGACCGTCCGCGTCCAGGTTCATGAATCCCGCCGATACGTGTAGCTGGGACCAACCCTTTCGCGTGTGTTCCACATCCTCGTCGAACAGGTCCAGGTCGGGAGCCGGCTCCGTCGTAGCGTCATCCTCGGCATCCTCTGCCAGGGCCGGCCACGCGAACAACAATAGTATGAGTATCGAAACGACTTCGATTGCCGTCGTTGGTCGAAATCTTCTAAGGAATTTTGGGATTTGAGTTTCCAACAACGGTGGGCGCCCGGACAATAAACTCAGGAACCACACTATATCGTGTGCGACGAATTTCAAACGAAAAATCAGACTTCACCGCAACTGACTGTCTCTATTGCCGCAGCGGTTGCCGGAAGACACGGTTGTGCGGTGATTGGGTAGGTGGAATGGCGACCGCCTGAATACGCCCCCGAAATCCAGCCCACAATTGAGCGTTAGGACTCGACCCGTTGGGATCGTCCCGGAATACTACCCGCCGTAATCAACCCGTTTGCAAAATAATATCACTGCCCTGCGGGGGGATTCTTCGGGTCCTCTTGATCTCCGCTCCCTGAAGATGAGCCTACGTAGCTGCCTATTGCACCGCCCACGAGTCCCCCGACAATTCCGCCAGCGAGTCCTCCGGTAAGTGCAGCAATGATTGTTGGCCAATCCATTATCGCGTCCCCTGTTCTTTGCCCGCTACTCAGCGAAGCGGGCTTACTCGCGGCGCTGGCCTATCAGCACCCCAAACCGCTTGTTTGTTGTTAAAGACTGAAACTCCGGGTCGGCCTCTATGATTCTACGCGGGTAGCCGTATTCGGCTGCCAGCTCAAGCGAGTCCAGCGCTTCGGCCGGTCTCCCCAGACGCACCAAAACCAGAGCTTCAAAATACATTATAGTTGGATTCCTGGTTGCCAGGGCTTTCGCCTGCTCGATTGCATACACGGCTTTTTCGGGCTGACCAAGGTTGGCACAATAGTTCGCCAGGCTTTTCCATGCGTCCCAGTCGGCCTGGTTGATCTCGGTCGCCGACTCCGCAAGTTCGATCGCGCGTTCATAGGCCGATGTGGTAGCTTCTGATTGCCCATCGATATAACGCAATACATTCGCGTAATTTCCCCAGGCCCAATACACGTCCGGCACAATTTCCGTCACATGCCTGAGAATGCCGGATGCTCTTTCATAGTCTCCGAGGTAGTAGAACATGTTCGCCGTATTCGTGTAGGCCCTGGCGTTTTCGGACAGCGCCAGTGATTTTCGGAAGGTGTCGGCGGCGTTTTCAAAGTCGCCTGACATGGCATAGGCGACGCCAAGGTTATTGAAGGCGGTCGGGTTATCCGGGGTGAGTCGCGTCACGTGCTCGAATTGAACAACGGCCTCATTGAATCGCCCCCGGTCTCTCAGAAATTTGCCGTATCTCGTATACGCATCCCAGTTTCCTGTCGCGAGCATGGTCGCGCGTTCGAATGCTGCCTCCGAATCGTCCGCTCGGTCCTGGGCGCTGTAGATCGATGCCAGCGTCGTCAATATCTCGGAACTTATTTGGCCACCGTCAATCGCTGCGGAAATAATATTTTCGGCATCGTCTGCTCTGCCCGTTTGAAGAAACAGCATCGATAAGGCGACTGAGACTTCCGATAAGGACTTATTCAATTCAAGAGCCCGGCCACACACGGCCTCTGCCAGGTCGACGTTTTTCGTGTCTTGATTCAGCCGGTACCGACGTAAGTACGTCTGGCACAGACCCGCGTATGCACTGGCATACTGCTCATCGTGTTTGAGCGCCTCCTCAAAAAAATGTTGTGCCGAAGTGAGTGTTTCGACCGTGTCGGGATTCCGCAGTTGATTTCGGCCCTGCAAGTAAAAGTCGTACGCCTGGCCGTTTGACGCGGAGGTACGCGCGAGGAATTCAAGCGATTGACTCGACAGGGATACGGGCAACTGATTGATGATCCGGGTTACCAGTTCATCAGACACACGCAGTATCTGGTCAATCTCGAGGTCGCGTGATTCAGAAAAAACATATTCCTGAGTCCGCGTATCGACCATTTGAGCCGCAATTCGGATCTTATCGCCGACCGGCCAGATGTTGCCAAGAATCAGATATCGTACTCTCAGCCGCTCCCGCAAAACATTGATCGAATGATTGGACGGATTCAGTGCGAAGGACACCGACTGCGGAATGACGCTGAGTTCTCTCAGGTTCGCCAGCTTGTTGACGATATCGACAGCCACTCCATAACCGATGT
>CAYLTW010000190.1:0-3767 GCA_964386735.1 uncultured Woeseiaceae bacterium
GCGCTGATTCTTAAAGGCCTGAATGCTCGCTAAGGCGTCGGATTTGGCCCCTTTGTCTTTTCAGCCCGCTCCCAGGTAGATCGTCGAGGCCACGACGAAATACACGAACACGCCGAGAATATCGTTGCTGGTTGTGATGAATACGCCCGACGCAACAGCCGGGTCTATCTTGAAGTGGTGCAGCACCAGCGGAATTGTCGAACCCAGCGTTGCCGCCATCGTTGTGACGATTGCGACCGATAATCCAGCCGCAAGCGCAAGTCTCCCCGGTGCCTCGATATCGATGACAGTGGACACAGCCAATACGAGTAAGACCAAAAGTAATGCCACAACCACACCGTTGATCATCGAGCCTAACAATTCCTTTGCAACCCGACGTCCGATGTCTCCGAACCAGACCTTGCCCGATGCCAGCCCCTGTACCGTTACCGTCGAAGCCTGAATACCGGCATTGCCGGCCATCGCCATAACAACCGGAATAAATGTCGCCAGTACCGCGGCACGCTGCAGCTGATCTGCAAATGATCCGACGACGGCGCCCGCAAGGGTCGCGCCCAGCAAGCCACCGATGAGCCACGGTAGCCTCGCGCGTACGATCCGCCCGAGCGAATCGTCGGGCAATGCGTCAGGTGTTACACCGCCCATCAGCATCATGTCTTCTTCAGCCTCGTCGCGGGCGATTTCCTGCAATTCCTCAACGGTGATTCGACCGATTACGCGCCGATCTTCATCGACGACGGCGACCGTCGCCAGCTTGTACTTGTTGGCGATCTCGAGAACATCCTCCTGGTCGGCATCCACGGTCACGCTGACGGTGTCCTCGCGCATGATGTCGCGAATCAGCACTTTTTTCTTGTTGAGCAGCAAGTCGCGAAGTTTGAGGCGCCCGATCAGCTGACGCTCTTCATTGACGACATAGGCCTCGTAGAATTTCTCGATGTCCGCGGCCTTACGGCGGATCAGGCGGGTTGCGGTACTAACGTCCCAGCTATCAAGTACGGCAACGAATTTGTTGCTCATGACGCCGCCGGCGGAGTCCTCGTCAAACTTCAGGCGTTCGCGCAGCTCGTGATCTTCCTCGAGCTCATCAAGGACGGCGTCTTCAATATTGTCCGGCAAGTCGTTGAGGAGTTCGACCGCATCATCATCGTCAAGCTCTTCGACGATAGCTGCAATACGGGCCGCTTCGGAGGACTCCATGAGGACCGCGCGAAGGTCCGGGGTCATGGCTTCGAGAATATCGGCCGCGCTGTCCGGCGGCAGCCAGTCGTACAGTTTGCGGGCCTTGCGAAGAGACAGGTGGATCAATAGCTCGGTGACGTCCGATTCGTCCCAGGCTCCGATGATCCGAAGCACATCTTCGTCCTGATCGTCTGATATCAGTGACTCGATACGTTGCAGCATTTCGCGGTTGTCAGGCGACAGTTCGCCGTACTCACCCGGCACCCAGTGCGTCTGGCCGGACACGTCACGTCCCTTTTGTGCGTTTTGATCAGTCACGAGCGCTCTCCCGGGACGCCAGCCAGTAAATTACAACGCCACTCATTATCAACGCTAACCCAAAGTAGGCCTCAGTTGGCCGACTACGCAGCACGAATGCAAGTGTCCAGCCCATTATTAGCAGATAAACCAGGGGTGTTACAGGATAAGCAAATGTCCGGTAGGGCCTCGGCAGATGCGGTTGCGTGTAACGCAGCCTGAAGATTCCCGCGACCGTAACGAAACTGTTGAGCGCCAGTGTAAATCCGGCAAATACAAGAATTGACTCGAAGCTCCCGCTCAGAATAAAGGCGACCGTCAGCACAGACTGGGTCGCGATCGCCATGTACGGCAAGCCATCGGCGTTCGTCGCCGCCAATCTGCGCAGCGGTGGAAAATCCTCGCCGATGACTTGCAGCACTCTCGGCCCAGCGACTGTCATGGCGCTCACGGTCGAAACGAGCAGAAGCGCGAGCGCCAGTCCGGCGAAGCGCCCTCCCCACTCGCCGAATGCGAATTCAGCCGCGATAAAGCCGACTTCCAGCTGGCCACTCATGGCGTCCATCGGCGCAACTCGCAGGAACACATAGTTGAGCGCGACATAGAGAAGCGTTACGACAGCTGTGCCGATAAACAGAATACGCGGCAAGGTTTTCTGCGGGTTTTCGAGTTCACCGCTCAGGTAGGTCGCCGCGTTCCACCCGGTGTAGGCGTAGCTGACATAAATCAGTGACACGGCGAACGCGCTGCTCGACAGCACGGCCATGTCACTCGACTGTGGCAGCAGGTGTACCGGCTGAGGACTCTCCACCAGAAATAGCGCGGCCGCGCAGAAAGCGACGATTGCAGCGATCTTGAATACTGTGAAAACCGCCTGTAGTCGGCCGCTTCGACGACGACTGCTGGTGTGCGCCAGTGTCAAGGTGACAACCAGGGCGACAGCCAGCGCCTTCTCAACATTGATATTCGATGCGACGGGCAGAGATGAAGTCGTGTACGCGGCAAAGGTCATCGCCGCAAGAGCGGTCGGTGCCGCGAACCCAATCGTCGCTGATATCCAGCCCGATACGAAACCGGCAACCGGATGATAAATACGTGACAGGAAAATGTACTCGCCGCCGGATCGCGGCATGGCGGCCCCAAGTTCCGCATAGGTCATGGCACCGCAAAGCGCAATGAGCCCGCCCAGTGTCCACAGCAGAATCAGTGCGAATCCGGACCGAATATCCATTAGCTGAAACCCGAGGCTCGTAAAAACGCCGGTACCGATCATGTTCGCAATGACCACGGCCATCACCGTCGTATGGCGAAACTTCTTTGTTGCTTGTGCTGTCACAGATCGGGAAGATACAGCATCGACAATCGCATTTGGGGCGTGGCCATGGCCAACATACTAATCACAGGCGGCAATCGCGGAATCGGGCTCGAGCTTTGCCGCTTGTTCAAAGGCAGAGGTGATGACGTCACTGCCGTGTGCCGAACACCAGGCCCCGAATTGCTGGAACTTGGTGTTCGTGTCGTCGATGGCATCGACGTCAGCGACAGCGAATCGATTCGTCGCCTCGCCGACGCATTGCAGGGTCAGACGATCGATGTGTTGCTAAACAATGCCGGCGTACTTCTTCTGGACAAATTTGGCGAACTGGACTACGAGCAGATGATGCTGCAGTACTCGGTCAATGCCCTGGGCCCATTGCGTGTCACCGAGGCATTGTCGGATAATTTGGTGAATGGTTCCAAGGTGATCATCATCAGCAGTCGCGTCGGCTCAATCGACGACAATTCCTCAGGCGATTACTACGGCTACCGCGCCTCCAAGACCGCGGTCAACCAGTTGGGTACGAATCTGAAGCACGAACTGCAGCCCCGTGGCATCGCCGTTGCGCTCCTGCATCCCGGCCTGGTAGCCACCGAAATGACCGGTGGGCGCGGAATTTCGCCGGTTGAATCGGCAAAAGGGCTGCTTGAGAGGATCGATGAACTTACGCTGGAGACCACGGGCGGCTTCTGGCACGCCGAGGGCTATCGACTGCCCTGGTAGCTCTCTCGATCGCTCCAAAAATCGTGTCGCAGAACGATAACTTCACGAACGAAAGTGGTAAAATGCGCACAAGCAATCATCCAAGGATTTGATCACATGCAAGACAACATGAACTACGCAACGCCCGTTTCCGAGGCTTCCGTCGAGGCTCGTTCTGATTTCATCTGGAAGACCTACGCGCACGTTGTTGGCGGCATTCTGGCTTTCGCTGCTGTCGAGGCATACCTGGTGTCATCCGGAATCGCGT
>CAYLTW010000191.1:0-3743 GCA_964386735.1 uncultured Woeseiaceae bacterium
TTCGGCCCCTGCAAATTCGCCAGGATAATCGCCGTCGCGATTGCGACCTGCAGCCCGGCTTTGCCGAAAAGGCGATAGAGCAAGACCGTTCCGCCGAGGTCGAGCACCAGCGTCGTCAGCCAGAGAGCTTCCTGGTTGCTGGCGAAAAAAAACGGCAATGCTGTCAGGGATCACTTCAGCGTGCGAGCTTGTCCAAATGCCAGTCGGCGTTGCCAAAGATCTGACAGATCGCCGTTAGCCGCTTGAAATAGTGAGCGACGTCCAGTTCCCAGGTCATGCCCATGCCGCCATGGAGTTGGACGGCTTCTTCACCAACTTTTCTTCCGACCGTACCGACCTGGTACTTGATCGAACTGATCGCGCGTTTAGCCTCGTCGCTACTTTCCTCGTTGACCATGACCGCCCACATGAGCAGGGACTTGCTTTGCTCGCAATCGGTGAGCATATCGACCATGCGGTGTTGCAACGCCTGGAAGCTGCCAATAGGCACGCCGAATTGCATGCGGCTCTTCGAGTACTCAACGGTCTTGTTCTTGAGAACCTGCATGATGCCCACGGCCTCGGCGCAAACCGCGAGCGTGGCATCATCAACGGCTGCGTCGAGCGCCGCAAATCCGCTGCCGACCTCACCGAGGACCGCGGTTCCGTCGACGCGCACGTTGTCGAAATGGACTTCGGCAGCCTGATGTCCATCAATCGTCGCATAATCTGCGAGGGAAACGCCTTTTGCAGTGGCGTCCACAACGAACAAGGTAATGCCAGCCGGATCGACTTGTTCGCCCGAAGTTCTGCCGGGCACAACAATCCATCGTGCGTTGCGGCCGTTGAGAACGTATCCCTTGCTGCCGTTCAATACCCATTCGTCACCGTCGGCACTCGCACTGGTAGTGACATTGCTGAGATCGTAGCGCGCCTGCGGCTCGACAAAGGCCAATGCAATTTGAAGTTCGCCCGCAATCATCGGCTGTAGCCAGCGTTCTTTCTGTTCGGGCGATGCGACGCGTCGCAAAACGCCTCCAGCCAGAATGACGTTCGCGAGATAGGGTTCGACCACGAGACCGCGTCCAAATCGCTCCATAACGACCATGACATCGACCGGCCCGCCGTCAAAGCCGCCGTCTTCCTCGCTGAACGGTACCGCGGTCCAGCCCAGATCGGCGAACGTCTGCCAGATCTCCTTGCTGTAGCCGGTGTCGCTGCCGGCGTATTTTTGACGGGACTCAAAATCGTATTCGTTTTCTATAAATTTATCGATGCTGTCCGCGAGCATCAGTTGTATTTCGTTAAGCGAAAAATCCATTGCCGATGTTCCTTACAGCCCAAGCACGTGTTTGGCGATAATGTTCTTTTGAATTTCGTTAGAGCCGCCATAAATGGAGGCTTTGCGAAAGTTGAAGTAGGTGAGCGACGATTTCGATTCGGCGTCTTCGCCAATGCGCTCGCCAGCGAAATCAGCCGAATACTGGTCGGGCACAAAGGGCAGGGCGTAGTAAGCCGCCGCCTCCATGTACAGCGTATCGATCGCCTGTTGAAGCTCGGTGCCCTTGATTTTCAGGATCGAGGACTCGGGCCCCGGCGCTTTGCCTGACGCGACGGCCGCCAATGTCCGCAGCTGCGTGTATTCGAGCGCCTTGAACTCAACCTCGACGGCCGCAATTTTTCGCATAAAATTCTTGTCTTCCGTGAGCGGAACCGCACCGCGGATCGATGTGCTTGCCTGTGTACGCAGCTGTTTTAGTCGCACATTGGATCGGGCAACGCCTGAAATATTTGTTCTTTCGTGTTGCAGCAAAACTTTGCCGTAGGTCCAGCCCTTGCCTTCCTCTCCGATCAGGTTATCGACCGGAATCTTCACGTCCTCGAAAAATATTTCGTTTACCTCGTGTTCGCCGTCCAGCGTGATGATCGGCCTGACGGTAATTCCCGGTGTTTTCATGTCGGCCAGCAGGAAGCTGATGCCCTCCTGGCGACGCGCTACATCCGTATTGGTGCGAGCGAGCAGGAAGATCCAGTCAGCGTACTGGCCAAGCGTTGTCCAGGTCTTGGTACCGTTGACGATGTAGTGGTCTCCTGCGAGTTCTGCGCGGGTTTTCAGTGACGCGAGATCGGAACCGGCACCCGGTTCCGAGTAGCCCTGGCACCACCAGACATTGCTTTCGAGGATGTCCGGCAAAAAACGCTGCTTCTGCTCATCGTCGCCAAAGGTGTAGATGACCGGCCCGACCATGTTGAGACCGAAGGCGACAATCTCGGGCGCGTGGGCCTCTGCCGACTCGGTCATGAACAGGTATTTCTGCACAGCAGACCAGCCGGTGCCGCCGTACTCGGCCGGCCAGTTAACGCCCGCCCAGCCCTCGGCGCTCAGGAGTTTCTGGTATCGAATGAAGTCGTCTTTTTCCAACGGGACTCCACTCAGTTGCTTGTCGCGCAACTCGGAAGGAAACTTTTCGCGAAAAAACGCTCTTACAGTCTCGCGGAACGCGAGTTCTTCTTCGGTGAAAGTGACGTTCATCGCTGTCCTTTATCGTTATCTGAAGCGGAACGATATCATCGAGAGCCGCCAGCGTACCTACCGGGATTCACTTACTCTAGCGGAAATGTAGCAAAATCGGGCAATATGTCGCTATGAGCTCACACTTGATTCCAGACGCCGCTGAGTCGGCGGACCGCACGATGCTCGAAGACGCGCTCATGCGGCCATTGCACGATCTCCGGATATCCTTGCTGGATCGCTGCAACTTCCGCTGCCCCTATTGCATGCCCGAGTCCGAGTTTCACGCCGATTTCGAATTCCTGACTCGAGCCAACCGGCTGACGCATGAGGAGATCCTGAAGATCGCGCGTGTCGCGACAGAACTGGGTGTATCGAAATTGCGCCTGACCGGTGGCGAGCCGCTTCTTGACAAGAATACTCCGGAACTGGTTGCGGGTCTCGCGGCGTTGCCCGGCGTTGAAGATCTTGCCATGACGACGAATGCGATGTTGCTTGCGCCGGCGGCGGAAAAACTGGCCAGCGCCGGGCTGCATCGCATTACGGTCAGTCTCGATAGCCTGGACGAGAAGATTTTTTCGATGATGAGTGGCGGGCGGGGCGATTTGCAGAAGGTGCTGAGCGGCATCGCGGCCGCGGAGCGAGCTGGAATTTCGCCGATCAAGATCAACGTCGTGGTGCAACGCGGTGTCAACGACCACACAGTTGTCGACCTGCTGGCACATTTTCGCGGGACCGGGCATATCGTTCGCCTGATCGAATTCATGGATGTGGGTAATCGCAACGGCTGGCGCATGGACCAGGTTGTGCCGTCACGGGAATTACTTGCGACGGTGCGCGATCGCTGGCCATTGACTGCCGTGGGCCGCAGCTATCCGGGGGAAGTCGCCCAGCGCTACCAGTACGACGACGGCGAGGGAGAGATCGGATTCATTTCCTCGGTCACCGAGCCGTTCTGCGGTAACTGCTCGCGCGCTCGCTTGTCAGCCGACGGTGTGCTTTATACTTGCCTGTTCGCGACCCAGGGTACCGATCTTCGCGAGCCACTCAGAAACGGTGCGGACGATAGCGAGTTGGCTGATATTCTGTCAAGGATCTGGTTGCAGCGCGCGGATCGTTACAGCGAACTGAGGCAGCCGGACGTCGCGGAAGGTCATACCCTGTCGAAGGTCGAGATGTATAGAATAGGTGGATAGCTTGAGTAAGTTGACTCACATCGATGAGCACAATCGACCGGCCATGGTCGATGTAA
>CAYLTW010000192.1:0-3728 GCA_964386735.1 uncultured Woeseiaceae bacterium
TCGATGTGCATGATGTCGGACGGGCAGATATCGACGCAGTGTCCGCAGCCGTCGCAACGGGTCATATAAACAAACGTGGGCATGATATTTCGATCCTCTCAATAATTTCGGGACTGTTGTCCTGCACTGCCAAACGTTTCGGGCTTGTCAGCGGGGGCCGGCAGGTTGCTCCTCGAGCCGTTCGCTACCGACAGCCGTTTCTCGAAGGCCGCTGCGGGCTTGAAGAACATATGCGCGAATTTCGACCACGGAACAGATCCGAAGAGTACTGTCGTGGCAATCACGTGCAAGCCAAAGAACGCGTTGGCCCACGTGTTACCCGACGCTTGTAGAAACGCCCAGAGCAACGCCAGCGTCGCGCTCGCGAGCATCGAGAGGATGAACAGGTCGGCGCGCACGATGCGGAACGGTGAATTGCCCTCGGCGGCGACGTCGACCCGAATGAAGAACCAGAACCAATAGCCGCCGACGCAAACCATCAGTGCCCCGATGGACCACAACTGTGGCAGGATAGCGGGCGCAGGGGTGGCCGGTGTCGAATACCAAAAGATCATGCTGGCGGTCGTGATCACGTAGGCCAGGAAACCGTACATTGTCAGCAGGTGGGCAATTCTGCGCCGCGGGTTGCAGAATTCGCCGGATGTCGCAACGTCAACGACAGCGGTTTTGATCGCCATGGAAACCACGTCCCCGCCACCGACTTTCTGCGTCGCCGTGGCCTTCGATTTCCGCATGTTTTCGCGGAAATAAATAGCGCTCTTCTTGTGCAGGACGTCGTATATCGTGCCAGCCGCAACCAGGATTGCCATGATGACGACATAGGCCTGCATAGCAGAGGGTGATATGAACGCCGACAGCTCGGCGTACGGATTGCTCGTGAACATCAAATTACCCCAATGCTGCTAATTATTTCTAACGCGCGGACCAATGGCCTGTTCGCCCCAAAAACTACGCCCACAGTGTTCGTATATTCGATTTTTCTAATTTATAAATCGTTTTGGGTGACCCTGTCAATCAGAATAACTACTGACGTCCGAGCCCGGCATGATATTCCCTGATTATCAGTAATAGGTCGCCGGCAACCTGCGCGGTGGCACGGTGTTCTCGTCCGACACTGTAATGATGACCCTGTCGAGATCGCCATCGAACTTGAAAACGCCGGTGTACAGGTCGGTCACCTGCGTTCCGGTATCCCTGCCGATGTCGAATGTCTCCGCAAGCGAGTAGGTCGCGATGTGCATCTGCGGCATTTCGACTTCGTCAACCTTCTCCCCGTTCACATAGAGCTCGCCGGTTCCGCCAAACTCCTGTGTCTTGATGAAATTGAATTTCAGGTCAGTTTTACCCTTTGGCAGCGGAGATGATTTCAGTGTGTAGTGCACACCATCGAGGAAGTTGTAATCGTAATAGAGGCGATGATCCTTGATGAACATTGAATAACCACCGGTCATGCCGCCTACAGCAGCGATGACGCCCTCTTCCTCCCCATTGAGGTCGATTTGTGTCTCAATCGTGTGAGCGCGATTTTTGACAGGTGCTGAGGATTTCTCCGCTATGCGCACAGCGCCTGGCGCAAAGTAGACGAATTCCTTTTGGTCACCGAACAAGCGATCCTGTTGCGCGCCCAGGCGCTGGATCATGTCGTCGTATAGCGGATAGACGTTGTATTTCCAGGCTTCCTCGTCGAACATCGCAATCATCTCGGCAAGTTTCTCAGGGTTTTCCTCGGCTAGATTCGTGCTTTCCGAGAAGTCCTCTGCGACGTGGTACAACTCCCATACATCTTCTTCAAATGGCAGGACCACCGCCAGATCCCACGGCATGCGGTTGGCGTGCAACGTCACGGCCTTCCAGCCGTCGGCCCAAATGGCTCGGTTGCCGAACATCTCGTAGTACTGACGCTCTTTCCTGTTCGCCGCGTTTGCGTCGTTAAATGAGTACATCAATGAGACACCGTCCATGGGCTGTTGCGGCACACCAAAAAGTTCGTCGGGCACTTCGATGCCCGCGGCTTCCATGATGGTCGGCGCGATATCGCTGATGTGGTGGTATTGACTGCGAATCTCGCCTTTGGCCACGATGCCATCCGGCCAGTGCACGACGAGATGATCCTGTTGACCACCACGGTGCGTGCTTTGTTTGAAATAGCGGAACGGCGTGTTGCCCGCCATCGCCCAGCCCGCATGGTAGTGCGGATACGTGTTCTCAGTGCCCCAGTCCTCGAGGGCGCGGAGGTTGGCGTCTAGCGGTGTTTGTAAACCATTCAACACGTAAGTTTCGTTAAAAGTACCCGCCAAGCCACCTTCACCCGAGGCGCCGTTGTCGGCGGTCACAAAAATCAGCGTATTCTCCAGTTCGCCGATGCGCTTGAGTTCCGCGACGACTCGGCCGATCTGCAAATCGACCCATTCCATTTGTGCGGCAAACACTTCCATCTGCCGCGCGTACAAGGCTTTCTCCTCGTCCGGCAGTGAGTCCCAGGCGGGGATCTCATCGATGCGCTCGGTCAACTTCGTGTCCGGCGGAACGATACCCAGCGCGATCTGGCGCTCGAGAATTTCCACACGCGCTTTGTCCCAACCCATGTCGAATTTGCCCTTGTACTTGTCGATGTGGCTATCGGGCGCGTGATGCGGCGAATGCATCGAACCCGATGCCCAGAGCATCATGAACGGCAGGTCAGGCTTGATGGATTTGTGCCCCGTGATCCACTCGATCGCCCGGTCGGCCAGGTCCTGATCGAGATGCACGGACTTGCGATACGGTTCGGGCGTGTGGTCATTCCACATGACCGGAACAAACTGATGCACATCAGCCGCCATGAACGTATACGCATGCTGGAATCCTTCACCGCTCGGCCAGCGGTCGAAAGGCCCAACCTGAGAGACCTCGTAAAGTGGCGTGTGATCCCACTTGCCCAGCGCGTAATTCACATAGCCTTCCGCCTGAAGATAGTTGGCCACCGATTTCGCCGACTCCGGCATGATCGCGTTGTATCCCGGAAAGCCCATGGCCGTTAGCGCATGGCTACCGAGGCCAATAGAGTGCGGATTGCGGCCGGCCATTAGTGAGGCGCGCGAGGGTGAACAAAGCGCCGTGGTGTGAAAGTTGTTGTAGCGCAAGCCGTTCGCGGCGAGCGCGTCGATGTTCGGCGTGCTGATCAGTCCGCCAAAGCTCTCGACCTGCGCGAAGCCGACGTCATCAAGTAAGAAAATAATGACATTCGGCGAACCGTCTTTGGGTCGCTCTTCGGGCGCCCACCATTCCTGCGAGTCCGCGTAGCTTTCGGCGATCACCCCACCGAAGCCTTCGACATTCTTGGTCTTGACACCGGAATCAGAGATCGAAAACTCGTCAGCCGCCGATGATCCGTCACCGGCAGTATCAGTGGCAAAGTCTCCGCCGCACGCGGCTAGGGATAGAGCGAAAAGAGCGGCTGTAATGTTTTTCATTCTGTTTTCCTGAAATTGCGGTTGGATAAAATGGAGGGCTCGCAACGATCGCTGCGAGAATCCCCGTTTTGTGGGGCCCTGGGGTGGCGAACATTAGACTTCATTTAGGCAGTCCGGGCAAGCGGGCCATTACTGCAATACGTCGAAAATGTGACTGAATTTGATAATGAATTCACGGCCGCGCGGGCGGGCGCCAAGACCCCGTTCGTCGATCTCGTTGTAAACCAGGAACAGACCGGTACTCGCAGAGTGCAGCCAGGAAAAACGCAGGTTGGT
>CAYLTW010000193.1:0-3706 GCA_964386735.1 uncultured Woeseiaceae bacterium
GATACAACAAGCTGGCCCTTGGGCTCACTTGATCATCTTCGTCCGCGGTCGTGTAACTCTGTCGGTCCCATCGGAGCCCGGCATCGAGTACCAGATTTGGAAGTAGTTGCCATCGAATCTCGGCAAAAACGCCGTATTGATCGCCTTCGGGCGCCACGTCAAAGCGCCTGCTATCGAGAGGTTCGTTGTCGAAAATCTGGTCGAATGGTGGTGCGACCGATTTTATCGATTCGAAACGATAGTTTGACTCCAGGCGTTTGGCGTCCAGTCCAAACGCCAGCATCCACCTGGACGACGGCGCAAACGTCCACTCCTGTTTCAGCTCGATAGACCGAAATTCGCGATCTTCATTAAGGCTGCCTGTCACAATGCCGGGCAGCAATAATGTTCCGCTTCGGTCACCGGTTATGTCGCTTACCGACAAGATCGTTTCGCTGCTGAGGCTCGAACTCCAGTCGGCCAGCCACTTCAGCCAAAGAACCCGGTTCTGATACTCAGCACTCGCGCGCTCACCGCGATCAGCGTCCGCAAGTACCAGGCTGTCTTTGGACACCAGCATGTTGGCGCTTATCCTGGCGCGCGGCCCGAACTCCCAGCCGGCATGTAAAATGTAATCCTGGTAGGCCGGGCTGCCAAAGTCCGGATTGATAATGTCGGCAATCAGGTCGAGGTTTCCGCGCCGGGCGGCCACCAGCCAGTCGCCCCGCTCACCGCCGCCGAATCTTCCCAGCGATAACACCGAGGTATTGAAAAAACTCAGTGCCAGTTCTGTCTCGATCGGTTTTTCCGGTTCCCGCAGCTTCATACTGATTACGCCGCTCATGCGATCGCCGAAGCGTGCCGGATAGGCGCCGGAGTAAAAGTCGATACCATCGATCGCATTCGAATTCACGGTCGTGGTGATCGACTGAAAATCCTTCAGGTGAAAAGGCTCGTATAGACGCAGGCCATCCAGCAGGAACAGTACTTCGTTGGCTTCCCCGCCCCGCACATGATTGCGGATCGAGATTCCGCCGCTGGCGGTCCCAGGCAACCGGGTCGTCATTCGCACGGCCTCTTCGGCGGCAGCCGGGGTGCGGCTGGCGAAGTCCCTGTCCAGGTAGGTCTCGGTGCCGGTGTGCGCGTAGGCGAGGCGGTGCAGACTCGATGTGACGATGACCTCGGGTAAGGTGAGTTCGCCCGACGAATCATATTCTGCTTCAGGTTCAACAGTCGGCAAGGTCTCCTGGCGAATGACCAGCCAACTGCCTTTCGGGCCGTCCGCCAGAATCAGGCCGAATGTCAGGAGTACGGTTCTCAGGCCGGCTATTGGATCCGAGAGATCGGGCTCGCCGGAAATTACGAGCTCGCTACGGACAAGGGCGGTACTGTAAATGATTTGAAGACCCTGCTCGTTCATATCATCGAGCAGGTCTTTTAGTGGCGCCCCCTTCCATTGAGTCGCTTCAACGGCAAAGGCCTGCAGAGAAATGGTGAGTGTCAGCGAGACAAGCAGGCGTTGGACGATGCGCATACAGCGATACTAGAGCAAACGCCAGTTACCGCCAATCAGTGCGACGGATCGTGAGGTGGCTATCGGCTGATCGCTATTTTTCCGGGCTCAATTTTGTATCGAACCGACGTTACAGGAAGTATCGCGAGCAATGCCTCGTCCGGTGTGAGGTTGGATATCCTGCCAAATACGTCGTCTCGCATCGCAGACATTCGTAACTCGTCATCTTCAAAGATAAGCTCTCGTCCCGTCTCTCGTGCCGCCCATTCCAGAAAATTGAACAACGACCTGTTCTTTTCTATATCGAATTCGGGAGCAAGATCAGCCACCCAGTTCCAATACTCGTCATAACCGTCAATTTTTGAAACGTTTCCGACATTATTCTGGTCTAGTGTCATTCGCTCGCCCACCATTACGGCAAATGCCCTGCTGTCGTTGGCGATATCAACCCGCCCCTCGCGAACCGCGACATCCAGAACATGATCCTGAGCGCTGACGGAGAACTGCGTTCCGACGTCGGTCACCGAAGCAAATTCAGTATCGATTGTCAGTCCGCCATCGCGATAGACAAATTGTCCTGTATCAACATAGACCCGGCCTTTCAACAGCGTGAATCGATCTTTCCCGTCAACCTGTAGTTCGGTATTTTCATCGATGCGTAACGACTCACTCCTTGCCAGCAAAAGGCTCAATCCTTCACCTTCACCGGTAAGCAGCGATTCGCCCGCATACACGGTCATGTCTCTTACAAAACGACTATTTCCCGCGGCCGGCTCTACTACCTTTGATACTGTGGCAACGGCTATGGCTGGTACCGGAGCGGGTTGCATCAGCACGAACATCGCGATGAGCGCAGATGCGACACCACCTAGTGGCAGCGCCCACCGCATCGCCATATCCACTCGCCCGTCACGCCTCCACGCCCGACGCACCTTTTTGTAGATATTGCTTCCGTCGCTTTGCCGGGTCGCCGATTTCCACTCAGCCCGAACTCGCTCGTAAGTTCGGGACTCGACCCCAAGCGGTATTTCGGCGCGTGGCCCCGCCAGTTTCAACAGCTTGGCAAGCGTACTGTCATCCTGGGCATCGCCATCGGTTTTTTCAATCTCGTCAGACATTGTTAATACCTGTATTGGTCTCTGGCCGCACGTTCAATCCAGCTCAGTCAACAATGAAATTCGGCTCGATATCCCATATCGAGCAAAATCGTTCTTTAAACGCCAGTCGCGCCCTGCTCAGGACGGACTCAGCAGCTTTTTCGCCGACGCCCAGTCGCGTGGCTATTTCCGCGACGCTGTTGCCCTGTACGTACTTCATCTCCAGCGCAGTCGCGTACTTGGTCGGCAAATGCTCAAGCGTTACTGTGACAAAGTGGCTGATTTCCTCGCGTCGGCGCGCCGACTCCGGCCGATAGTCATCGGCCGCGACCGATTCCAATGCGGCCTGCACAGCCGGATGGTCCTCAATCGGGATATCCTCCCGTCGCTCCATCTTGCGTTTCCGGAATATGGCGTTGGTTTCATTGCGACATATCTGGCATAGCCATGTAAACAGTAGTGCCTCGCCGCGATAGCTGCCCATCTTGCGAACAACGATACACATCGTTCGCTGCACGATCTCCTCGGCAAGTTCTTCATTGTTGTCCACGCGCGACAGGGTGAATCGAAACAGTCGCGGAAAATACTCGCGAAAAAATCCGTCAAATGCCGCCTGGTCGCCGGCTGCGACACGGCTGGCCAGCGACCGGTCAAGAGCGATTTGGGGGGGGGATTCACTCATTGGGCGACACCGACGGGGTTTCTCTGTCTATTTAGAGTCTTGGCAGGCATAAATCCTTCTCACGAGCGGTCAATCGCCCGTCAAACAAGGAATCTCCGTACAACAATTGCCCGAAGTAACCGATCGCGACGGCTCACCGTCCCCGGCGATGGCTAGATCTTGACCTCTCTAACCTGAATCAAAATTTCTTCCTTTTCTGTTCCGCTCACACGGTCGCAATATCGTTGGACGAACAGAATGCTGCTGCGGCCGTCGGCATCGGGCTATAACAGCCCTTCGGGCCTATGGTCTAAGCCAACCTGCGGCCAAGTATCTGGCGCGGCTGTTGCAAATGCAAATGTGAAATAGAATGCAAGAGCCGTGACAGGAAACGTGCAGCGACCGACTCGGGCGGCAAGTACAGCGCATTGTTAGGTGGCGATGGCCAGGGCACCA
>CAYLTW010000194.1:0-3689 GCA_964386735.1 uncultured Woeseiaceae bacterium
CTTACGTAGACCAGCACCTGAAGCTGGCGCGTCTACCAATTCCGCCACCTGGGCAATTCACAAACCAATCAGATTTTCAACTAACTTATCAAACTGCAGATACGACAAAAACCATACCAGTCGCATTGCCCGTGATCGACCCGGCATTGTAACCGCGTGATTCTTCGGTAGATAATCATCACGAGCTACATAGGCCCACTAGCACCTGAAGCTGGCGCGTCTACCAATTCCGCCACCTGGGCATAACACTTGCCAATCAGTTTTAAAGCAATCTTAGCAAACAGTACATACGACGGCTGTGCAAAACCTGCGTACAATTGCGGCAAATCGCAATTCCTGCGCGTCGCGCACTTTACTCAAAGCACACGTGACCTGTCAACGCCAGGCGCTTCCGGAGCAACGGCACTTGCCAAAAGCAAAACCGAAATCAAAACGTAAACGGCCACAAAAAGAGTACAAACACCCGATCCCGAGCCGCAATAAGCTCATAGAGTTTCTGGAAGAAGCCGGTAAACCGCTGAAAATAGAATCTATTCTTCGTGATTTTTCATTGAAGGGTCAACGCATGCGGGCATTGCTGGTGGATCGGCTGGATGCCATGGTTCGCGCCGGTCAGATCATCGAAAATCGCCGCGACGAGTATTGCCTGACTGAAAAACTCGAACTCATCACGGGTCGCGTCAGCGGTCACAAGGACGGTTTCGGTTTCGTTGTACCGGACGACGGCTCGGACGACGTCTACCTGTCCGCGCGTGAGATGCGCTCCCTGTTTCACGGCGACCGTGTTGCAGTCAAAGTAGTTGGGGTCGACCGGCGCGGCAAACCCGAGGGTATTCTCGTCGAGGTACTCGAACGTGGCACACGGGAGGTAGCGGGGCAATTTATCCGCGAGCGCGGCATCGGTGTCGTCATTCCGGATAACGCGAAAATCGCGCATCGTATTTTGATCGCAAAGGGTGAGTCCGGCGGTGCGCGGCCCGGTCAGATTGTCGTTGCCGAGATTCTTGACTACCCGACGCACATCGAGCAACCGACCGGGCGGATTGTTCAGGTCATTGGCTCGCCAAATCAAAAAGGCATTGCAACGGACATTGCGATTCAGTCGCACAATATTCCGACGAACTGGCCGAGGTCCGTTCGCGAGCAAGTAAAAACGATTGGCGACACGGTGCCTTCGGCCGCGCAGAAAGGTCGCGTTGATCTTCGCGACGTCGACCTTGTGACTATCGATGGCGCGGATGCCCGGGATTTCGACGACGCTGTGTATTGCGAACCGTCGGGCAAGGGCTGGCGGCTGCTGGTCGCTATCGCTGATGTCGCACACTACGTCGAGGTGAAGTCACCGCTGGACAACGAGGCGACGATTCGTGGCACGTCTGTGTATTTCCCCGATCGGGTCGTGCCCATGTTGCCGGAAGAATTGTCGAATGGCTTGTGTTCACTCAATCCCAAGGTCGATCGCCTGTGCATGGTATGCGATATGCGCGTGAATGAGGACGGCAAAGTCTCGCGTGCCACGTTTGTCGAAGCTGTGATGCGCTCGAAAGCACGACTGACCTACAGCCAGGTCAATTCATTCCTGAATGGGGACGACAAAGCGATCCCAAAGGCAGTGCATGGCCCGATTCGAAGCCTGCATATCTTATATAAAGCGTTCGCTAAAGCGCGGGGCCGCCGTGGCGCCATTGAACTCGATTTGCCGCAGATCAAGTTCGAACTGAACAAGGACGGCGAGATCGAACGTATTCGCGTTGTTGCAAGAAATGATGCGCATCGATTGATCGAGGAATGCATGATTGCGGCCAACGTTCAGGCTGCGAAATTTCTCAAAAAGAACCGGATTCAAGGCCTGTACCGCGTGCACGCCAAGCCCGATCCGGATCGTTTCGACGAGTTGCGGCGCTACCTCGTGTCACTCGATCTCAAAGTCCCGCACCCGGACCACATCGAGCCACGCCAGTTCAACAATCTGCTCAAAAAAGTAAAGGATCGTCCTGATAGTGCGGCGATCTCAATGCAGATGCTCAGAAGCCTGACGCACGCCGAATATACGCCGGACAATATCGGCCATTTCGGGCTCGCGCTCGATTCCTACGCCCATTTTACATCGCCGATTCGTCGTTATCCCGATCTGCTCGTGCATCGTGCCATACGCCACATCATCCGCGGTGGTAAGCCGGGTCGCTACGATTACGACCGCCAGGCAATGGTTCGATTGGGGGCTATTACGTCGGCGCATGAACGTCGCGCCGAAGAGGCAACCCGGGATGTCGAAGCCTGGCTCAAGTGCCAGTACATGGTCGATCGCCAAGGCGAGACGTATGATGGCGTTGTCACAGGCGTGACTAATTTCGGCCTCTTCGTGCAATTGAACGAGCTAATGATCGACGGCCTTGTACATGTCACGAGCCTGCCGAATGACTACTACCATTACGACGCCGGAAGGCAACAAATGGCCGGTGAGCGAACGGGCAGGACGTTCGGGCTGGGCGAGGCGATGCGTGTCCTTGTTCATCGCGTTGATATGGAAACCCGACGTATTGATTTTCGACCGGCTGAATTGCCGCATGAAGCACCCAAACGAGGTCGCAACAGCAGGCGACCCAAAGCGAGTCGACCAAGGGCAAGTGGGCAATGAGCAAATCGCGCTATGTCACGGGACTACGCGCCGTCGAGCAATTGCTGGCCGGCGATAAGACCGAAATCCGCCGCATTTTCGCCGAGTACCGCACTGCGAATCCGCGCGTGGAAACCGTGCTCGCCCGAGCCAGGGAAGCGGGCATCGATATCCAGTCGGCGAATCGCGCCCGGCTGCAGCAAATCGGCGGTGAGGCGCGTCACCAGGGAATTGTGGCCGAAATACGTCGTTCCACTGTACTTGATGAGGCTGGTCTGCGCTCCATGATCGAGGAAAAGCTCTCGGCCGGGGAGCATCCGTTTTTGCTAATGCTCGACGGAGTCCAGGATCCGCATAACCTCGGCGCCTGCATGCGAACGGCGGATGCCGCCGGTGTCGATGCGATCATCGTGCCGCGACATGGCGCCGCCGGGCTGGGTTCGACAGTCAGCAAAGTAGCCGCCGGTGCCGCCGAGCACCTGCCATTCGCTCCGGTTGCCAACCTGGGCAGGGTGCTGGATTGGTTGGGGGACTATGGGGTAGGCCGGATCGCAACCAGCGACCAGGCCGACAATAGTCTCTATGAGGCTGACTTGAAGGGCCCGGTGGTGTTTGTGATGGGCCGGGAGCAAACGGGTGTATCAGGGGGCCTCGCGCGCCGCTGCGATACACTGGTGAGTCTGCCGATGCTGGGTGAGGTATCGAGTCTGAATGTGTCTGTGGCAACCGGCATTTGTCTGTATGAGGCACTCCGCCAGCGGGGCTGATCGGGCCGCCTGATATCCCGTTGTTTTAAGGGCTTTTGGCTTGCGTATGGTCCCGTCAGTGGGTAGGATGCGCGTCCCTGTGCTGTTGCGCGGGGAGGGTCCGAGGAATCGACCCTTAGCCTCTTGCTACACCGGAATGCCGGGTAGCTGTAATCCGAAAGGGGATACAATGAGACATTACGAAATAGTGTTTCTGGTCCATCCGGACCAGAGCGAACAAGTGCCTGCGATGGTAGAACGCTACCAGGGTATGGTCACCGCATCAGGCGGTACCGTTCATCGCACCGAAGACTGGGGCCGGCGTC
>CAYLTW010000195.1:0-3587 GCA_964386735.1 uncultured Woeseiaceae bacterium
GACGGTCTGGCATCCAAGAACTCCGGTCACAAAGCCGTAATGGTCAAGTTTGCCACAAATATTCATATCTGCACAACTTAGAAGATATGAAGTTAATCACAAAGCGATTTTCAAATCAAGCCCATCCGCTCAATCAGGCTGACAAATTGCCGTGAATCGCGTAGCGGATCGAATTCGCGCCCGAATCGACGGATGCACCCTGAAATCAGTTTGTCCATGATATCCGTCAATCGAGGTTTGATTTCTGCTACAGGTGGACGCCCTGCGCGATCAGGCCAAGGCGAGCGATATCCAGCAATCGGATATGCTTCCGATCGGCGTGGATAATGCCCGCTTGCTGTAGTTTCGAGATCACGCGACTGACGGTCTCGGGTGAGAACCGCAGGTAATTTGCAATGTTCTCGTGGGACATCGGCAGGTCAAACTCATAGTCGGAATAGCATCCCCGCCCCAGGCGGGAGTCCAGGTCGAACAGGAAAATAGCGACCTGCTGTGTCGCGTCGGAACCGTCGGCGCACACCTGCTGGCGGGCGAAATCCCGGCTCATCAGGGCCAGAATCCAGGTCTGCAGGCCAGGAACCTGCCGCGACAGTTCCGCGATGTCACGATACGGGATGATGCACACGGCGGCAGTTTCAAGTATCAAAGCATTAAAGTGATGGCGCTCGGGGTACACGGCATCGAATCCCAGGAGTTCACCGGGCAGGTGAAAATCACGCACATGCTCGTGCCCTTGCATATCCGTGGTATAGGACTTGATACAGCCGCTTCGAACGGCGTAGATCGCCGTGAATGGATCGTCAACACGGAACAGGTGCTCTCCCGCCGGCAGGGGCCCGGTGTGCCGGACGATAGCATGCAGGCGGTTGAGGTCTCTCTCTTCCAGTCCCGGCGACCAGCACCATTTTTGCATCGCGCAGAGCCCGCAGGCATGGCGAAACACAGGAACACCCGCCGTCCGCGCTTCAGCGTGGGCATCCAAGCTTGAGTCCTCCGAAGTAAGGCGCCATTTTAGGGACAGGCCGGGTTTCTGAAAATCGTGGAAGTTACTTAGGTTTACACGACATTTGTCAATGCAATGGCCGTTTGCGAGGGATCAGATACTCGATGTGGCGAGCTATGCGCGTTGGCTCGTTGCCCGGCAACACAGATGCGTTGCAGTGACACGATAAAGGAGACGATCATGTATGTAAGACAGGTACAGGCCCATTACAAACCTGGAAAATTTGACCTGCTCAACCAACGGTTCGAACAGGACGTCCTCCCAATGCTGAAAAAACAGTCGGGATTCCGTGACGAACTTTCGTTCTTCGACAAAGGAAAAGACGAAGCTATCGCGATGAGTTTCTGGGATACAAAGCAGGATGCTGACAGGTACGCACGCGAAGTCTATCCAACAGTCCACAAGAAGATGGAAGAAACGCTCGAGGACACACCACAGATACGCTCATTCGAGATCGCAAACTCGACCTGGTACGACATTTACGCAACCTAGGGGTGATTTGCCAGCCCAGGACCGGGCGGCAGCGCAACACTGCCGCCCATTTTCCCGCGGCGCGGAATATTCCAGGGCCATTCCTGGCGCTTTAAGTATCCGAAGTATTTCACTATAAGGGATACCTTATGATTACGATAAATATGATTTAATTTTATTTATCGCTGCAAGTGCTATTTTCGCCGTCTGAAAACACGAGCATTTCGCCGACCTTCGTAACCTAGCCGCGCGGAGAATATACGCATCATGTCCAGGCAACACCCGATCGTTGCAGTAACCGGATCATCCGGTGCAGGCACGACTACCGTCAAAACGGCATTCGAGCACATCTGCCGTCGATTGAATGTCGTACCAAGCATCGTTGAAGGAGACAGCTTTCACCGTTATGACCGCGCGGCCATGCGGGAGGTCATCGAGAAGGCACGCAACGACAACGCGAATGTCAGCCATTTCGGTCCGGAAGCCAACCTCATTGACGAACTCGCTGGTCTTTTCGAGCAATACGGGCTAACAGGTACCGGCCAAAGACGTTACTACGTGCACAACGAAGAAGAAGCTGTATTGCATAAATGTCCGGCCGGAACTTTTACGCCATGGCAGGAACTCGAGGGCGGCACGGACTTGCTGTTGTATGAAGGACTGCACGGTGCAATGGTTACCGAGAAATGCGATGTCACCCAACACACGGATTTGCTGATTGGCGTTGTGCCCATAGTCAATCTGGAGTGGATTCAAAAACTTCATCGCGATACGCAGCAGCGCGGTTACGCACAGCGCGACGTAACCTCAACGATCTTGCGTCGCATGGAAGACTACGTAAATCACATCACACCGCAGTTTTCCCGCACCGACATAAATTTTCAACGAGTACCTACAGTCGATACCTCGAATCCTTTTATCGCGCGTGACATACCGACGCCGGACGAAAGTTTTGTTGTCATACGTTTTCGTGATCCGGCCAAGTTCAGAATTGATTTTCCGTACTTGCTGGCGATGATCAGGGACTCTTTTATTTCAAGACGCAATACGATCGTGGTACCTGGCGGCAAGATGCTCCTGTCGCTGGAATTGATTTTAATGCCGATTCTCACAGAAATGTTTGCAGCCGCCAGCGTCGGTTCTCAGGGTTGAGTACTCGCAGCTTCGGCGGTCAAACGCCCGAGGTGGTGGTGTTCGATCTGGACGGCACGCTGGCCGACTCGGCACCGGACATTCACTGCTCTTTGAATTCGGTGTTGAACAGCAACGGACTGCCCTCTCTCGAACTCGATGCCGTGACGTTGATGATCGGTGGAGGTCCTGAGGTCCTTCTCAGAAAAGCGCTGGAGGAGCTTGGCGTGGTCGCGGAGTCTGACGAAATCAAGAAATTGAGTAGAAATTTCCAGGTCGCATATCATGAACAGGGAAACGTGCTGACTACGATGTTTCGTGGCGCGCTGGAATGCCTCGAGTATCTGAAAAAACACGGTATCCCAATCGGCCTTTGCAGCAACAAGCCTGAGCGGATTTGCCATCAGCTGCTTGCGGATCTTGAAATCCAGGGTTTTTTTAGCGATGTTCAGGGATCGGGTACCGGCCTGCCGATCAAACCAGAGCCTGACGCATTGCTCGCCCTGCTGCGTCGCCTCGGAGCCGCACCCGCTCGGGCCTTGTATGTGGGGGATAGCATGACTGACGTTGAGACAGCCCGGCGGGCAGGCGCGCCGGTCGTGCTGGTCGACGGTGGCTACACGGACGTGCCTGCAACTAACCTCGGTGCGGACTGGGTTGTCGAAGGTCTTGCCGATATCCCGTCGATCTGGCAGTAATTGCCATCGTCGGTACATGATCACACCGACAAGGTCAGATCAAATCGAGGCCAAGTCATACATCGACGGATCGACTCCGAACGAAAGCTGACGCTCATTGCAAGCCTCAAAAGTGGTGTTAAACCATTGATTTGAAGTAATTATACCTGCTACTACTGGGTATAATTACAGCCATCATTTCCGACCACAGGGATGGGTCATGAAGCCTGTAATAACACCAAAAAAACCGCCCGAAGACCGTCTGCTGTCCATCGACGAACTCGATCGGGATATCGTTACTCTCG
>CAYLTW010000196.1:0-3567 GCA_964386735.1 uncultured Woeseiaceae bacterium
GCCTGTCGACCGGCTTCGCCGGCCTCGGTGTATTTTCGATGAAGAGTCCCCCCATCCGCAGCCCTTCCTGGATCGAGGCTAGCTACACAGGAGTCGACCGAAATTGGCCGACGCCGTACGAGAGCCGCGTTGTCCGGATAGGCCGAGACGGTGATGTTCTTCATCGGAAATAAAGCGCAGCGCAGCGAGCCATTTCGATGAGGAGCATCGCCGTCTCGGCCTGTTGAATTGGCGTTGGGGATCGCCCGCGTGGCGGGCTCCTACGGTCGGTTCGTGCGGCGGGCGCCTGTCGGTCAGGCTAGCAGCGCCTTGATTTCGCGCGAGCAGAGTTTGGCGAGGTCCTTGTAAACTTTCGGCGTACCGCACAGGACATGGCCCGTCTCGAGGAAGTTTTCCGAGCCATTCAGGCCCGAGATGATACCGCCGGCCTCCCGGATGAGCAGGCTGCCGGCGGCGAGGTCCCATGCCGCGAGGCCGGTTTCCCAGAACGCATCCAGGCGTCCTGCCGCGACGTAGGCAAGATCAAGTGCCGCGGCACCAGGCCGTCGGATGCCGGCCGTATTCTGGATAACTTTCGCGAGCATATTCAGGTATGGCTGCAAATCCGTATTGGCCTGGCGAAACGGAAAGCCTGTTCCGATCAGCGCTCGTTCGAATTGAATCTGGCCACTGGTTCGAATGCGCCTGCCATCGAGTTGTGCGCCGTCACCTCGGGAGGCCGTAAACAGTTCCTGTCGAATTGGATCATATACAACGCCGTGTTCCATTCGGCCATTAATCTGTACGCCGATTGACACGGCGAATACCGGGAAGCCGTGCAGGTAATTCGTGGTGCCGTCGAGCGGATCGATGATCCAGACATGATCGGATTCACCCTGTTTACCGGATTCCTCGGCGAGGATGGCATGATCGGGATAGTGCTTGAATATGCAGTCGATGACGGCCTTTTCGGCGGCCCGATCGGCGTCGCTGACGAAATCGTTATGCCCCTTCTCCTCGACTTTCAGCTTTTCGAGATTTCTCATTTTTCGAATGAGTACCGCGCCGGCGCGTCGCGCTGCCATCACGGCCACATTGAGTAATGCGTGCATAAAGCGATTCCATCTTTGTAAAGAACGTGTTCAAAGAACTCGGCCGAACCCGGCCGGGGCGGTAGAATAACGGACTTTGGGTCCACCAGGCCAGATATGTCGATTCGAATCGTGCTCGTTGGAACTTCCCACCCTGGCAACATCGGGGCGGCTGCCCGTGCCATGAAGAACATGGGCGTAAGGGACCTCGCGCTGGTTGATCCCCGCTATTTCCCGCACGAGGAGGCGACGGCGCGTGCCTCGGGCGCCCACGACCTGCTCGAAAACGCGACGCGTGTCGAGACGCTGGAAGAAGCCATTGCCGATTGCGTCTATGTGGCCGGCGCCAGCGCCCGGCCACGGTCAATCAACTGGCCGTGCCTGGACTGCAAGGATGCCGCTGTCCGATTGATCGAAGAAAGCGCGCATGGCACTGTCGCCGCGGTATTCGGTCCCGAAAAGACCGGCTTGAGCAATTCGGATCTGGACCATTGCGATACTTTGTTGACGATTCCGACCCACCCGGATTTCACTTCCCTGAATCTCGCGATGGCCGTGCAGGTGCTGACCTACGAGATCCGGGCCGCACAGGCCGAAAAACGTCCCGCGTACGAGGCGGATGCGCCGTTGGCGACGAGCGAGGAACTGGAGCGTTTTTACGGTCACCTTGAGCGAGTACTGACCGACCTGCAGTTTCTCGACCCGGATAACCCGCGCTACCTGATGCGCCGCCTTCGCCGCCTGTTTATTCGTGCGCGGCCCGACCAGAATGAGCTCAATATCCTGCGCGGTATTCTCACCTCCGTGGACCACAGCCGGCAGACTCATCATGACGGATGATTTCATCTACCTCGACTACGCTGCTACGACGCCGGTCGATCATCGCGTCGTCGAGATTATGCTGACGCTGCTGCCGGCAGATGGCGATTTTGGCAATCCGTCGTCAGCGCATGTTGCGGGGCGGCGCGCGCGCGACGCCGTTGATCGGGCGACGCGGCAACTGTCCGGACTACTCAATTGCGATCCCGGCGAACTCACATGGACATCCGGCGCCACTGAGTCTGACAACCTGGCGATTGCCGGGGCGGCACGCCACCGCGAGCATCGCGGCAAGCACCTGATTACGATGCCGACCGAACACAATGCGGTCACCGATGTTTTTCGCGCGTTGGAGAAGCAGGGCTTCGATGTCACGTGGCTGCAGCCGGATGACAACGGGCGCCTCGACATCGGTGACCTCGCAGCCGCGCTGCGCCATGACACCCAACTCGTATCGATCATGTACGTCAACAACGAAACTGGCGTAATACAGGACGTCAGGGCCATCGGCACGCTGTGCCGCGAGAGTGATGTGTTGTTTCACGTGGATGCAGCCCAGGCCGTAGGCAAGCTGCCGTTCGACCTGGCGTCACTGCCCGTCGACCTCGCGTCGATGACGGCGCACAAGGTGTATGGGCCTAAAGGAATCGGCGCACTGTACGTCGCCAATCGCCCCGGTTGTCACGTTGAGCCCCTGTTTTATGGCGGCGGGCAGCAGCGGCGCTTGAGGCCGGGAACGTTGCCCGTCCATCTGATTGCGGCGTTCGGGCTGGCTGCCGAGATCGCCGCCGGGCGTCTGCACGACGACCTCACGCATTTGCAGGCTCTGCACGAACGACTGTGGGCAGGCTTGTCCGCGGTGTCCGGTGTCGTGCGCAATGGCTCGGCGGATCACGGCTTCCCGGGAATTCTGAACGTCAGTGTCGAGGACATCGAGGGCGAGAGCCTGTTGCTCGCACTTGAACCGCTGTGTGTCGCGACCGGCTCCGCCTGCAATTCGCTGCACAAGGAACCCTCTTATGTCTTGCGGGCGCTTGGGCGCAGCGATGCGCTCGCGCAAAGCGCCATTCGCTTCAGTTGCGGCCGCACGACGACATCGGCGGATGTCGATGTCGCCATTCAGCGCTACCGGGACGCCGTCGGCAGACTTCGCAGTATCGCCCCGGAGAGGGTTCTATGAGCGCCGACCCCTATTCGAAGAACGTGCGGGAGTTGTTCGCAACGACGCCGCATGCCGGTGTTATCGACGGCGGCGTCAGCGTGCGCGCCGAAGATCAGGGCGTGCGCCTCGAACTATCGGCGCTGGCTATTGGCGATCGGCTCAGCAAACTTGGATTCCGGGCCTGGGGTTGCCCCCACCTGATAGCGGCCGCCGAGGCATTTTGCGCCGGCCACGAAAAGCAGGAGGTGGCGCAACTGCAGCAGTTTTCAGCGGCCGAACTTATGCAAACTCTGGCTGTACCTGTGGAGAAAACAGGCCGTATACTAGTGCTTGAAGACGCGGTACGGTCGCTTGGGGCTGCCGTTCGCGACGCTTCAAAATCACCAGACTGACGCAGGACGCACTGATCCAGGAACCTATGGCAATTTCACTGACAGATTCGGCGGCCAGCCGGGTTCGGACCTACCTCGACGCGCGCGGCGCGGGCGTGGGCTTGCGCCTGGGCGTAACCCAGAC
>CAYLTW010000197.1:0-3496 GCA_964386735.1 uncultured Woeseiaceae bacterium
TCACGAATGGTTTTGATGCCCTCTTTGGCGATGATCTCGGCAAATTCCTCGTGACGCTGCAGCAGTTGCTCCGCTACCTGACGTAACACGCTGATGCGTAGATGCGCCGGCATGTTTCGAGCGGTCTCGCTTGCTTTGCTGGCAGTGGCCAATACGTCCTCCACAGCTTCGGGAGTGAAGCTAGGGACAGTTCCGATCAATTCATTGTTGCCCGGGTCGTAAACTTCGATCATGGTCAAACCTCAAAAATCACGCCAATCTGGATAAAATTGGGGAATATTTTAGCGTGATATTGGGGGTATTATTTTGCAATGATGCTAATAGATAGACAAAATATGCAATTAAATTGCACTATACGGCTAATTAATGGCATCTATTGATCTTGACCGAATCGATCGAAAAATCGTCCGCGAGTTACGATCGGATGGCCGGTCCACCAATGTAGAGTTGGCAAGCCGGGTTCACCTGTCGCCGTCACAATGTCTGCGGCGCACACGCCGTCTCGAGGAAAAGGGTGTTATCCGCGGCTATACGGCGGTCATTGATCAACGCAAGATGGGGTACTTGGTGCGGGCTTACGTGCTGATCGCGGTGACCAGTCAAATTGATGGTGCACGGGACAAGGTCATGGACTTCCTGATGGGCAAGGAGGACGTGCTTTCCATTCATGGTGTGGCGGACAATGTCGACATGATTATTTACGATCGACAAGTTAGAGAGCCGAAAGATTGGCAGTAGAACGTACGGTAGCCTGCGTGAGAGGTTCGCGAAAGGATATAGCGCTGGTGGCCGGCCATACGGGTACAAGTTGGTTGCAGTTGGCGATTATAAGCAGCTTGTCGTAGACCCGGCTACTGCGCCGACAGTCACGCGTGTTTTCGAAGGGAGCGCGGCCGGCATGAGCGATAGAAAAATCGCAGGCATGCTCAACGAAGACGGCATCCCCTCTCCTGGCAAGAGCCGCAATAGAAACGCCAAAGGAGCTCGTACCGACGGGAAGTGGATGCACACAACGATACGAGCCATCTTGCGAAACGAGACCTATGTCGGTTCGCTGGTTTGGAATAGGTATCGATGGCGGAAGAAACCCGGAAGCAGTGTGCGGGCAAGGCGGATAAGGCCGAAGTCGGAATGGATACGAGTCGAGCAGAAAATTGGCAATGCAACGGCAGCAATATTGGACGGTGGGCTGGGTAAGAGCGACGCGCTCGCAATTGAGCGATACCGCGCTGAGGTCGGACGCCTAGAGCAGCTTGGAGACAACCCGAAACCGGAGCACGTAGTCAGGGCTCGCGCTGCGCTAAGGACGCTTTTCGGGGAAATTTGGTTGCAGCCCAACGGGGACCATTTGGTGGCCCACGTTGAGCTGCAAAACCAAGCATTGGCGCTGATTAGCGGCAATGTTGCTAACGGTGGTAGCGGGGGCAGGATTTCGTCCTCCGCGCTTCGCGCTCCGGTTGCTCTTGCCGCTGATCGCGACGCGTGCGTCGCTGCGGCTGCGAGTGAACCTGCTTCTTCGCAGGTTCAAATCAGCCGCGGTTACTGTCTGCGATCGGGTGCGTAGCGGAAACATAGCATCAATGCGATAATGCGCACAACAATTCTGGCGCAGCGGTCAGATTATGAACATGACCAATAAGTCGAGAGTTCTGATATGTCACATTTCACAACGCGCCCGGTAACCCATTTGTCACTACTGATCTTGTTGGGCTTTGCCATGCAGATTTCCGGCTGCGCGACTGACAGCTATGCCGCGAAAGGTGCCGGAAGAGGCGCGACCACCGGTGCGCTGGCTGGTGCTGTCGGTAGCATGGCTACGGCGCTGATTTTCGGCGGCGATGTCGGCGAAGCAGCTGCCCGCGGAGCGGTTTACGGCGGCGCCAGCGGCGCGGTCGTTGGCGGCATGTCCGGTGCGAGTGTCGACAAGCAGGTTGCCGCGCAAGAACAAGCCGAACGCGACAAGAAAATCGCGGAGTTTCGCGACGAAATCGGCGCCGACGCGTTTAACGGCTTTGTTGCTCTGGCGGAGTGCAAGCACGAAATCGCTATCGCCAATGCGCGTGAGGCCAGGAAGTCGCGCAATCGCGATCACGCACTCGCCGGGCTCTGGATCGAGATCCTGACCGAGGCGGACCGGAAGAATCCGGATGCCGCCAGCGAGCTGTTTCCGGAACTTGTCTCCAGCGACAAGCGAATCAAGACAGTCGGCGACGCCGAATCGCGTACGGGCAACGCGCTGCTGCAACTCGGCGAGCTTCGTGTCGAGTACGACCTGCCGAAAGATTGCACTTCCTGAATGGTTCAGGGGTTGGTCCTGTGAAGCGGACATCGAAAAAGAACGTGGCGGGCACAAAAAACCCGGCCTCGTGCCGGGTTTTCAGTTTTCCTGGTAGCGGGGCAGGATTTCGCCCTCCGCGCTTCGCGCTCCGGTTGCTCTTGCCGCTATTCGCGATGCTCCCGCATCGCTGCGGCTGCGGGTGAACCTGCTTCCTCGCAGCTTGAATTCTGCCCATACAAAAAAACACCGGCCCCCTAAAGGGGACCGGCGCATTTTTTTGGTAGCGGGGGCGTGATTGCCCTCGCCCCCCCGGGGCTCAGTTATGTCGGCCGGCTACGCCTGCCTCGGAGTGTATTGTTCCTACGGTACCTACACGCGTTCGCTTGAAATAACTCAGATGGGCGTACTCGACCACCCCAATACCCAGATTGGCTGCTTTCCGCGAGGCGGACGCTCAATGCGGAAGCTTCATTCGCCGCAGGAACTCTTCAAACCGAGGATCGCTGCGTACGCGTTCGGAAAACGGCAATACAGCAAGATAGACCATGTTGGGGTTGCGCCCCTCATATGCCTTATCGAGCCATGCAAACGCATTCTCAAGGTCACCGGCAACGTCATACATATACGCGAGATCAATAGGTGAAACGAACTGGTTGCGAGATCGCATTTCCCATATTTTCGCGACGTTTCCCATTGCCACCGTAATACCTCCTTCAGCATAACCACTTTCCAACGCGTCGACGGATTCATGGTCGCCAACGGCATTAAATTTAATTTTCGTTTCCGCAAACGCTTCTGCATACAGGCCCTTCTTGTAGAGCGCCGCCTGATATGGTACGTGTCCGAAGCCTAGCCCCGGATCGCGCTCGAATAAATTGCGAAAATGCTCGATAGCGTCGTCAGTCCGTCCCGCCATCATTAGTTGTGCGCCGTACATGGCCTGGTGGAAAGAATTGAGGGGGTCGAGTTCCAAGGCTCGCTCAATTTGTACGGCCGCCTCGTCGTTTCGTCCCATAGCAGTTAAGAAATGTGAATAAGTCACACGTGTGGCAGCATAGCTGGGGTTGAGTTCGATCGACCGCTTGAACGCCGCCTCAGCCGCGCGCCAATCCCATTCGTACCAGGACAGCACGTTGGCAAGAGTACGCTGCGCTTCGGCAAGGTTCGGATCCAGTTCTACCGCTCGGAGCGCGGCGGCCTGCCACTGCGGGCCCACCG
>CAYLTW010000198.1:0-3475 GCA_964386735.1 uncultured Woeseiaceae bacterium
CGATACGACCTGCAAACAGGAGATATCGTTCTGTTCTCCGGGACATCACTGATGTCGCGAGTCGTCCAAGTCGCGACCAAAAGCAAGTGGTCGCACGTCGGACTCGTGGTTTACTCCATTGTTTGGGACACGGTGTTTCTTTTTGAGGCTGTCAAGTCAGGGGTCGGACTTATCCAACTCAGTCGCAAAGTCAGGGAGTACGACGGAGAAGTGTGGGTACGCAAATTAACGCTTGATACAGCGGCCGACTTTAATGTACAGTACAACGTCTGCAGGTCCATGCCAGCATTCGTCCGCGAGATGTCCGACAAGCCCTACGAGCGGCACATCACTGACTTTGCGGCGGCGCAATACAGGTGGCTGCAAGACGACGACAATGACTTGTGCAGCCTATTCTGCTCGGAGTTGGTTGCTGAGTTCTGCCGTCGCCTGGATCTGTTGCCGGAATCGAAACCGTCGGACTCCTACAAGCCGGATTGGTTCGCAGGCGAAGCGGGCGAACTGTTCGACGAAATGGTGCAGGTGAAATAGTGCTTTACGGTAGAAGGGTTTTTTGGGGAGCACGAACAATGCGAGAGGGAAGCGTTCTTGGACAGGCTGACGCTTTGGCGATTATCATGGGGCCCATGTCATCGGAAATGATTGTTCGGGCTGTCACGATTGCTCTAGCGGATATTGGTCGTGATGGAATACTAGTCGATCCATCAGTGTTCGGAATCAAGATGGTGCGCTTACATCCGGCTGTCAATCAGCCTGAATGAGTGAGAGGAACGAAGTAAACCGCGGGTTTTGTGCCAGCATCGGTGATCACAGTCAGGTGACGTGGGAAAAATCCTCGCAGTGGCAACGTGATAGCGCAGTCAACGGAGTCCGGTTGCATATCGGCAATCCGGATGCCGGACCGAAGGCCAGTCACGACAATTGGATGGCCGAGAAGATTGCGGATGGTTGGGTGTACGGAGAGGTGAAAGATCCGGACAAGAAAACACATCCATGCATTGTTCCGTTTGGGGACCTTCCAGTTGAGCAGCAAAGCAAAGATTTCATATTCCGTTCAATTGTTCATGCTTTGTCCGGGCCGGCGAATAGGGCGAACTGTTCGACGAAATAGTGCAGGTGAAATAGCGTTTTACAGCCGAAAGGCTTTTACTTTTTTTTGGGAGTACGAACGATGCGAAGAACACGAGTAGGAAACGGTGTTGAAAAACTGGACCCCCGGCAGTTAGCGGCATCGCTGGTGTACGCGATCGACGTGTTCGGCGAGGACGGGGTGCAGCTCGATGTCCCCGACGGCCGTACAGTGGACGTCGGTGAAACGCTGACGATCAATGTCCTCGGCAAGGCAGTCTACGAAGAGGGAGAATTGCCGTTTGGCAAAGTCGGTGGCGTGTTCTCCGGCGGCGTGGATCTGCTATACAACGACCAGACGCTGGACGTCCTTGGCGTTGTTCCAGGCGTTCACTTTGGGACCGCGTTTGACAACGGCATCATGCAAATCGGGGTGCCTGTCGACGACATCGGGACGTCGATGATCGACGATCTCGGCGTTGTCGCGTCCGGCCTGACCGTCGACCAGGTGTTCACCAGCGGCGGCGATTGGGTGCAACTCGCATCGGTCGAGTTGCTCGTGAAGGATACCGAGTTCCCGTTCACCGGCGTCTCAATCGAAGCCGATAACGTAGACGACTATTACCAGTCGCTGGTCCTTGGAATTGATGAACCAGTCGAGGCTGTAATGGCCCGCGGCGACGACGGCAACTCGTTCTGGACTGGCACAATCACGCCAGCATTTACGTTGCCAGACATGCACAACGAGGGTCTGCCGTCTGATGTGAATGAAGACGAAATCGTCACCCCGCTGGATATGCTGCTGGTCGTCAATGATCAGTACCTGCACGGTGGGCGTACGATCCAGGAAGCGGTTGACACAGACACCGTTCCTGGTGCAAAAATCGACGTGAATGATGATGGCATAATCGGGATGCGCGATGGTCTGCTTGTCATGGCCGTGCTGAACGAGCAGAGCTTCACAGATCCTGATGCTCCGACCGATCCGCAAGTTGATCCGCCTGCGGATCCAGCCGGTGATTGCGACATTTACGAAAAGGTATGAGCGTGTGCTCGTACTCCCCGTGCACGGGCCGTTTTCACAGCAGCGGCCCGTGCACATTTTTAGGTTGAGTCACTCGATGGCAATTGACACCGGAACGGCGGTACTAATCGTGATCAACCTAGTGATCGGACTGGTTGCCGGTTCCGGCGTTCCGTTTGCGTTTACCGTAGTGTCGCGGCTGACAAAAATCGAGACGTCACTGACTGGCCTAACTCGTGACGTGGTCACGAAAAAGATGGATTCGACGGTCGTGCACGATGAGCTGTTCAGCCGCGTTCACAAACTGGAACGTACTATCGATCGCTGCACGCAATGCAGAGAAGCGATAGCGAGCATGGATGGTTCTGACGGATAAGGAAAATGAAATGGCGTATGTAGACAACTACTCACTTCTGTTTGACGAGGCGAACGACCTGCATAAAAAGGTCGCGGTCGCGATTCTTTCTGCTGCTCGCGATGTGAAAAACGAATCGAAAACAGCGGTCCATCACAAATCCCGCTTAGCGTGGGCACGATGGCTCCGGCAGGCCCCAGGCCGTGCTGTGACTGAAGCACATAGGGCCATGTCCCAAGTGCTGGACAATGCGGCAGTGGCATCGTCTGGAAATCTCGCAACCGATATCGATGTGCAGTTTGTCGTCAATGGACTTGTCGATACGCTCTCTCGAGGAGGGTACCGCTAATGCTCGCACAATTCAGAAAATGGGTTCTCGTCAACGACTCAGGCCAGCTGCTCACATACAACGCCGGCGGCCGGATCAACATCAAGGAAACGGCTTGGTTCATCACGCCGGCGACAGGGCTGATTTCTTACGCGCAATTGGCCGATGATGATCTTGGATTTATCGCAGGATCGTCACTTGCTGACGGCGCTGAAATCGTTGGGGATGTCGAGATTGATAACACATCGAATCTCTATATCGGCTCTCAAGTGCAAATTGAGATCACGCACGATGAAGGCTCGTTGGCTGACGGCACGTTTGGGTTGTGGCTTGCGGAAGGTGATGCGGCGGGAGAGCTGCAAACAGATGCGAGCGGGTATGATTCTGCAGCGTCAAATCTTCGCTTGGTCGGGTCGATCACGTGGCATTCTGCGGCACTGGACGATGAGGTAATTCGATCACGGGCATGGGAGGTTTGAGTTGTCGTCAATCGTGATTCCGTCCAGGCAGACAGTCCAGCCTGGGCGACAATTCGAGATCAATACCAACGTCTGGGAGGCCGATGGGCTCGTAGGCTGGTGGCCGCTTGGCAGTTACCCGGACGGCCGGGATATGAGCCTACACAGCAGTCATGGGACGCCAACGGGCGGGCCAGTGCAGGTTGTTGGTGAGCATCGGTTTTCGCTAGAGTTTAGTGGAG
>CAYLTW010000199.1:0-3464 GCA_964386735.1 uncultured Woeseiaceae bacterium
CGAAACTGTCGCTGGTGCTCGATTCGGACGACCCGGCCGAGGCCTGCTACAGGGACTTGATTCGTGAAATCGATACCGAAGCAGAGACCGGCATCTACCTCGTACGGTCGGATTCGACACAACGGCATTTGCGCAGACTGATGGACGAACCCGGTATATCGGGAGACATGCACAGCCATGTCAGCGCCATTGCACCAGTCGTGTTCGCCGACGAGACGGCACACTCCACCGACGATCTCGACCTGGTCTGGGTAACGATTCATGCGAACCATGATCGCGCCCATGTTGACGCGGGTGTTTCCGAGATCATCATGGACTATCTCCTCGATAACAACGGCAGCGCACGCGATATGAGCAACGCCGTGCGAGCTTTGCAGTACTCTTTCCACGAAGAGCTTGTTCGGCGTCGCTGCAATCTGCCTCTGATCCTCGACGAGCAAGCCAACCGCGACCTCCTGATCATGGTGACGGAACTCGCGAAACGCAGCGGCAGCTATGAGGACCGGGTAGCCTCGATTGGCAGGCAGGCAGAAGCCGATGAGGACAACAGACTCTCGGGGAATTCCCACGGAGAGTAGTTATACCCGGTGATGATGTTTCTCCGCTCCCGCGTTTCAGTTATTCTGTCGCGCAGCGAGCCATGTCCGCTTTTGGACCCGGTCGTGGAACAGGAGCATTTACATTGGCGGAGAGCAATTCTTGAGCAGGCAATCGCCTGGATCAGCCGCTGCGTGTCTCATCGGCGCATCCGTTTTGTTTTCCGCATGTACGGCGTTGGCGCAGGAGGTTGCGGAGATTCCGTTCTTCAGCGCGACACCGGGTTCAGCCGCCCTTGGTGGTGGACTGCGAGGTGGCCAGAGCCCCTACTTCGCCAGTGACAATGAGGATCAACGGCAACTCGATCTGATTCCACTGTACCTGTACGAAGGCAAGTATCTGTTTGCGCGTGGCACGTCGGGCGGCTTTCATGTGTTTCGAAATAACGCGCTTGAATTCAACCTGTACACGCGATACCGATTTCAGAAACTCGATCCCGAGAGCAACGTTTTTTATGAGGGAATTGAGGAGCGAAAACAGTCCCTCGATGCCGGCATCGAGCTTGGCCTGAAACAAAATTGGGGAGAACTCAAGCTCGACTGGGTTACCGACACGCTCAATCGCCACAACGGCCAGGAAGTTCGATTTTCCTACCGCTATCGATTTGAGGCCGGTCCGTGGTCGATTTCGCCGTTCGTTAGCTGGACATGGCAGAACGCAAACCTGAGCAATTACTATTTCGGCGTCAGCCAGGCCGAAGCGCGACCGGATCGTCCCGCCTATTCGCCCGGTGAATCGCAGTGGCTCGGTGTCGGCCTGAACACGTCGTGGCAAATATCGGATCGCATCCTGTTCTTCGGCAATGTCGCTTTCGGCGGCGCCGGCGCGGAAATCGTTGACAGCCCGCTTGTCGAAGAGGCAGGTTTCTCCACTCTCTTCATTGGCGGAACATACCTGTTCGGCAATGCAAGAAAACCCGACTACATCATGGATGAGGAACGGCAAGGAGAATGGTCCTGGCGCGTCAACTATGGCTACCAGGCGGACGGTAATATCGTCAGCGAAATCGACCAGGGCGACTTCAGCAAGAGCACATTTGCCGATACAAACATCGGCGGTATTACGCTGAGCAAGTTGCTGTCCAATAGCAGGCGAATTGACTTCGTTGGCCGCTTCGCGGTTTATCGCCACTTCGAGAAAGACGAGGGCAACGACAACTTCTCAAGTTACGCCGCGTACATATCGGCGGTCGGCAAGGGTTATTCGCCCTGGAGCAAGGAAGAGTGGTTCCGCTGGAGTTTCGGCTTCGGCATGTCCTATGCCGAGAAGGTGCCGATTGCCGAGCAGCGCAAGCAGGCGTCGAAAGGCGAGAATACGTCGCATTTCCTGCAATACCTCGAGATGACCGTCGATTTCCCCTTGTGGCGAGTGTCGAAGGCGAAATGGCTGCAGAACTGTTACACGGGACTCACAGTCGTGCACCGCTCGGGAATATTTGGCACATCCGACATCCTCGGTGATCTTGGAGGGGGCGCGGACTGGATCACGGCGCACCTGGAGTGCACGCGATGAAGGGCTTAAGGACGTTCGGACTGCTAACCCTCCTGCTGCTGATCGGGCAGTCGGCCGGCGCCGCATGGGAAGCGGACGCCACCGACAAGAAACAAATGAAGGCGGCCAACGCCATCGCCAATTTTCGCGAAAGAATTCCGCGGACAGCGGAATATTTCGAACAGGCTTATGGCTACGCCATATTGCCTTCTGTCACACGAGTCGGCTTTGGCTTCGGCGGCGCTTATGGCAAGGGATTTGTGATCGAAGGCGACAATGCAATCGGCACGACAAAATTCTTTCAGTTCACATCCGGCCTTCAGGCGGGCGCCAAATACTTCAGCATGATTGTCTTTTTCAAGGACAAGGAAGCGCTGGATTACTACAAATCCGGCAAGCTCCAGTTCCTCGGGCAGGCCGGACTGGCATTTGCAACGGTCGGAGCCGCCGGCACACCCGCATACAATGATGGCGTCGCCCTGGTGACCGTCACCAGGCTGGGCCTGATGGCTGAATTCTCATATTCGGGTGCAAGATTCAGCTTTAAACCGCTGTCAAAAGAGTAATCCCGTGCCGCGGGTCTGGGGCTGCATTATGTGTCTGGCCGCGTTTGTGCCCGTTCCTGCTGGTGCCGGCGAAATTCCCGGATTGCCCCCGCAGTTGCCGCCGCAACTCGACCGAGCCCTGGAAGTCACGTTTAGCAATGACTTTCTCGGTCGCGGCGGATCCGTGGACGACTTTCGCACGCAGCAATTCATACTTCGAGCGGAAATCTCTGACAAATGGATCGCGCTGCTTGACCACAGCATGCTGACTTTGAGCAACTCGCCGACGCCGGGCCGAGTTGATCAGCTCTCAGCCTCACTGGGTTATCAGATGATCGATACCGTCAACGATCACATGGCCAGCAAATTCGTTGCTGGTGTCGGCATTCGCAGCAGCGGCGAATTTGCCGGTCAACGGATGCAGAATGGCTTTCATCGGCTTGTCGGTAGCACAATCGAAAATCTTCCGTACACGGATACCAGCAAAACCGATGCGACCGCCTGGTTCGATGCCGGGCATTACCGCACTTTCGGTGGCCCAGGCGACGCTGGTGTAGTCGGCAAGTGGCAAACAGGCTACTGGGTCCGGGCCAGTTCTCTGGCGACCTCGGGCGGACAGCTGGACGCCTCGGCCGGTCTGTTCGTGGTCGCGAGCAGGCCCGCAATCGACCTGTGGTTCGGCCTGCGCCGCGACTGGCGATCCGGCTACGACGCGCCGGTGTTGCGAGAAACAGCGGCGGCCGAAGACGATCTGGCTATTGTTCTCGGCGCGCGATTCGGCGCCCTCGTGCTGGAGACCGTGCAGCAGGTGAACAACGAAGCGTCATACGG
>CAYLTW010000200.1:0-3450 GCA_964386735.1 uncultured Woeseiaceae bacterium
CATGAGACTGAACGCTACAGCAAACTCAACCCGCATCTGCCCGCGCAGGATGGGGACAGGCAGAGCTGCCTGTTCTGCCACAGTAGTGACCCGAATCCGGCAACAGGTACTGATTCCGGCTATCGACTGGTCCGCGACCAGCAATGCACCGGATGCCACACGGTGGCCCCGCACCCTGTGTCAATAGCGCCCGTCGCCAGGGCGGTCGAGTGGACGCACCTCGTCGTACCGACGCGGGAAATATCGAAGCGGATGCGAGCTGCCCGGGACCGGACCGGCATAACGTTGCCACTTGACGCCAGGAACGGCGCCGTCACCTGTACAACCTGCCACAACGTGCACGATCCGGATTCACCCGAATACCCGTTGCGCTCCGAGGACGGTACAGCGAGTCGTTTGCGCATGCTCGACATCTGCGAGGCCTGCCATGACCAGTAATCGGTGGACCGGGCGAAACGAGGCGGGCGTACCTGGATCGCGCAAGCCGATTTCGGCCGTTTTCGTGCTGGTGGCTGTGACGGCATTCCCGGCAACGGCCGCCGATCTGGTAACCGTACCTGTCCGGGTCGTTCACGAACTGGGCCGTGATTTTGCAGATCCCCTTTCTTTGCCTACGGACGTTGCCGTAGCCAGCGATGGTGTGTTGTATGTTGTCGACAGCGGCAATAACCGGATCGTTGTTTTCGACTCCGCCGGTCGCCGAACGAATCAATTCGGCAGGCAGGGTTCCGATGACGGGCAGCTTCAGGACCCGGTCGGTATCGGCATCGCACCCGACAACAGTATCTATGTCGCCGATCGCGGCAATAAGCGGCTTGTGCAGTTTTCTGCAAACGGATCTTTCATTGCCTCGATTCCGTTGCAGGAAGGCGGGCAGGACGTGGTGCCGATCGACGTCGCTGTTTCCGCTGATGGCAATGAACTTTTTGTCACGGCAAACAACAGTCATCGCATCGTGGTTTTCTCGACCAATGGCGAGCAGATCAGGGGCTGGGGCGGAGAGGGCAGCAAACCCGGCCAGTTTCGTTTTCCGGCGACGCTGGCATTGGCGGAGGGTGTGCTCTATGTCGTGGATGTGCTGAACGCCCGAATCCAGACCTTCGATACGAACGGCGACAATGTGCAGTCATTCGGCAAACTGGGGGCAGGTCCGGGGACATTTTTCAGGCCAAAGGGTGTTGCGATCGACGCGGCCGGCCGCGTTTACGTGAGCGACAGCTACCTGGGTGTTGTGCAGGTTTTCGCTGCCGACGGCAAATATTTGCACGCGATCGGCGAAGACGGCGTTCCCACGCGCTTTGATAACCCGGTCGGGATGGCCACGCTGGGCGACCGTCTCGTGCTCACGCAAATGCTGCCACACACCGTTCTTGTCCTTGAGCCGGAGCCTGAAACGTGAAGCTCCGTGCGTGCTGGCTATTCGTCATTACGGCTGTCGGTCTGGGGGCGTTTTGGTTCCAGGACGTGCCAGCAGACGAGGTCGCGGAGCTTTTCAAGTGCCCGGTTTGTCACACGGACCGCTTGCGCGAGTATAGAAGTCGCAGGGCGGTGGCGTTGGTGCCGCGTGAGCCCATGCCGGTCATTGCCACTGGCCGGCAACTCGAAGTCAGCACGCCTGGCATGTGCTTCTCCTGTCACGATGGTTTTGTGCTGGACTCCCGGGCTCTTTGGAAACAAGGCCATCTGGGTCACCGGGTTGGTATGGTGCCGTCGGACGATATCGTCTTGCCCCTCCTGAACGACGAGGCCGTTTTCCCGCTGAACGATGACGGCAGGGTGTATTGCGGCAGCTGCCATTCGGCACACCAGATTGAAGACGCTGCGAACGAGGCGCCGGCATTTATGAGAGTGGATCCGAATGACGGCAATCTTTGCCAGGCGTGTCATGACGACAAGCGGTCGATCGGCGGCAGCGATCATGTGCGCAGTACCAGTCGGCGGCGCAAAGCACCCGCCGATTTCGAGGCGCGAGGTGTCTGTATTCGATGTCACGTCGCACATGAGGCGAAAGGCCCGGTGTTATGGGCGCGGGAACCTGGCGAAGGCAACATCCCGGTTAATCGGCTTTGCACAAGCTGCCATGAGAACGAGGTCAACCCGTCCGAACACCCGCATGAGGTCGTTGCCTGGTCGCAGGCATTGCGCGACCCGTTCCTGATGAGTCCGGGCGTTGCCATGCCGGTTTTCGATGCCCACGGGTTGCAGAGCGTGAATGGATCTATTGGATGCCCGACCTGTCACAATGCGCACAGGCAGCGTGCGGCGGATCTGTCATCAGACCGGACCGGAAAATTTCTTCGACTGGGCAATACCCGGGATTTTCTGTGTGCAGACTGCCACGACTCGTCGTCACTGCGACGTTATCTGTATTTTCATACTGAGTAGAAGAGGATTATTCTCGTCTTGCGGCCAGTAACAGGAAACGTCGGCAATTACGCATTCAGCGTCCCGCGACGCCGATGTATAAGTACAGTCAAGGGTCGGTAATTGAAAACTGGCCGGAAGGCCGAAGGAAAGTAGCTATGGGTTACACGGAATCTGTCAGGGTCAACCGCGAAAGCCTGCAAGAAAATGCGATAAGTGCGGTGCCCGTGCAATCGACGCGGGCGCTGATGTTCGACGCTGCACCGGTTATCCCCGACTATCTGCGAGACACGTACCACTGGTGCTATCTGAACCCACGTAATGTGAAACTCCTCGATCGCGAGTGGGTTGTCAAAACGATACTTTGGCAGCAACACCATCGACTCGCGCGGGCGGCGACCGCGGAAATCGAGCCGGGGCAGCATGTTTTGCAGACAGCCTGTGTCTACGGCGATTTTTCGGTCGCGTTGGCCGAACACATCGGCCCGGAAGGCAAGCTGGAGGTATTCGATGTTGCCGAGGTGCAGGTGCGCAATTGCCGCCGCAAGCTGGCCGCGTATGAACATGCCGTAGTCAGACATCAGGACGTAATAAGCCTCCGCGATGAGACTTTCGATGTCGTGTGTTGCTATTTTCTGATGCATGAAATGCCGGATGACTATCGACGGGGAGTGGCGGCCGCGTTGCTCAGTTGCGTTCAACCGGGCGGCAAGGTCGTGTTCGTCGACTATCACAAACCGCACTGGGCGCATCCGCTCAAACTCATAACCAGCCTGGTTTTCGATACGCTGGAGCCCTTTGCAAAAGGGCTGTGGCGCGAGGAAATCGCTGGTTTCGCCGGCAACAACGACCGTTTTGAATGGCGCAAGGAGACTTACTTCGGCGGCCTTTTTCAGAAAGTTGTTGCGACGCGAAAAGAATAGCAATACAGACCTGAGCCGGCTCAATGGAGACTATTGAGACAGACGTTGTAATCGTCGGCGCCGGCGGCGCCGGATTACGCGCGGCGATCGAGGTGGCGGAGGCCGGCTCCTCCCTGAAAATCGCGTTGATCTCCAAGGTCTACCCGATGCGCAGCCACACCGT
>CAYLTW010000201.1:0-3446 GCA_964386735.1 uncultured Woeseiaceae bacterium
GCCTATGTTTTCGGCGGCTATTCCGTAGCCGATGATGGATCTGAAGTTTCCACGCCATGGGTACACGCGTTTGATCCTGTCACCGGCAACTTCGAGGAGCGCGCTGCAATGCCCGTGCCCGTCGACGACGCGGTCGCGGTTGCATTCGGGAATCGCTACATTTACCTGATCAGCGGCTGGCACGATGTCGGCAACGTCAATCTCGTGCAGCGTTATGACTCCCAATCCGATAGCTGGGCGCAGGCGACACCCACGCCGGGCTCCGGCGTGTTCGGCCATGCCGGCGGAATTGTGGGCAACACCATTGTCTATTGCGATGGTGTCGCGATCGAGCCGCATGCCGACCGGCGCCGGGATTTCGTTGCCGTCGATGAATGCTATCGGGGGATTATCGATTTGACAGATAGCCGTCGAATCGACTGGCGAACGGCGCCCGCGCATCCGGGATCTCCGCGCTACCGTATGGCGGCCGCAGGCGATGCGACATTGGGCGGCGTACTTTTTTTGGGGGGCAGCGAGAATCCCTACAATTACAACGGCATCGGTTACGACGGTGAGCCAGCTGAACCGGCGAACGGCGCGCTTTTATTCGATTTGGCGAAGGGCGAGTGGCGAAAATTGTCGATCGGCGGTACCGCAACTATGGATCATCGAGGTCTCGTGCCCTACGGCCCGTCGTTCGCAACAATCGGCGGGATGCGACGTGGCCAGCGTGTGATCCGGACGGTTCATCTATACTCGCCCTAAGACATGTTAAATGAACCCTCATCGCTGGCGAATTTGGTGTACCTGATCGGGGAAACCCTGCAGGCGGAATACGGCATCGACCCGCAGCCGATTTACCGCGAACTCGGAATCGATGCCGATGGTCCCGAATCGGCCGGTGATCGCGTTAGCAACAAAGTTCGTAAATTGATGTGGGAGCGCGCCTTCGAGGCCTGTAGCGACCCAGCGTTGGGGATCAAAGTCGGCCAGCGCACAAGGCCGAACAACTATTTCGTCCTGGGCCACGCGTGGCTCGCAAGTTCAACGTTGGTCGAGGCCTTCGAACGACTGATTCGTTATGAAGAGATACTGGATAGCGGGATAACCGAGATAGGGTTCGAAAAGGTCGGCAGTCAGTATGTGATCAGCGAGGCCTATCCGAATCCGGCGGACTATCCGGGCAAATTGTCGATCGACCAGTCAATCGCGAGCCTGATAATGCTTTGCGAGGCAGCCAGGAACGTACCCATTTTGCCGAAAAAGCTGGAATTGATGGTTTCGGAGGATTCCCCACTCGATATCTACGACGGACTGATTGACGGGCCGATTATCGTGAGTCGCGAGCGCAATGCGCTGTACTTTTCTGCAAAGGAACTTGAGGAACCGTTGCCGGGATCTATTCCGGACATTTTAGAAGCCACGACGAAAATAGCCGAGCGTTACATCGCCTCGCAAGACGAGAGCAAGGTCGCCCATCGGGTACGAGAGCTGCTGGTACAAATGTTGCCATCAGGCTCTACTGATCAGGAAACCGTTGCCGCCAGGTTGTTTCGCAGCCCCAGTACCTTGCAGCGCCAACTCAGCGCTGAAAAGACGAGCTACCGGGACATACTGGGGTCAACGCGGCGCGATCTTGCCGAGGCCTATCTGAAGGAACAAAAGCACACGCACTCCCAGATTGCCTTTTTGCTCGGATTCTCGGATCAAAGCAATTTTGCTCGTGCCTTCAAGCGATGGACCGGATTGAGTCCGGGACAGTACCAGAAGGCCGGCTGACGACCGAACCCTCCGTGTCTGCAGAGACCAGAGTCGATATTGCAATAGTCGGCGCCGGCATTGCCGGGATCGCGACCGCGTATTACCTGTGTACCCGCCATCGCGCCAAATCCGTGCTGCTGGTCGATAGCCGGCAGCCCATGAGTTTCACCAGCGCGCAGTCCGGCGACAACTATCGAAACTGGTGGCCTCACCCAACGATGGTGGCCTTTACCAACCACAGCATCGAGCTCATGGAGGAACTCGCAAGGGAGTCGGCGAACGTATTTCGCATGACGCGCGGAGGATACGCGCTCGCCACGCGACGAAGGAATATCGATGAGCTCGTTGCAGAACTCCACAATGCATATGCATCGACAGGTGATGATCAAATACGGGTTCGAACCGGCCAGTCAAACGAATCCTACCAACTACCCGAATCGAAAAACTGGGAGCGTGCGCCCGATGGCGTCGACGTGCTTTGCAGTCAATCCCTGATTCGAAAAACGTTTCCGGCATTCAGCGAGGACATCGAGAATGTCATCCACATCCGTCGCGCGGGTGACATCAGCGGCCAACAGTTGGGTCAATACATGCTGCAGCATATTCGTGCCGCGGGCGGCCGCAAAATTGTCGCCAAGCTACGCGGACTGGAACATGGGCAGCATTATGTGTTGGATCTCGAAACGTCGGACGGAACACAAACTATCCGGGCGGACAGTCTGGTTGATGCGGCCGGCCCATTCGCGGGCGGTGTTGCAGCGATGATCGACAGGCAACTGCCGGTTGCTAATATCTTCCAGCAAAAAATCGCGTTTGAAGACACGCGTGGCGCTGTCCCACGTAACTTGCCATTTTCGATCGATCTTGATGAAAAGCAACTCCCATGGTCGGCTGAAGAACGTCAGCTTCTATTGGACGATTCTGAACTCGCGTGGCTGGCGCAAACACTACCCGGTGGAACTCATTGCCGTCCCGAGGGAGGCGAGCGCGGAAAATGGGTGAAGCTTGGCTGGGCCTACAATACGGATGTCAGCTCACCGCAGGAGGATCTCGCGAACGAGCCAATGCTCGACAACAGGTTTCCGGAAATCGTGATTCGCGGGGCGGCAGAGTTTATCCCCGCAATGGCTGAATACATTGAATTGCCGCCATCGCGCTTCAGTCAATACGGCGGTTATTACACGATGACCGAGGAAAACTGGCCGCTGATAGGGCCGCTCGACAACAAGGGCGCCTTCATCAACGGCGCACTATCAGGTTTCGGTAGCATGGTGGCCTGCGCCGCCGGGTCACTTGCCGCGGCCTGGGTTTGCGGCGGCGATTTGCCGTCGTATTCGAAGCAGCTCAGTCTCGCCCGGTATGAGGACGCGCTGCTCATGAGTGAACTGCGTAACAGTCACAACAAAGGCATTTTGTAGCGCAAAAAAAACCGGCCGCAAAACTTATGCGGCCGGCTCTTTTTTACAGGACTCACACCCGTGAATTGCGAGCTTCGTTTACCAGGAGAGAATTCCTCTCAGGTACCAGGAGCCACCTTCGTAGTTTGCAACCGTGCGCCGCGGATATTGCAGGCCCACACTCAGGCGGTTCGCGTTCGGAGGCCCAATCGTACCGACGAATTCGTCGAAGACATTGGTCCCGCCGAGTACGACACGGAGGCTGTCGGTGAACTGCCATCCTGCTTCAAGGTCGACGTAATAGGT
>CAYLTW010000202.1:0-3412 GCA_964386735.1 uncultured Woeseiaceae bacterium
GGCTGGCAGTTCATTGACCTGCACAGCGGGCGCTCAAATGTAAGTTATCTGTTACCGGACAACAAGAATCGGATAGTGGCCTACGATGAAGATTCCGGCCATCCGGTTGATGCTGGCGGTGTGAAACCGCCACAAGAACACTACTAGTCTAAGGAGCAATCATGAACGGCAACAGAAAAAACAGCATCGTGCTGCTTGCGACAATTGCAGCGTTTGGGTCCTATGCCGTAGTTGCGCTCGGCGACGAATTTACCGAAGAGGATCAGGACCGCTGGGAAATGGAGTTCGAATCGGTAGTGGATGAGGGTGAGAAGTTATTCCATGGCGGCCTTGGTAACGCGAATACCGTGTCCTGCGATCAGTGCCACCCCAACGCCGCGAATACACACCCGGAGACCTACCCGAAGTTTCAGCAACAACTCGGCAAGGTGGCGCCACTATGGGAAATGATCAACTGGTGCATTGAAAATCCCCTCGAGTCAGAGAAACTGGCAGCGGATGATTCGAAAATGATCGCATTGCAGGCCTACATTACAGAAGAACGCAAAGGCGTGAAGCTTGCGGCAGGGAAACACTAGCTAAACAAAAACTGGTCTCGGCCTGGTTGACCACGCGTTACGTAGCTTCTGCCGGTTCGGGCTCACTCGCGTGCGATTTGCCGTTAGCACGTTTCGAAAGAATCAAATCCAGGGCCGCCCGCAATGCCTCGATCCGGGTTTCATAACTGACGTCGACCGGCAAATGTCGGATTGAATTCAAAGCAACCAGGGTTTTGCGGACCGATTCGTTCATGCCGGTTTCGTAAACGATTTTTCCGACATCGTGCGCGTCACGAATAATCGTTTCGACGGCCCGTGCGGCCGAAACATCAACAAACGGAACCCTTGAGAAATCCAGGATGATCGCCGTGGTTTTATGCTTCACACGCTCGCGAACCTGATGCCCGACATCCGCGGCTGCGCCGAAGCTGAGCGGCCCGCCAAAATCAAACATGGTTATTTCGCCATGCGCCTTTGCCAGTACCTCCCTTTCCTCCGGTGTCGTAACCAGCGAACTTGTGTCTTCGCCGCTGAATTGCTTTAACTGCTGGTCGGCGAGCTGCTTGATAAATGCCAATGCGGCGAGCACTACACCTGCGGCGACGGCTGTAATCAAGTCAACGAATACGGTCAGAAACAGCACCATTGCCATCAACACAAGATCGAGACGCGGACCGGTATGTGCACGCTTGAGATATCCGACGTCGATTATGTCGTAGCCGACCTTGATCAGGATGCCCGCCAGAACCGCGTGTGGAATTTTCGAAGCCAGGGGAGCCAAACTAATCACAACGGCGACCAGCAATACAGCATGCAACATACCGGATAATTTTGTTCGACCACCCGTCCTGATGTTAACAACCGTTCGCATCGTCGCGCCCGCACCTGGTATTGCGCCAAACAAACCGGCAACCGTATTACCAATGCCCTGACCAATAAGCTCGCGGTCGGAATCATGGCGAGTCCGCGTCATGTTGTCCGCAACAAGCGACGTAAGCAAACTGTCGATGGCACCCAGCACCGCGAGCAATGCCGCTGCTTCGAGCACGATCGCAAAGGTACCTGCGGTGAATTCCGGAATTATGAATGACGGAAAACCGCTTGGTATGTCGCCAAGAACAGGTGCACCGCTCAGGAATAAACTAACCAGCGTACCTATGACTAACGCTGCCAACGGGCCCGGCACGTAGTTTCCGAGCCTGGCCGGCCAGCTAAATATCGTCACCAGCGTTATCACACCAACTACCAGCGCAGCCAGGTTCGGATCCATGACCGCGCCTGGAATTGCTGTCAACGCCGGGATAGTGCCGCCGCCATCGGGCTCGTGACCAAATAATCGAGATAGTTGTAACGCAATAATGATGCAACCGATGCCGCTCATGAAACCTGAAACGACCGGGTACGGCACCAGGCGGATGTACTGGCCCATCTTGAATACACCGAGCAGAATTTGCAGCAACCCGGCCAACACGACGGCAGCAAACACCAGCGCGAGGTTGCCCGAGAGTGATGCAAATACGCCGGCAAAAACAACCACCATCGGCCCGGTCGGACCGGATACGTTCGAGCCGGTACCACCGAACAGCGACGCAAAAAAACCGACGAATATTGCTCCCCATATTCCGGCGATTGGTCCGGCACCCGATGCTTCACCAAACGCCAGCGCCAGTGGCAATGCAATAATGCCGGCGGTGATGCCGCCAAACATATCGCCGCGCAAATTCGACACGTCAAAGAATTTCACTTCATGCCTCCTGGTCGACGCCGATCAGGCGGCACAATTCGAGGAATGGGCCAGCGCAGCCACTTCCTTCGCGTAGTGCACATCGACAGACTCAAATCTGTCCTGCGCCTCGTTATAGGCCTTCACGTCGCCGGTCCTGATGTCGTACACCCAACCGTGCAATCGCAGATCACCCTTGGCCAGCCTGGCCGCGACGCTGGGATGGGTCTTCAGGTGCTGTAGCTGCAGCATCACGTTTTGCTCGAGCAGCAGCTGCATGCGCTGCTCCTCTCCTTCAATAGACATCGCATCGACAATGGCGACAGCTGCTTTGGAATAGCCCAGCCATTCCTTGACGTGCGGCAAGCTGTCCAGCGACTCAGGATTCATTGCACCTTTCATGGCGCCGCATTCTGTATGGCCGCAGATAACGATGTGCGGCACCTGAAGTGCGGCAACGGCAAACTCAATGGACGCTGTCATTCCGCCGGTATGGGTCATGTGAGGAGGCACGATGTTGCCGGCATTGCGGCAGATAAACAGCTCGCCTGGATCGGTTTGCGTAATCATCGCGGTCTCAATACGCGAATCCGAACAGGTAATAAACAGCGCTTCAGGCGCCTGGCCTTTGCTCAGTTTTTCGAACAGTTCCTTTTTCTGAGGATAGACTTCGTTTTGAAATCGAATCACTCCGGCTGCGAAATGCGGCACTTTTCATCTCCAATTAAACGTAAACAGATCATTTGCCGGCATCACCTTTCGCAGGAGCTGTCCAGAGATCCCGCGCCCTGCGAATCGCAGACTTGCTGATCCCGCTAATACGACCTTCGACAAAACCGAGCGCCTCGATAATCCAGTCCGCAATGTCCGGCTGCACGAGGTGATAGTAATGATGGCGCCCTTCACGCCGTTCTTCCACGATACGATGTGCGCGCATCAGCCCAAGGTGCTGTGACACCCTTGGCCCGGGAAGATCGAGGCGATCAACCAGCGTGTTAACATCTTTTTCACCGCTGCCCAATTCCTCGATAATTCGAATGCGATCGGGGTGAGCGATTATCCTGAAAATTTCCGCCAACTCTTTGGCGACAACCTGACGGTCTGGCATCCAAGAACTCCGGTCACAAAGCCGTAATGGTCAAGTTTGCCA
>CAYLTW010000203.1:0-3409 GCA_964386735.1 uncultured Woeseiaceae bacterium
GGTTGCTGGTCGCGTCCGCCGCGACGCTGGGCGGTGTAGCGATCGTGTTGTTGCAGCGAACTGGAAAGGGATGACGAAATACTGAGGCTATTGACTGCCCGGCGGGTCAGTCGCGTCAGGCTTTAGACATTCATCCAGGAACTCAATAAGTGGGTCATAGAATGACTGGGCCTGGGAGACATATGGAAATCCGTGTCCAAGCTTCTCAAAAATCAAAAACTCAGGATTGGCGCCCGCAAGGTTCAGCATTGTTCGCAATCGCCAGCTATGCTCTACATCGACGACGGGATCGTTGTTGCCATGCGCGATGAACACGGGCCGGCCAATTCGCTTGTATTGGTAAACGGGCGAGTACTCAAGCAGCTCATCATAGTCGACGTTTGGGTCTCCTATCATTTCCACCAACTGATCTCTCAGCCCTTCGTTCTTTCGCGCGCTTGATTGATTGAACAAGAGCGTGAGGTCAGTAACACCTGCAAACGACGCCGCGCACTTGAATAGCTCCGGGTTCTCAATGACACTCATTAGTGCAGAATAGCCGCCATAACTGCTACCTACGATACCGACCCTGTCTGCGTCGAGCGCAGGAACCACAGTCAATGCATGGCTAATCGATGCCTCGACATCGTCCTCAATTCCGCGGCCCCATTCACGAAGTCCCGACGACTCAAAGGACTTTCCGTAGCCGCCGGAGCCACGATAATTGACTTGCAAAACGGCATAACCGTTTAACGCGAGCCACTGCACGTCGCCTGAATAGTACTTATTATCGGCAACACCTATTGGGCCGCCATGCGGCATGGCCAGCAACGGTATTGATTCGCCGGGGTTAACCGGCAATGTCAGGAATGCCTCGATCGTCAGACCGTCCGTAGAGGCCACCTGCAAACCGATGGTTTCCGCCAACCGCACATCACTTAGCCAGGGCCGGGTCGCGCCGACCAGTTCGCAGCCCCCGGTTCCAGGATTGCAAAGATGAACCTCACCCGGATTTTGAGCCGACGTGACGTACACGAGTTGAACCTGATCGTCGTCGGAAAAGTCTGTGAGAATCACGCTCTGATCTGGGAAAAGTGCCTGAACGCGCGAAAAAGTTGCTTGGGAATTGCCGGAAAAAAAATGGTATTTATTCAGGCCCGCCTCATTGTGTGAGGCGGCGACAGGAATTTTCTCATCGCTCGCAATAATTATGTCGTCGAGATCGAATCGATCGTGTTGGTATAGAACTTTCCTGATGGACGCACTATCGAGATCAAATTCGATCGCAGCGATTCTATCCGTGGTCACATTGCTCAGCGCCCAAAAGTATCTGCCGTCAGGAGACAGCCTGACAGGGACAAAAAACGCGTCCTCGGGCGCGGACCATATATGCTCCCAACTCGAACGCTTGTCGCGCTTGACCCAGATTTGAGGAGGCCCTTCGGGCCGGCTGACGCCTACCACGTATTCGCCATCGCTATCTTCAAGGAAATTAACGAATTGACTGGCGCCTTTGTTCAGACGCTTCCTGGACTTGGTTTGTGGGAATATTTGGCGAAAAACGTTAATGCGAAAAATATTGACCGCCGTATAGCCAGCATCTTTGTTGTACAGGGCGAACTCAATATACTCCGGACTCTCGTGCAACAAATTATGCACATAGCCGGAGATGGCATGGTATTCGTGGCGAACTTCGCCAAATTCGCCGTCAACGATACCGATTTCCATAGCGTGTAATGATGGCGTGCCGGCGGTTTTGCCCCGAAAGCTACCGATCAACACGTTGTCGCCGCTCCACCGCAGACGAACGAGCCTAAGCGATCCGAAGTCGAATATTTCGTGATAGCCAAGCTCGGAGTTGCCGGCCATGATGATGTTGTCGCTGACGTAAGCGACAAAACTCGACGTTGGCGACAGTATCGCGTCGCGAATTTCACCTTGTTTATACAGGTCTTCGAACGTCGTTCCAGTCCGCGCGTCCGCGTCCGCGCCCACGGCGTCGGAAGCTGTGTCGGCGGGCGGCTCGTCATTACCGGCAATCCTGATTGTGAGAACCTTTTCTGCCGCGAGAGCTGAGCCGGCAACGGCGTGAATCGCCAGGCAAAGCAACGCCCAGCGCATGTGGCGTGCCGATGGCCTATTGATCACGCGCCTGCGCCCCTTCCATGCCACTCTTTTCATTCAGGTAAAAGTCTATGAATCGGTCTTCGGGTACGAGGCTGTTCGTTATCTCGAAGCGATCGAGAAGGTCCGGATATCGCTGCTCAAGCATCGTGAGAACAATGGCGGTCCGGTCATTCAACGATATCCGCGCGTACCGGCCCGACGCGTCGAAAACGAGCGCTCCAGTATAATTCAGCTTCCCCGGGGCCACGCTGAAGCTCAAATCGCGATGCTTCAAGGTGAAGTAAAAACGCATATTCCAGAACTTTTGAGTAATTTTTTCCCAACGATAGTCGCCTGCCTTGACTTTCAGTACTTTGAAATACTCTCCGTTCGATACTGGTCCAAACTCAATCGTGCCGGTCGCGGCTCCGAGACGGTTGATTCGCACTTTTTCCGCGTAGCCAAACGCATAGAATGCGATTATGGCAAGACCCTCATCATCCGCCATCGTCTCGAAGGAAAATCGATTCTTGACGTCAGCGCGTGCGTCGTCCAGAACCTGTTGGTAGGTCTTCAGGGAGTTCTTCGACCATCGTTTCGTGTCGGATTTTCTCGGGCACTTGAAATCAGGGTCTTCAGGGTCCTCGGCGTTGCCGGGGTTCCGCAGCCGATTCAAGAGATGGTCGACCAGTTGCTCCCGGGCTTCAGCTATCGGGTGTTGCGCCAACACATTCTCGGCCCCTTGACGCAATGCTGCTCTCGATAGAGCATCGCCCGGCACATCGCTTAATACCACGGTGAACAATTCCGCAAGCTTGGCCGTGTGCTTGGCGAGAATCTTGTTCGCCGCCTGTTCGTGCTTGTCGGCTATAGGCGCCCTCGATCGCTGGCACTTTACATAGGCGCCGCTCGGGTCCGCGTGAGCGACGTCTATGACGAGGGCTAATAACGCGAACACCGTCAATAGACCTGATCTCATAATTACCCAGCCCCAATCCGGATAAGTCGACAATAATCTATCAGGAATTTTCTAACAAGATTCTAAGCGTTGCCAACACAATGTGGAGCAAAGGTGTTTCACGAGGCTATTGTCAGTCGTCTCTGAACCGAAGCGTCGCAACGTCCTGCGGGTGGGCATCGACTGTCTTGCCGGCGTATAAAGCTGCTGTCGAGCTCGATATCCCGGTCCCGAACTAGAGACTTAGCTGAAACAGGAAGTAGTGATCGAGCAGCAGCGCGCTGAACAGCAAACCCAGATAATTGATCGAGAACCTGAATGTTCGCATCGCCCGGTTAAGTTCATCGGGATAGCGAATCATCTGGA
>CAYLTW010000204.1:0-3395 GCA_964386735.1 uncultured Woeseiaceae bacterium
CTGGCTGCCGCTCATGTACGCGGCACGAACCTGGTCCCCGAGCTGAGTGACTTCCCGATCAAGGATGGCCTCCTGCCCGGAGATCCTGTGGTCGAACTCTGCCCGGCGTTTTTCGGTAAAGGCGCGTTCTCGCTCGAGCTCCGCGAGCCGCTGCCGCTTCTCGGCGATCGTTATTTCGGCTGTTTGCAGTTCGCCCGTCAGCGTGTCGCGATCCGACGCCGCCGCATCCATACTTTGCTTCAGGTCGCTGATGCGCTCACGGACATCTTCGAGCTCCAGCTCCTTGATCCGGGCGAAATCCTCCTCGGCGGCAGCCGCCGGCCGAGCCAGCGCCAGAATTGCCAGAAGAATCAGCATAATCACAGGCTTCATCGGCGCAGAGTATTGGTATAATCCCCGATTTGCCACAAGTTCGGCGCGGCTCCTCGCGCCCAGATACTCAAACATGGACAGATTCCTGGAATTTGCCGGCAATAACACATTGTTGGTATTCGCCCTCGTGACCAGTTTTTTTCTGGTTGTTTTTTCCGAGCTTCGCCGCAAGGCCGCCGGCGTGACCGCCGTCGAGCCCGTCGACGCCGTACGTCTGATCAACAGTGATGCGGCTGTGATCGACCTTCGCGACAGCGAAGCTTTTTCACGTGGGCACATCGCCGCCTCACGCAATGTCCCAATGGATGAGCTTGAGACGCGCTTGGACAAACTCGCAAGCCTCAAATCGAAGCCCGTTATTGCCGTTTGCAACGCCGGAATTACGTCGACCAAAGCCCTGGACGTATTGCGTAAATCCGGGTTTGAGAATGTCTATAGCCTGAAAGGCGGCATGACCGCCTGGAGTCAGGCCGGCTTGCCGGTCGTAGCGGGAAAAAAAACGAAAAGCAAAAAGCAGGGTTAGAGCCACATGAACACGGTACCGATCCCGGTCACAATTTACGGCAACGACTCCTGCGCCTATTGCGGCGCGGCGCGAATGCTGCTGACAAAAAAAGGCGTTCGCTTCGAGGACGTGCTCATCAACAAAGACTCAGACAAACTCGCTGAAATGCGCGCGCGCAGTGGCGAAACTTCCGTCCCGCAGATTTTTATCGGAGACGCCCATATTGGCGGCTTCGATGAACTGTACGAGCTCAATGACAGCGGCGAGCTGGACAAACTCCTCGCCGGTTCCTAGACCGGCGAGTTACTTTTTACGCAGGAATTCGAAATGGCAGAACAGAAAAACTCAGAACAGAAAAATGCAGGGCAGAAAAATGCAGAGCAGGAAAGTGCCGACAGCGACAAGCAGCTTTCGATCATTAAAATTTATCTGAAGGATTTTTCGTTTGAGTCCCCGCAGTCGCCGGAGGTATTTCGCGCGAATGAATGGTCGCCAAAGACTAACCTGAACCTTCGCAGCACGCACACGCCGGTCGACGGAAACTTCCATGAGGTTGTATTGACGATCTCGGTCGAGGCTAAAGACGGCGATAAGACCTTGTTCCTCGTCGAATTACATCAGGCCGGCCTGTTCGAGATAAGCGGGCACACGCCCGAGGAAGCTGGTGCTCTGTTCGGCAGCTTCTGTCCGAGTATTCTGTTTCCGTATGCGCGTGAGTCGATGGCGGGCATCATTCAAAAAGGTGGCTTTCCTGAATTTGTGTTGCAGCCCATTAACTTCGACGCGCTCTACATGCAGACACTGCAACAGCAACAGGAACAGGCCGCGAAGTCGGAGTCGCACTAATAAAAGAGGATTCTTCAAAAACCATTGCGGTCGTCGGCGCCGGGTCCTGGGGAACGGCGCTGGCGGTACAATTGGCGCGCGGCGACCGTGAGGTGAATATCTGGGGACGCGACAGCACGCAGATCAGTGCGATGGATCGCGATCGCGTAAATGGCCGCTATCTTCCTCATGCGAAGTTTCCGGACAGGCTTATTCCCTGTACCGAGCTTGACGCATGCCTCAACGGTGTGCGCGACATACTGATTTCGGTACCCAGTCACGGCTTGCGCAGCACGCTTGGCGCTATTCAGCCGCTTCTGGCCGATGACGCACGCGTATGCTGGGCAACCAAGGGTTTCGAACTTCACACGGGCAAGTTGCCGCACCAGGTTGCCGCAGACGTACTCGGGAATTTGCGGTCGATGGCCGTTTTGTCGGGGCCGACATTTGCGAAAGAAGTGGGCGACGGCTTGCCCACGGCGATGACGATCGCGGCCAACGACAGCGACTTCGCACAGGAGCTCGCCGTGGCGCTGTCGGGCGACAATTTCCGCGCCTATACATCCGACGACATGGTCGGCGTTGAAGTCGGTGGCGCGGTCAAGAACGTTCTTGCGATCGGTGCCGGCATGTCCGATGGCTTGGGGTTCGGCGCGAACTCGAGAATTGCATTGATTACCCGTGGCCTCGTCGAAATGACGCGTCTTGGTGTCGCGCTCGGCGCACAAAAAGAAACTTTCATGGGCCTCGCCGGAATGGGCGACCTGGTGCTGACCTGCACGGACGACCTGTCACGCAACCGCCGCATGGGCCTTGCGCTTGCCGGCGGCAAAACCATGGATGAAGCACAGCACGAAATTCAGCAGGTTGTCGAAGGCGTGATGGCCGCGGAAGCCGTTAACGAGGTAGCCGATGAACTGGGCATCGAAATGCCGATCTGTCACCAGGTCTACCGGATTCTCTACGAAAACGCGTCCATGCGAGAGGCGGTCGGCGCGCTCATGGGGCGTGAACTCAAGGCTGAAACATGAGATACCTTATTGTGGTCCTGCTTTTGAGTCTCGTGCCTGGCGCCACTTTCGCGCAGCGCTCGTTTGACACCGACATCCTCACGGAAACGTTCGGCTTTGATGACGAAACCAAAAAAAGCGTCGCGCTTGAGGACCTGAATCAGGGTTGTTCAAGGCGCGACTGCATTCCGTCCATCGATGATCCGAAATTCGTCGCAGCTACCGCCGCGGACCACATCGATGATGACGATGTCGTTATTGCTTTGTCCTGGAAAGGAGAATATCGCGCCTACCCCGCACGCATCCTGGATCACCACGAGATTGTAAACGATACGATTGCCGGAACGCCGCTGGCCATCACATGGTGTCCCCTGTGCGGCTCCGCGGTCGGCCTGCATCGGCAGATCAACGGCGAGGTAACGGAATTCGGTGTATCAGGCATTTTGTACAACAGCGACCTGGTGTTTTACGACCGAACGAGCAATACCTTGTGGGACCAGATCATCGCGACGGGCATTGTTGGGCCGTTGACCGGCACGAAGCTGGAGCTTTTTCCTGTCACGATGACGACGTGGGGTCGCTGGCGAAAAGAACATCCCGATACTTTGGTCCTGTCGACAGACACAGGATTCGACTATGACTACTCTGTCGATCCATATGCCCGATACCGTGAATCGTCCCAA
>CAYLTW010000205.1:0-3392 GCA_964386735.1 uncultured Woeseiaceae bacterium
CACTACTTCGCATGGGTTGACGATCCCAACAGTGTGCTGAGCAACGACGGCTTGCAGAAGGCCGTTGACGAGGCTTCGGACCCGGAGGCCAAGAAGGAGTTGGCGCATGCTCTCGCCTGGAGCGAGAAGGTCAACGAAGCGGTAGGCGAGATCGTCTGGGGTCTGCCGCCGTTTCCGTATGTTCGTGAGAGCCTGGAGAAAATCCAGCCGTCGGCGGATGTCATCGTCGTCTCGGCCACGCCCGATGAAGCGCTGAAACGCGAGTGGGAAGAACACGATATCGCCAAATACGTGGCGATCATCGCGGGCCAGGAGATGGGCAAGAAAGCCGAGCACCTCGATTACGCCACCAAGGGCAAATATGAAAAGAACCATGTCCTGATGATCGGCGATGCGCTGGGTGACATGCAGGCCGCCAAGGCAAACGACGCTCTGTTCTATCCGATCAATCCGGGCGACGAAGTCCGGTCCTGGAAGCGGTTCGGCGACGAGGCGTTCGACAAATTCATCAGCGGCCAATACGTCGGCGAATACGAGGAAAAGGTAATCGCCGAATTCGATGCATACCTGCCGGAACTGCCGCCATGGGAAAAGTGAAAATATATTCCGTCCGTAACGAAGATGAAGGAGTGAGTCGGTGAAAGCGCTCGTTTTGAAATCCGCCGAGCAACTCGAAGTGATGGACGTGCCTGAGCCTGAGCTTTCCGCCGGGCAGGTGCTGATCAAGGTCTCGAAGTGCGGCGTCTGCGGCAGCGACGTTCGTTACTTTCACGGCGAAAACCCCTGGGCCAAGCAGACTCTCGGCCGGCACGTCGATAACCCGCCCAACATTATCCTGGGCCACGAGCTGACAGGTGTTGTCCACGAGGTTTTCGACGAATCCGACGCTCATCTGCTCGGCAAGCGTGTCGGAATCAACACCTTCATCACATGCGGCCGATGCAATTTCTGCCGGAACGGGCAGGAGAATCTATGCGACCAGACCAAACACCTGGGCCACGGACAAGGCTGGGGCGAAATGGACTTCTACCCAGGCGGCATGGCGGAGTTTTGCCCGGCGTTTGCGTCTCAGGTCTATGAGCTGCCCGAGAACGTCACCGACGAGCAGGCTACGTTTTTCGATCCGCTGATTGCCGCGATTCACGCCGTGGACGTCGGCGGGCCAAAACCGCTGGACAAGGTCGCAATTCTCGGGGCCGGCCCTATCGGTTTGCTGATTGCGCAAATTGTCAAGGTCTACGGGGCGACCCGGACGTTTATTACCGATATCGCCGCAGAGAACGTCACCATCGCAGGCAAGATCGGCGTCGATTATCCGCTGAATCTCAGTGACGGCTCGAACAACCTGCGTGACCTTGTGATGGAAAAGAATAATTCCCAGGGCGTCGATCTCGCTTTCAACACGGTCGGCACGTCGGCGAGTATTCTCGAATCACTGGAGATCCTCAAGAAGGGCGGCACGCTGGTCCTGATGGCTGCGCGGGAGGACGAGCTTAGCTTCCCGTCGCTGTTGCTCAGCGGAGAGCGGACGATACGAACGTCCTCGAACGCGATGTACACCGATTTTCCAAGGGTCATCGAATTGGTGTCGACCGGGCAGGTAAAAGTGGACCCGCTGATTACGCATCGTTTCAAATTGTCCGATGCCTTGAATGCCTTCGAGGTGGCCTGCAACAAGAGTAAAACCGGAGCGGTTAAAATAATTATCGATTGTCAGTCATGAACGCATTGACTAACGAAATTGACAAAACGCACGTCGAGCCGGGTGGGCTTCGAATCTGGTGGATAGGCCAGGATGGGTTCGTCATCAAGTCAGCCGCGATGGTTATCTATATCGATCCCTACCTGAGCACGTATGCCGAGAGAGTCACTAAGGGAAGGCCCGACGAGCACGTGCGCATCAAGCCGGCGCCAATGCGACCGGAAGACGTCACCCATGCAGATATCGTGTTCTGCACTCACGATCACGCCGACCATATCGATCCTGAGAGCATTCCGGTGATTGCGGCGAATTCACCCCGCGCTCTATTTGTCGTGCCCGAATGCGCGCTCGATACGATGCAGGGCTTTGGAATTGACGATGAACGAATTCGCGCGATGAAAGGCGACGATGACTTGCGCGTCAGAGAAACAAAAGTTCACTCTATCCCGGCCATGCACGAGGAATTCGATAAGCACCCGGAGAAAGGCTATCCCTATCTCAGCTACGTGATCAGTATCGACGGCATCAACATCTTCCACGCCGGTGACACGATTCGCTACCACGGGCAGGCCGAGCGCCTCAGACAATACCGAATCGATCTGGCCTTTCTGCCGATCAACGGCAGGGACGACTTCCGGCACGGCCTCGACTTCGCGGGCAATTTCGACTGCGAGGAGGCGGTCCGATTTGCCCGTGACATCAATGCGGGCCTGACCGTCCCGATGCACTATGATATGTTCACGATCAATACCGCCGATATAAACGAATTTCGTCGGATAGCCGATGAACACAGACTTCGCTATCTCGTAATGGATCACGCCGGTTCTATTGGCTTTCCTTTGGAGGCAACACATGCAGCTCGAAGGTAAAGTGGCGCTGGTCACAGGATCGAGCCGGGGCATAGGCAAAACTATCGCCCGCGAACTGGCCCACAGGGGATGCACGGTGATCGTTCACGGCTCGAAAGAATCCGATGCTCTGTGCGGTTCTTTCGAGGATGTCAAGAAGCTCAGTCCCGATTCGATCATGGTCACAGCGGAGCTGTCGGAGCCGGCCGCGATCGACAAAATGTTCTCGCAGATCGAGCAGGCTTTCCCAAGGTTGGATATACTCGTCAACAACGCTGCAACGCAGAAGCCGGGCCCGATCCTGGAACTCGAACAGGAAGATTGGGACCGCGTGCTTTCTGTCAATCTCAGGGCGCCTTTTCTGTGTGCCCAGAGTGCCGGCAGGATCATGCGGAATAATGGGACCGGCGGCAAGATCATCAACATCAGCTCCGTTCACGCCTACGACGTGAGGCGGCACTACGCCCACTACAGTGCTGCAAAGGGCGCCCTGGAAACGCTGACGAAATCCCTGGCGCTGGAATTGGCCGAGCACAATATTCAGGTAAATTCCGTCGTAGCCGGCGCTATTGCAACCGAACTGACCCCGCTGGACAGACAGGAGAAGTTTTTGACCAGCGTCCCGGCGGGCAGGATCGGCACGACCGAAGAGATAGCGCGTCTCGTAGCGTTCCTCAGCTCGAACGAGTGCGATTACATCACAGGTGCAAGCATCACCGTTGACGGCGGGCTGACGCTAGGGTTCTGCGCATCCAGGCCCGATCTGTAAGAACGAACGGCGAATGCCGCATTGGAGTATATGAATTAGGTAGACAACTGTTATGATATGCCTTGAGGCGACT
>CAYLTW010000206.1:0-3375 GCA_964386735.1 uncultured Woeseiaceae bacterium
GCGCCCGGAAATTCACCCGTATTCACTATTTCGACCGATCCGTTGTGTGCCTCAATACATTCCATTACCACTGACAGACCGATCCCTGTGCCGGCCACGTGGCCGCCTTGCTCCTGGCGTCCCTGGAAGAACGCTTCGAATACCCGCGGGCCTTCTTCTGCCGGTATTCCCGGCCCGGTATCGGCGAATTCGATCGAAAAACTGCTTGCTGCCTGTTTCGACCGAATCGTCACGTATCCGCCTTTCGGCGTGAACTTGATCGCATTCGACAGCAAATTATCAAGGACTGTGCGGATCTTGTCGCGATCTGCGTTCACAATTACGTCGTCGACATCCAATCGGAGCTGAATTCGTGCCGCTTTGAGCGCAAGTCTTTGCTCTTTCGCGACCGAAATTACGAGCGCACGTAACGGGAAGTCGGTGAGTGTCAACACCTCATTCTTGGTTTGCCAGGCGCTGAAGCTCAGCAGGTTCTCAATCAGTTGCTGCAACTTGAGGCCGTTCATGCGCAAGATATTCGTTACTTCACGCTGCGGCGAATCGAGTTCGCCGACCGTGCCGTCGAGCAACAGCTCCGTGCCCTCACGAATATTGGCCAGCGGCGTTTTCAGTTCGTGTGACATTTGTCGAAGAAAGCGGTTCTTTTCCTGCGCGAGTTCCAGCAGCCGCAGTCGCAGCCATTCCAGCTGTCGGCTCAGACGCTCAAGATCGGTCGGCCCCTTGATCCGAATCGGATTGGAAAATCCGCTCTGACCCAGTTGGCGAATGGCCTCGTCAATCTGGCGAATCGGCCGCGCGACCAGCAAAGTGAAAAACAGGACCAGGATCAGCGTTCCGGGAACCAGCGCCGCGACCTGCCATGCCGATACTTTCTGCGCGTTGCGCGTGCTGTCCTGCAGGGCACGCAGCTCCATATCAACATGGGCGCTTAGTATTCGAGTCAGGCGCGAGACTTGCTGGCGCAGCGGCGGGAATTGCGAGATCGCGACCTGCGCTTCTCCGGCGCTCAGGTTGGTTTTGGCCAGGGATGTGACGATGTGCCTGGCGCTGTCGCCAATCGAGTTGAGCAAAGTCGTCGCACTGACCATTTCGGTTAGTGCGCGCATTTCTTCGAGACGACCTTCGATGCTGGCGAGGTCCTGTTGCAGGAATTGCAGGGTGTCAGGATTACGCAAAATCGTGTACTGCCGCGCAACGCGCTCAAGTGAGCCGACGTTTTCAGCCAACAGCCGATTATTTTCGGCCGCCGCAACGCCCGTAAATACGAGCTCCTCACTTTGCGTAACCAGCCGATCGAGATTAAAGAGGGCCCACAAAACAGCGACCAGCAGCGGCAAGGCAACGAGGCCAAATCCGACCAGAATCAGTCCGTTAAGTGATCTTGGCCGGGGAAATCTCATGATCGCAGTTTAGCACCGGCGGGGCATAAACCCTCAGGCCTTCCAATAGGCGCCGGGGTCCTCGGCGGCGATCTTTCGCTCCCACGCGAGGCTTGTACGGACGATAGCATCGAGATCGTCGAATTTCGGTCTCCAGCCCAGCGTGCTGCGAATTTGCCCGGCAACTGCGATGAGCTCCGGTGGGTCGCCATCTCGACGCGCTTCCTCGGAAATCCTCAATGGCGCCTCGTTGATCTTTTCGACCGCACTCAGAATTTCCCGGACACTGTAGCCGTGGCCATAGCCACAATTGAGCGTCGTCGATTCGGCCCCGTTTCTGAGATAGGTCAGCGCGTCAAGATGCGCCGTTGCGAGATCCTCGACGTGAATGTAATCACGCACGCCGGTTCCGTCCGGTGTTGGGTAGTCCGTGCCAAAAATCGACACCTGGTCGCGTCTGCCGGTCGCCGCTTCGCATGCCACTTTGACAAGCAGCGTCGCGTTGGGTGTCGACTGGCCAATCGTTCCGCTCGGCTCGCAACCTGCGACATTGAAATATCGCAATGCTACGTAGTTCGGACCACCGGACGCCGCCAGATCGCGCAGCATCCATTCCGTCATGAGTTTTGATGTGCCGTATGGATTGATGGGCGCTGTCGGCGAGTCTTCCGCGGCCTTGCCGCCCGGCGGCAGGCCGTAAACGGCGGCCGTCGACGAGAATACAAAGTTTTTGACGCCGTGCTTGTGCGCGGCTTCGAGCAAAGTGCGGCTCGAGGCGGTGTTGTTACGGTAATATTTCAGGGGATCGGCGACCGACTCCGGTACGATCGTGTGCGCGGCAAAATGCATCACCGTGTCGATGTCATGTTCGCCAAACAGCTTGTCGAGAAGGGCGGTGTCGCCCACGTCGCCCACGATGAGTTCGCCCGCCGTTACGGCCCTGCTAAAACCTGTCGACAGGTTGTCCAGAGATATGACATCCTCGCCGCCGCTGCCAAGCTGGCGGACGACATGGCTGCCGATATAGCCGGCACCGCCCGTAACCAGTATTTTCTTGTTTTTCATAAACTTATATTCCGCGCCTCGAGTCGGAGACGCAAATTTGTGAACCGATAGATCGCTTAACTGACAAATATTATCAATACTGGTCCGAGGAATACGGACCTGGATCGCACTATAATATTATGTACGATCCGTACTTTGGAGCATTTCTTTGCGGTCGATTTCGACTTTTCAGACGAGGCTGGCACAATTGGGTGCGATGCGCGTTCGCGCGATCGCCTGCGTGCTGCCGATGCTGACGCTTGCCGCTTGCGGCGGCAGCGGCGGGGATGACCCGACTGGCGGAAACAACGTCACGACCGTAAATGCCGGCACGGACCAGACCGTCATCGAAAATTCGATGGTTACGCTGGCAGGTAGTGGCTCGAATTCAGGCGGCGCAATGTTGACCTTTACGTGGACGCAGACCGGTGGCCCGGTGGTCACGATTAGTAATGTCAATTCAGCGACAGCATCGTTCCTGGCCCCTGATGTTATTGCTCCGACGGCACTAACGTTTCAGCTGAATGCTAATGACGGCACCAACGCGCGAAGCGACATGGTGACGATTACGGTTCAGGAGGCGCAGGCCCTGGTTACGCTATCGGGCGTCGTCAGTTACGAATTTGTTCCGCCGTTGGCGAGTTGCCAAGATCTGGATTTCTCGGCGATCCAGTCGCGTCCGATTCGCGGCGCGACCGTGCAATTAGTTGACGATGGCTCCGGCAGCATTTTGCAGACCACAACGTCGGGCCCGGCAGGCGACTACTCGTTTGCGAACGTTAGTGCGAACACGATGGTGCGCGTGCGTGTGCGCGCCGAGCTCATGCAGGCAGGTGCGCCAGGCTGGAATATCGAAATCCGTGATAATTTCCTTGCGGGCCAAAGCGACGCCGACGTGCCACCGCCACCACCCGAGGGGTCTCGAGCCCTGTATGTTCTGGATGGCGCCGCT
>CAYLTW010000207.1:0-3363 GCA_964386735.1 uncultured Woeseiaceae bacterium
CGCCGCTGCTTGAGTCGAACAGGGATCTCATCCTCAACCACACTCGGCCAGTAACACAATAACGGCCCCGCAAGGGGGCCGATATCGTGTTACTGGCGGAGAGGGTGGGATTCGAACCCACGGTACGGGAGAACCGTACACCTGATTTCGAGTCAGGCCCATTCGACCACTCTGGCACCTCTCCTCGCGGCTGCGGATTGTACGCAATTGCTGCGGCAAAATGCTAGAAGTCGTAAGCCACCATTTCCGTTTTGTTGCGGAAGTAATAGACACGACTGCCGATCGCGTCGACCATGAACTGCGGTTCCTTTTCAGCCATGGGGATACGACCGACCTCGGCGCCATCGCCGAGATCAATCCCCAACAAAACGATCTCGTCCTCTTCCCGCGTCAAGAAGAACGCGACGTTGCGCGCCTTCTCGGCAGCTGCGTATCGCGTCGCAACCGCTTTCTCAAAGCTTTCGGATATATTCAATGTCGAGTCCAGCATTTGTCGACCTTGCCAGCCACCAGCCGCCCTTGTCGCGCCTGCGCTTTCCACGGCGATCACGGCAGTCACTGCACCCATCGCAATAAGCGCAAAACTGCTCATTCCCGGCGGGGCGAATTCGATTGACCAGGCTGTGCTGCGATCGCCAAGGTCGAACGAAAGCACGTGATACTGCGCGCGTACGATGGCCCGATCACCGATGATGTCTATGTCGAGCGGCGGGTCGCTGCGATCACTGCCCCCGCCCAGGCTTTTGAATCCGCCCGCAAGTCCACCCCCAAGCAAGCCCCCGGCAACGCCGATGCCCTTCGCGGCAACGTCCGCCGATCCCATCTTGCGCTTGAACTCGAGTTCCTCGACCAACACGACTTTGCCCTTTTTCTGTGCATTGAGATCCAGCGCGTACAGCTTGTTTTTATCGGCCAGCACGACAAGTCCCTGCTCGTGCAGAATTTTGAAATTGGTCACCGATTTCTTCGCCTTGGTCCATTTCCATTGCAGTGTTTTTGAATTCGTGTCAACTACAAAAGCCCCAAACGGTTTTTGCTGCACGAGTTTTTTGCCGTTCGAAAAGGTACCGCCAAGTCGCCCGACCAGCTTACCGTCAATCAGCTGCATCTCCGGTATCATAGCGTTGCCAACTTTAACCTTCCATTTCTCGGCTCCGGTCGTTGCATCGAGCGCGTGAATCGAGTTCTTGCTGACTGCATACAACGTTTCGCCGTCGAGGATTGGCTGCGCGTAAGTATTCTTGAGCTGGGGAACAGACGCCTTGTGCTTGGACCGCCATATTTCGCTGCCGTCATCCAAACGCAATGCGATCAGTTTTCCGACAGGAAGAATAATCATGTCATCCGTGACGACAGGCGGCGGATGGCCATTCAAGTCCGGTGAGGGTATGAAACCTCCGGTGTCGCTGGGGTGCGTCGGCAATGAACCGACGCTACCGAGCTTGTTGCGCCAGCGTTCTTCGCCCGTATCAAGGCTGTAGCCGACGGCATATACACCCGGTTTCGCGCCCGCCATGTCCACCAGGTAGACCAGCAGATTCTTCTCCGGAATCGGGTAGGCGCCGAGCCCTCCGCCCGCGAATGAACCGGTGTCCCAAAGCGTTTCACCTGTTGTCAGGTTTAGAATTTGCAGACGGCTTTTCGGCGGCACATTTCCCAGGCGTTCGCTGATGATCAGGAAGGGTGTGCCAGTCACATCCTTGACATTGAATTGCGCCAGTTTCGCGAGATCATCGCGCAGCCAAAGCAATTCGCCCGACGTATCAAAATGTGCCAACTGACTTTCGGACGCAGCTATCAAAGTCCCGGCGAAACTCAGGCGCGACCAGGTGATTTCATCCCCCAGGTCTTTGCTCCAGGCGATCTCGCTCGCTTGAAGCTGCGAGCCGCCAAGGAGCAATACGGACATCAACATTATGTTACGCATGTCGTTCCCCTCTTATTTTTGTGATACCGCTGATTTTAGCAGCACTGCCCGATATTGCTGTGAAAAAACGATGTTCCTCGTGTAGCCTGTCCACCATGCGCCCGCTGATTTACACCGCTATGGCGGCACTGCTCGGAACATGTTCCTCGCCGCCGGCGCTTCTTGAGCAGATTCTTGAGATAGGCGAACTTCGCGTCATTACCCGCGACAGCCCGTCTTCCTACGTCATTGGCCCGGACGGGCCGTCCGGGCCGGAGTTCGATCTGGCGCAGGCTTTTGCCGATGAACTCGGCGTCGCCCTGATCGTCGAATCGGTATCGAGTGTGTCCGAAATTGTGCCCCGGCTTCTTTCGGGACAAGTGCACATGGCGGCTGCGGGACTGTCGATCACTCGTTCCAGGCAGAAGTTTCTGAACTTCGGCTACCCGTACGAAAAAGTCGACATGCTGTTAATTTACAAGGTCGGAACGGGGCGACCTCAAAGTATCGAAGATCTGGCCGGCCGGTCGATCGAGGTGCTTGCGAGCACCAGCCACTCGGACATGATGGAAGCGATCGGCGAAATTTACCCGGAGATCGACTGGACCGTAAATGCCAACGCCGAAACAAATGACCTGCTTGCTAAAGTGGCCGCGGGAGATCTGGAATTTACCGTAGCCGATAGTTCCGATTTCAACATACTGCGAAACTTCTATCCGGAATTGCGAGTCGTATTTGACCTGGAAATTGGTGAACCGCTGGCATGGGCATTTACCAAGGAAAGTGGCAACAGCCTGATTGCACGCGCCGATGATTTTCTAATCGCGGCCGATCGGCGCGGCTTGCTGGCACAGGTGCATGACCGATACTACGGGCATACCAAGAAATTCGACTACGTCGGTACGCGAAATTTTATACGCCATTACAAGAGCCGGCTGCCACGCTACCGCGCCATGTTCGAGCAAGCCGGCAACGACTGGGGTGTCGATTGGCGCCTGCTCGCGGCGATTGGGTACCAGGAGTCGCACTGGCGATCACAAGCCGTATCGCCAACCGGCGTGCGCGGCATCATGATGCTGACGCAGGCGACGGCGGAGTATCTTGGTCTTGATGATCGGGTAGACCCGAAAAACAGCATCTTCGGCGGCGCGCAGTTCTACGCGCGGCAAACCGAACGTATCGCGGACACCGTGGACGAGCCTGACCGCACATGGATGGCGCTTGCTGCATACAACGTCGGCTTCAACCACATCAAGGACGCGCGAAGACTCGTTGTGTGGCAACACGGCAATCCCGATACCTGGATCGACATCAGCAAGGCATTGCCGCTCTTGTCACAACGCAAGTGGTACTCGCAATTGAAATACGGATACGCGCGCGGCTGGGAGCCGGTACTCTACGTGAACAATATCCGCAGCTACTACACGATACTCAAATGGCTGACGGCCAATGAAGGG
>CAYLTW010000208.1:0-3291 GCA_964386735.1 uncultured Woeseiaceae bacterium
GCGGCGACAACGAATGAACATCTGGGTCGATGCCGATGCTTGTCCAGTGGTGATCAAGGAAATACTGTTCCGGGCCGCCGACAGGACCGGTGTGCAATTGACCCTGGTGGCGAATCAGCCACTGAATACGCCCTCCTCGCGCAACATCAATACGCTACAGGTGCCGCGGGGATTCGACGTTGCCGACGATGAAATCGTCAAACGGCTAACCACCGGGGACTTGGTAATCACGAGTGACATTCCGCTTGCCGCAGACGTGATCAAAAAAGGTGGGCACGCGCTTAGTCCACGCGGTGAAATGCATACCACAGACAATATTGGCGCCCGGCTGAATATGCGAGATTTTCTCGACACGATGCGAGCCAGTGGGATTGAGATGGATGGTGGGCCCGCCGCATTCAGCCAACGAGACAAACAGGCGTTCGCAAATGAGCTGGACCGGTTTTTGACGAAGTACGCGAACAATGCGACATTGTGAGTCCAGACCAGACCTTGCCCGCCCCACCCCACTCCGGAGATTGCCGATGCGAGCCCTGATTGCCGTTTCACTGTTGTTGGTATTCGCTGCTGCGAACGTTGAAGCCAGCGTGGACACGCTGAAACGCATATCCGAGACCGGCGAAATCCGGATCGGTTTCGTGCTCGATGCACCGCCGCTGTCTTTCCTCGACAGCGATGGCAATGCCGTGGGCTATTCGATCGACCTTTGCCGGCACATCGCCTCAAGGGTTAAAAAGGAATTGAATCTCGAGAAGATTGACATCGTCTTCACACCGTTGATCTCGGTGGAGGATCGGCTCAGCGCTATCGAGAACGGCGACATCGATATCGAGTGCGGCACGACGACGGTTACGCTGTCACGACGCGAGCGCGTCGACTTCACGCTTATGACGTTCATCACGGGCAGCGCTGTACTGTCGCGCAAGGGCAATCCGATCGATACCGTCGAAGACGTGTCCGGCGCGACGATCGCAGTGTTGGGCGGCACGACGACCGAGGCCGTGATGCGGCGCGTGATCGAGGCCAACGAATTCAAAGTCAAATTGAAGCTGATCGAATCGCATGAAGAGGGCATGGAGTTACTTAACGCACGCAAGGTCGATGGCTATGCATCGGATCGCGCGATGCTGATAGGGCACGTATTCCAGGACGAGAACGCCAGTAACGAGTATTCCCTGACCCGCACGGCATTTTCGTTCGAGCCCTACGCGATGATGATTCCACGCGGCGATACGGAGTTCCGGCTCGTCGCGGATAAAGCCCTGGCATCGCTGTTTCGTACCGCGAAAATCCGGCGTCTTTATCACCAGTGGTTTGGCCGCTACGGCGAGCACCTGACGCCGATCGTCGAGGCGATGTACCAGTTTCAGGCCGTCGGCGAGTAGCTCGATCGTCCGGGTAGCTACCCGGCGCTGCGGTTCGGGCCCCACAAATCGACGACGTCCTGACCAACCACGTCTGCGGCGCGTCGGCGCACGGCCTCCGGTGACAACAGTCCCCGTCGCAACGCCGACTTGAACCAGTCGGCGTAGGTGCCGCCCTCGTCGGCGAATCCGTCTTCCAGCATCGCGTGGTATAAGGCAGCCGCCAGCATATGCATACCCCCATCGGAGTGCCGCCAGCGTTCGCGTGGATCTCCTGCAATGCCAAGACGCTCGGCGACAATTTGATCAAGCGCCTGCGTAGATCCCTCATCGACCACGCCATTGAACGAGTTGTAACCGTATCGTGGATCGTGGTCCTCGACGATGGACATCATCCAGGGGTCGGCCCGCAGCGCGGAAAGAAGCCCGGCGAGCTCGGCGTCATTTCTCTCGTACGGCGGATGAAAGATTTCGTGAGCCGCAACGTGCAACTGTGTCTCCCCTTCATAGCCATAGTAGGCCACGAAGCGTTGGCCAAGAATACGAATCCCGTATGGTTTTGCGAACGCGACAAGCACTATTTCAATCTGCGGCGACAGCGCTCTCCCCAGAAGTCGTTCCTGTTCGGGAATGACGTCGTAAGACGCTACAGCCGACAGGTTCGCATCGATGGACTTATCGATTTTCCGTTGGTATTCACGTGCATACCATGCCGTGAAACCCATGTCGCGCAGCGACACCAACGCCTCGTGAATGATCGGCATCACCCGAAGGGCAGACTCGAATTCCCCGGCGTTCCAGAGCGGGGATGACTCGTGCCCTGGTCGCAGGCGACCGATTGGGTCGGCCGCTGACGCGATGACATCGTCAATCGTTGACACCGGCCCTGCAGAGAACAGGCTCGCAAGTGTCGGACCCGTCAATCGACCCAGCCGCTGCCGCAGGATTGCGTCCAGCTGATCCATTGCCGCGACACCCTCGGCCGACATGTTCTTACGCATGTAAGCGATCGTATCTCCGTAGATGTGGGCTTGCATGACGTCGCCGGAAGCGGCACCGATAAGCAGCAAGGCGTCCATTCCGGCCGCGCCGGTCACTGTCCACTCCGTGTGCAGCGCCGGAGTCGGCGTCGAGTACGTACCACAAGCGGCAAAGAATAGTGCAGCAATCAGCGTGATCGTGTGTCTCATATTTCGAACCTCAGCCAACTCACTATAGAGCAATCTATGGGGAGTAGACCGCAACGGGGACAGCCGCGTCTTGAACAGAATTGATTAGTTCTGAAGAAGTTCGAGGGCGTCAGACCGGTGGCCCTTTTCAATAAACGCGTCAGGTGTGGCTGATCGCCAAAACCGGCTTCATGTGCGGCTTCTGTCGGCGTCGCGTCGAAAAGATTTGCATGCGCCTGCCGGTGTGGGATTACGATGTTGTATCCCAAAAAAAAGCGACCAGGTGAGACTGTGTGGGCAGTCTCAGATGGCCGCTATTCCTGTAGGAGGACGCAAGGGCAGGTCTGCTGGTCGCATTTTCCAGACTCTGTTTCCGGTAACTGTCCGTGCGGCTAGCTTCCCGGTCATGAGCCCGAATCTGTTCTTAATATCGGGCTACCCAAGGTATAGCGCCTCGATTCTTCCGAGCTTTCAAAGCGTTCGGTTTGCTCGCAGGGCTTGCGTTCACTCACCCGGCTCGCGTCCCGTTCTACCTTCCGCGTCCACCGCCCCCGACACTGGCAAAGGCTCGGAACCTCTTTCAGCAGGGCGGGGCTAACAAGCGAAGTTGTTAGCACTGAGGCCGAAGCCTCAATGTCGTATGGTAATCAAAATTTTCCGGGCCGCTATCGGGACAAATACGTATCATCACTTGGTAATAATCGTCGTCCCGATATTGTGATGTCAAAGACCCACCCATTCATGAGCTACGCATTCCG
>CAYLTW010000209.1:0-3290 GCA_964386735.1 uncultured Woeseiaceae bacterium
ATTCGACTATGACTACTCTGTCGATCCATATGCCCGATACCGTGAATCGTCCCAATTGATGTTCCCGGTCGGCCAGACGGACGACAGCTTGCGACCAAAAACCGTGGTCTTCGGCTTTGACCTCGGTGCTACGAAGATAGCGTTTACCGAGGCACTGATATCGAAACGAAAATCAGTCACTCACGAGCTGGACGGTCGCCAGATCGTTGTAACGATGGGTAGCGATGGCTCTGTCGAGCTCGAAACAGAAGGCGGCCAGAGCTATGCGCCGATCCGCCTGTTCTGGTTCGCGTGGTTTACGTTTCACCCACAAACCGAGCTAGTCAAATAGCGAGACCGGTGCTCAGCCACTCTTTTGCTTTTGGTAAATACAAACAAACAACAATGATACTTTCGGGAGCCTGATCATGGACAGACGTCAGTTTTGCAAAACTTCAATTGCGGCAGGTGTTGCCGCGGCTTACCCACTCTTAGCCGGCTGCGGCGAGAAAGCGACGATGGCTGTCGATGCCGACACAAGCATCGCTGCTGTATCGCTGGACGGCGCAGAGATAGAACTCGAAAAAGCGGCGATCCGGGAACTTGGTGAGGCGATGCAGGGGCCGGTAATGCTGGCGGACCATGCGGACTACGACAGCGCGCGTAAAATCTGGAATGGCATGCACGACAAACATCCGGCGCTGATTGCCCGATGTCTCGACAGCAATGACGTCAGCAACGCCGTTTCATTTGCCCGCGACAATAATGTTTTGTTGGCCGTTCGCGGCGGCGGACACAGCTGGCCCGGCAAGTCGGTGTGCGAGGGCGGGCTCATGCTCGACTTGTCTGCAATGAATACCGTAACCGTCGACGCCGGCAAGCGCCTGGCGTTCGCCGGCGGTGGTTCCCTGCTGAATGCACTCGATACCGCTGCGCTGGAACACGGAATGATCACCACGGCCGGCGTTGTGTCGCATACCGGTGTCGGCGGCTTCACGCTGGGTGGTGGATTCGGGCGACTGAATCGCAAGTACGGTCTGGCAGTCGACAACCTGATGGCGGTGGAAATCGTTACAGCGGACGGCCAGGTACGGCAGGTGAACGTCGAAAGTGATCCGGATTTGTACTGGGCGGTACGCGGTGGCGGCGGCAACTTCGGCGTTGTAACGCGGTTCGACTTTCAGTTACACCCGTTCGAGCGGAATCTGTTGTCTGGCAGCATCGTTTGGCCAATCGATCAGGCTCGCGATGTACTGGAGTTCTACGGGGAATGGTCGCAAGAGCTGCCGGACGAACTATACGCCGGCCCGGCGATGGTAACGATGCCGGATGGTACAAGCATCGTTTTGATGGAGACCGTCTATGCGGGCGATCCGGTCGATGGCGAGAAGCTGCTTGCGCCGCTACGCAGTATTGGCACGCCGATGGACGATGGCATTCGTTTGCAGGACTACATGGTCATGCAGACACAGGAAGACGCCGCATTCGGCCACGGCGTTCGGTCCTATGCCAAGAGCGGCATGGTCCGGGAATTTAGCCAGGGCCTGATCGACGCGATGATCGATGCATACGTCCCCGATCCACGCTCGGCACTTTTTCCACACGTAGCAGGTGGCGCCGTGAAGCGTGTTGGCGAACTCGACACTGCGTTCCCGCATCGAAACGCAGAGCTCATGCTCGTCTTCGCGGGTGGCTGGATGGACCCGCAGGATGATGCCGGTGGAATTGAAGCCATTCGCAACTTGTATCACGCGCTGGAGCCCTTTATGGGTGGCTATTACACCAACATTGAGTTTGATGGCGAGGGCGCTGCGGGCAACTACGGTCCGGCTTACGATCGCCTTGCAAAGATCAAGGGCAACGTCGATCCCGGCAATTTGTTCCGACTTAACAGCAACGTCGAGCCGCAGGTCTAGCAGTCTGTCGGATTGCTAAGCGCCACCGTCAAATCCGAGCTGGCGCCAGGCTTCGTAAACGACAACGGCTGCGGAGTTCGACAGGTTCAGGCTGCGACTGTCGGCGCGCATCGGCAGCCTGAGCCGCTGCTGGGCCGGCAAAGCATCGAGTACTTCCTGCGGCAGACCGCGTGTTTCGGGGCCGAACAGAAACGCGTCGTCTTGCTGGTAGCGCGGCTCGTCGTGCCGCGTCGTTCCACGCGTACTTAAGGCGAACACGCGCGGTCGGCCGAGCGCATCGACACAAGCCTCCAGCGACGAGTGAGTGGCCACTTCGGCAAATTCACGATAATCCAGCCCGGCCCTTCGAAGCCTTTTATCGTCCAGGTCAAAACCAAGCGGCTCGACGAGATGCAATCGCACACCCGTGTTAGCGCACAAGCGAATAATGTTGCCCGTGTTCGGCGGGATCTCGGGCTGGTAGAGGATTAGCGAGAACATCGCGCCATCTTCGCCCGCATGGCGGGCCCTAACAAGCCTACCTTCGCCCTGTTGGAGCCCGCCATGCGGGCGAAGCTCGACACGTTGGAGCCCGCCATGCGGGCGATAAGCGGCGCGGAACGAGGTAGAATTCCGTCCCGATGACCGCCGCATCAAAAAGCTCACAGAGTCCCTTGCGCACCGAATTCTGCGGCGTTTCAATGAGTTCGCCGATCGTCCTGCTCTCGGGCTGCGTCGGTTTCGGTGAGGAATACACGCGCATCGACGGTTTTTCGAACACGGATGTCGGCGCCGTAGTCTTGAAGGGCACAACCGGCGACGCCCGCCTTGGCAACAAACCGCATCGTGTATACGAGACACCTGCAGGTATGCTCAATTCAATTGGCTTGCAGAACCCCGGTGTCGATAAAGTCGTGGACGAAATTTTGCCCGCCCTCGATTTTTCCGAGACGCGTTTTTTCGCAAATGTCTCGGGATCAACGATAGAGGAATACGAGCGCGTAACGAAGCGTTTCGATGAGTCGCCGATCGACGCGATCGAAATCAACATCTCCTGCCCGAACGTCAAGGAAGGCGGCGTGCAATTTGGCAACGACCCGGAGATGTCGGCACGCGTTGTCGCAGCGTGCCGTGCACAAACTTCAAAACCCATCATTACGAAGTTATCGCCCAACCAAACCGACATTCAGGAGAATGCGCGCCTGTGCATAGAGGCCGGCACCGACGGGTTCGCCGTAATCAATACCGTCATGGGCATGGCGATCGATGCCGAGACAAGGACGCCTGTTATCGGCAATGTTCGCGGCGGCCTGTCGGGACCGGCCATCAAACCGATTGCATTGCTGAAAGTCCACGAGGTCTATGAGGTCGCGAAAAATCACGACGTGCCTGTCATCGGCCAGGGCGGTATCGTCA
>CAYLTW010000210.1:0-3196 GCA_964386735.1 uncultured Woeseiaceae bacterium
CTATCAAAACGCAATCCAGTCTTGCCAAATGTCAGGATAATTTGATCCACAGGCCAAAGAAAGCGAGGGGTGCGAAACGTTTGATTCGCACCACTAGATGTGAGCTTTCAATAGGTTGTCCACTCGGTCCTGACGGAGGAAGCTGAAGGTATCGAAGCTTTAGCTTTCCGAGGAGGACCGAATGGACGTTCATTACAATGCCCGGCTGACGCGGCATAGTCGAGCAGAAGTCGTTCGCCGCGTGCTGGTTGAGGGCCAGGCCGTCGCGGCTGTTGCCGCCGCTTTTGGCATATGCGTACGTACGGTGCGCAAATGGATCGCGCGCTTCCGGGCAGAGGGTTCGGCAGGATTGATGGATCGCTCGTCGCGGCCCCACCGCCTGCATCGGCCGACGCCGGCGGCGATTGTCACGCAGGTCGAAGTCTTGCGCCGCCAGCGTTGGACCGGCAGGCAGATCGCCGCTGAACTGGGCATCTCGCCGGCCACCGTTAGCCGTATCCCTAAAGCGGGATGATTTTAGTTATATCCATAGCCGGCGTTTTTGAGATAGTTGGCGCATTCCTTTGGCGTAAAGGCGTCGAGAAGTTGGCCGATACAGGTGAATATGGCGTCGCTGTCGCGTGCTGCGGCCTTGCGTAGCAGGTGCTTGAGTTTGGCGTAGACCTGTTCAATCGGGTTCAGGTCAGGCGAGTATTTCGGCAAGAAGAACAGTTTGGCGCCGGCCTCGCGGATGGCGTGGCGAATGGCTTTGCCCTTGTGGCTGCCGAGATTGTCCATGATGACGATGTCGCCTCGGTTGAGCGTCGGGACGAGGACCTTTTCGACATAGATGCGGAAGCGCTCGCCGTTGATCGGGCCGTCGAGAAACCATGGTGCCTCGATGCGGTCGTGGCGTAGCGCCGCCAGGAAGGTCATGGTCTTCCAACGGCCGTGAGGAACCTTGGCCCTGAGCCGATTGCCCCGTGGCGCCCAGCCCCTGAGCGGCGCCATGTTGGTTTTGGTCCATGTCTCGTCGATGAAAACCAGGCGCTCAGGCGCAATCCGGTTCTGATACTTGGTCCATTGTTGCCGCCTTCGCGCGATGTCGGGACGGTCTCGTTCGCTGGCCGCGACGCTTTTTTTTGAAGCTCAGCTTCTCGGCATGGACGAAGTTCCACACCGAGCGATAATCAACCTTGAGGCCGCGATCGGCCAGTTCGACCACCAGCCCGCGCAGGGTGAAATCTCGTTCCCGGATCCGTTCCACAAGCCAATCGTGATGCTCGCCTGCAATCGCCTTCGGCTTGTGCCCGCCCATCTGGCCCGGCGCCACGCTCCCCGTCTCCCGCAAGCGCCGCACCCACTTGATCGCCGTGCTCACTGCAACGCCAAAACGAAGAGCCGCCTGATGTCGCGAAAGGCCGTCACGCTCAACCGCCGAAACAACGCGCTCGCGAAGATCAATAGAATAGGGTCGTGCCATCGGTGCTGGCCTCCTTATCCAGCCAACACCGTGAATCACAATTCAAACGATTCGCGAATCCCCTGCGAGTCAAATAAAAATCATCCCGCTTTAGCAGTCCGGTGATGAAGTCTCTGTTTGCTCAATCTGCCTGCGGGGCGACGATGATAACGAGTATTGCCGTTTCGTCGTGTATCTCGGTGATGATGGCGATGGCCAGGGCAACATCGGACTGAATGACGAACAAAAGGGCGTTCTTGGCGCTTGCGGCCTCTCTCGGTGTCCCGTGCCCGAAGAGCGCGCGCATCAGAATGCCGAGATTGAACCCGGCGACATGGATCAGGTAGCGTTTGTGGACGTTCTCGCGTCCCCGCAGCCAAGCGCGGCGCATGCCGCCGCGATCAAGCACATGAGCGAAGCTGCGTTCAACCATTTCGCCGCGCTTGCGCATGGCGTCGCGCCCGACGCCGGATTTCAATCGCGCACGATTGGCGTAAACAGCATGACGCGCCGCCTCGTCTCCATGCCAGCGCAAGTAGCCTTTAGCGGGCCTCGGCTCGGCAATCCGCGTTTTCCAGACGCCGCCGTCGAGCCGTTTCAGCCCCTCGCGTGAATAATAGCCCTTGTCGCCGACGAGAATGCAGGGCTCTTCGAGCCTCGGAGCAAGGCCGACATCGGTGAGGCTGTGCGCCGCCGCCTCCAGCGTACCGGGCAAAGTCGTCGTGTCACCTTCATCGGCCGGATGGATCGGCGCAGCCACGATGACGCCGGTATCCAAGTCGACCGCGTGCTCGGGCTTGTAAGCCAGATGCGTCGTCCCGTCCTTCATCCGCGCAATCTTCGCATCCCCATCGCTCGGGCTTGCCCAGTCCTCGTTCGACAGCTTCTTGCCTTTGCGCTTGCGGTCGAGCCGGACCAGATCCTCAATCGTCGGCGTCTCAACCCCACTCTCCTTGGCCATTTGCCTCAGCATCTCGTCATAGGTCTCGCCGCTGTCGCGACGCACGATGCTGCGCAGCGCCGCGTTGGCTTCCATCGTCGAGCCGTCGACGCCGATCCGTTCGCCCTTCACCAAACCGTGCCCGGCGACAAGAGCCAATATCCAGCCAAAGACTTGCTCATGCACTTCGTGCGGTAGCCGCGAGCGCGTCTTCGACAGCCAGGAGTGATCGGCAACCTTGTCCCGGGTACCAAGCCGCAGAAAATCCCGCAGAGAATACGAATCCGAACAGCGCCAGACGATACCCCGCTCGCTGTCGATCCCCTCGAAATAGCCAACCATGTGCATGCGGAAATAGCGGCCGGGGGGCAATGACGGAGCACCCATCCGCGGCGCATAGTACGGCTTGCATATATCCTCGACGAACGTGTCGAAGCCCGCCTCTTTCAACAATGTCTGGAGCCGGTCGTAAAACGCGTGACCCGGAGAACGGGGCATCTCAGCCCATGTCACGACCAGGTCGCCTTGAACACCCGTCTCGCGTCGCATCGCCATCGTATCAACCTCGCCCGAATCTCAATGTTCACATTGAGTCAGTCAACCGTGACTTCGTCAACGGGCTGGTAGACCACCACAAGCACGCCCAGCCTTTTGTCGGCGTAATTGATGGGCTGAAGGACGACGGCACGGGGGCTGAGGGTGCCTAGGCCGGCATCGATGTGGAAGCCCTCGGCGGACTCGGCGTCGACAATCATAGGTTCGTTGGACGTGAAAACCTGGCCGACCAGACCTGTCTTGGAAGAAACGGTCTTTGT
>CAYLTW010000211.1:0-3186 GCA_964386735.1 uncultured Woeseiaceae bacterium
CTAACATGAAAAATGACGAGCGAGAAGTACGAAAGAATGCCGCAGTATTGTTTTTTTGTGTTTTCGTGCTGGTACTAATTTCTCTCCTGCTTTCGTGCGCCGAAGCATTTTCTCAGATTGCATCGACGAACGAAGGTGACGCGCAGGTGTCGCGATCATTTAGCGGCAGCTGTCCGTTACCGTCCTCTACCGATCGGTTTGCGCCCACGCCAGCGAATCCCACCAGCGAGAGCGACTATTCAGACATCATCGCGAAACGAATCGGTGGCGAGCGAGAGGTTACACTGTGGGACGGTTCGCGGGCTGATATCGTGACAGACGAACTAGCCATCGAAGTTGACTGGGCGCCAAAATGGCAGCAGGCGATCGGGCAGGCGTTGTACTACGGAATCATGACAGGGAAGCGGCCGGCAATTTATCTGCTCGTTAGGGATCAACGCAAGGAACTGAAGTACGTCCTACGGTGCCAGGTGGTGTGTGCGAAATACGATATCGAGTTGCGGACGTATCGAGCCTGGGGGAAGAGTCCATGCTGAGCAAGACACGCCCGTGCAGGCAGTGCAGTGCACGAATTCTTGACGGGACGATCTGTGATGAGTGCATGGAATACAACCATGAGCGTAGGCGATATAGCTTGATCGCACGATTTGGGATGTGTTTTGTAATTGCCATCGTCATATCGCTTGCTTGCGCCGACGCGTTTTCTCAGATCCCTCGCTCGTGGGACTGGACTACTGATTCCGATTACCACTCGGCCGTGGTGCGAGTACATCAGGGGAACGCGGGCGGAACCGGTACCCTGATCTATGCGAAAAACGGCCGTGGCGTCGTGCTAACAGCCTCTCATGTTGTCGCGGGAAACGGTCTCTGCACCGCGACGTGGGCCAGCGGCTACAGTTCCAGGGGTCGGATTCTCGCCCGTGATTCTCAGGCCGATTGCGCCGCTTTCGAATGCGTTCCTCCGCCCGATGCCGTGACGATTCCGATTCTCGGAGCCAAGGTCGCCCTCCCTGTTCCTGTCGAGCTCTGCGGCTACGGCGGGCCGTCGAAAACCCTGCGGCATTGGACGGCAACAGTCGTCAGCAATGACGGCCGGGATCTCCACACGGACACGAAGAGCGGTGCGCTATCCGGTGACAGCGGAGGCCCATGCCTGTACCACGTCGACGGAAAGGGCCCCGCGATCATCGGCATCATAGAGGGCAGTCCACAGGCATACTCGATCGGGCTCAACATCCAGGGAGGCGACTGGAAATGCCACACTCCGATCAGGATTACGCAGCGGTCGCAAATTGAGAAACTCGTGGTGCAGTGCTTCGGTGGCAGTTGCGGGCCGCAGCAATACGCGCAGCCGTATCAGCAACAGCAACAGTCGCCTATCGAGTACGTCCCACCGTCCACGCCGATCCAGCGGCCGGACATCACTCCGATTCAGCAGCCCGATATCCCGATCATTGTTCCGGAGCCGGAGCCGGTCGAAATCGACTATGAAAAGCTGGCTGATAAGCTGCTTGAAAAGATGGCCACAGACGGTCGGTTTGTTGGGACTCCGGGAAAAGACGGAGTAGGTATCCAGGGTCCGCCCGGAGCGAACGGACAGAATGCCGTGGTTGATATCGCGGCAATTGTAGACCAGCTACCGCCGATCTATCCGAGATGGATCAACAAAGCTGGCGACGTGATCGACGAAATTCCGGACGGTGTTCGGCTCGGCCAGACCATGCCACTACGGATAGAGGTCGTCATAAAAGAGGTCGAAAATGCCCGAACCAAATCCAGATGACAGGATTCTCGACAACGTAGTCGAGATAGACGATTCCGAAACCTCCAAAGGGGAAAGTAAACCAATGGACATCGATGCGACCACATTCGAGGAAACGACGGAGGAGGACATGAGATCGTTCTCGGCTCTCGTGCAAGAGGCGCTTGCGAGCGCGGAAATGTCAGATGGGATCGTTCGCACTTCTGCGGCACAACGGTTTGCGCAGACTGACATTCTGGAGGCTGCCGCGGCCGAGATGATCATGCAACTCAACAGCTGAACCTTTTTCTATTAAGGAGACTGAACAATGCCACTGCCTCCCATGCTCCACGCCGCGATTAAGGCGAGGGCGATCCAATCACACACGGTTGACATGCGACGTGGGACTGCCAACATCCGATCTGCGAACAACGTCGTCCGTCATCTGGGCGGTAAATTCCTTGACGGGGCGACACCGGAAGCCGCTCGGGCGATTGACAAAGTTGCTCGTCTTCCGCGCAGCCAGCCACGACCGTCCGGGATTCCGATCGGTACGCCAGGAGGCGCCGGACCACAAACGACGGGTAACTAGATGTCGGTATTCACTGACGAGTATCGTGCACGTGGGCAGGCGATGTCTGACGCGTCAGACACCCTGCTTGCTGATGCCGAGATCGCGAACGACCCGCAAAAGCTGGCCACCGCGATCCTCGGCAAGGGAAGCGCAAATCTGTATTTTCGACTTGCTGACGTTGTGGACTACCTGGAATCTTCATCCCGCCAAGGGGCCGCCGATGATCGCCTCACCCGAATCCGAGAGCGAAACGACCAGATCCGACTCGCAGCAGCAAAGGGGGCCGCAAGTGGCGACTGGTCAGCCTTCAATCGAGTCGCTTTCGGAGTGGGAGACGAAGAAGGTGGCGGAGGCGATTAGCCATACGCAAGGAATAAAACGTCTGTGTCGCATGGTCACTTTGCAAAGTATTCGCCGCAACCTCGCGACAGAGGACGAGGAGTTCCGACGCGAAACAGATGCGTATCAGAAGGAGATGCACGACGTGGACACACAGCGAAGTAGTCCAGAAGGCGAGCCGATGGAGGTTTGGGCCGGCGGAAACGTGACGGTGTATCAGGGCAACGAGGATGCATCGCCCAAGAAAGAATCGCCGATTCAACGTGATTCGGCGCCGAAGTCGAACGGCTGGAAGAAAACGGCCATCGCCGCAGCCCTGCTTGCGGCAGGAGTAGGTGCGGGTTCGCTACCATGGCTGCTGTCACGCCCATCCCAGTCGTCGCCATCCATGGATACCGATACGGTGAACGAGTACAGCGTCGGGTTCGGTGAGCCGGAGACGGTGGATCAACCAGAATGACCACATATTCCGACATCCGATACGACCTGCAAACAGGAGATATCGTTCTGTTCTCCGGGACATCACTGATGT
>CAYLTW010000212.1:0-3152 GCA_964386735.1 uncultured Woeseiaceae bacterium
GCGCGAAGCGCCGACAGACGCACGCAGTGCGAGCTGGCGAAGCCAGCGCTCCATTCCGCCCCCTTTCTTTGTCGAAGGAGCCTGATCAGGATCCAGTCGTTCCCATAACGCCAGGCCGCAGCGTCAATCCTGACGCATTTCCATCGGATCGGATTGTCGTGCAGTTCAAGTATCCGGATGCATCAGAGGGGGCAACTGACTGGTGGCTGGTGTCGGAAGACGGGGATGTCGATCTTTGCCTGACCGAGCCAGGTGGCGAGGTCGACATAGTTATCAAGAGCGCGTTGGCTGCAATGACAGCGGTATGGACTTGTCAGAAAACGTTCAAGGAGTCCGTCAGGCAAGGTGCGATCAAGGTGTATGGCGATCCAAAACTCGTGAAAAAACTGCAGGACTGGCTGCAAAGCAGTGCGTTGTCGCGATTGGGGTCACTCGGTGACTTGCCTGAGCTGACATGGCAGGCGGGGTAGCACTGATGATATCGCCGACTATCCATCATAGCGTTGTTGATTCCCGTGCTTGAGTTTTGCGTGACCCCTAACTCACGCTAATTCGTCGCAAAACCCCTAACTCGGGCCCACTTACACTGGGGGTCGGGTAACGCCGGTTCAGGCGGGTCTCCAGAGACACTGCTCCCAGCAAGATGTTGTTACACATCATCAAGGGAGAATGCCATGGCTTGCTATGCTGCACCCGATGTTTCACTGCGAACCGCCAATCTTTGTGTGATTGATGATCTGGTGTAGTGTCATGAGTGCCATAGGGCTAAGCCGTCAGCTTGTCCGACGGCCGCTTCCCGGAAAGTTTAAATCGATAACCGTGACGATCAAACTTCAGCAGAGAACCCCGAGGAAAATTGTGCATCAAACAGGAAGTAAGGGACTCATCATTGTTGTCGTGCTGTTAGCGGCGCTGGGTGTAGCCTCCTGTTCGCAGAGTGGGATACCGGATTGCCGAAACGACCCGCCAGGTTTCCTGATCACTAACGTGCACATCATAGATGGCTCGGGCACTCCAGCTTTCAGCGCCAATGTCCGCATTAAAGACGGATTGATCACGGACATAGGAAGCCTTGATCAATGCGACGACGAAACGGTCATTGATGGCGGCGGCCAGACGCTTGCACCGGGGTTTATTGACACTCACAGTCACGCTGACAGTCGAATTTTCGAGCATCCGGACGCACTGGCGGCTGTCAGCCAGGGAATTACCACGGTGATCGTCGGCAAGGATGGCGACTCATCATACCCACTAAGTGACTTTTACTCGAAACTTAGACACGCTCCCGCTACCGTCAATGTTGCGTCCTACATAGGTCATAACACGATCCGCGAGGAAGTATTGGGCGAGGACTTCAGACGTGCCGCAACTGACGAAGAAGTTTCCCTCATGGCAGAAATTCTGGCAAACGAACTTGAAAGCGGAGCGCTCGGTCTGTCGTCCGGACTGGAATACGACCCGGGAATTTATTCTGACTCGTCCGAAGTCCTTAGGTTGGCAAAAGTGGCGGCCGCTGCCGGCGGTCGTTACAGCAGTCACGTGCGCAGCGAAGACCGCTGGTTCGAAGACGCAATTGACGAGATCATATTGATTGGTCGCGAAACCGGTATGCCAGTACAAATTTCACACATCAAGCTGGCGATGAAACGCCTATGGGGTGAAGCCGATGAATTAATAGCAAAACTGGACGCGGCGCGGGCAAATGGCGTCCAGATTACGGCGGACATTTATCCTTATGAATACTGGCAATCAACAATGATGGTGTTGCTCCCGGAACGGGATTTCACAGACCGCGATGCTATTTCATTTGTGCTGGATCAGATCGCCCCACCCGACGGCTTCTGGATGACCAAATTCGATCCAAATCCTGAGTACGTCGGCAAGACGCTTACCGAAATCGCCGCATTGCGCGAGACAGACACGGTGACGGCTTTTACGCAGCTCGCTGAAGAAGCCGATCTGATGCGCAAGGAAACCGGCAAACGAGCTGAGGCAATTATCGGCACCAGCATGCAGGAGTCCGACATAGGCAGGCTTTTGAATTGGCCGGAAACAAACATTTGCACCGACGGCGGCCTGGTTGACTTACACCCGCGAGGAATGGGTTCGTTTACTCGCGTACTTGGCCGTTATGTTCGTGAAATGAAGCTGATGCCCCTCGAAACAGCGATACACAAAATGACGGCGCTATCTGCGGCGCATATGGGCATCACGGATCGCGGCGTTATTCGTAAAGGCGCAGTTGCAGATCTCGTTTTGTTTGAGCCCGATACAGTAATCGATCGAGCAACGCCGCTAGCGCCGGACGCGATCTCCGACGGCATCACATTCGTATGGGTTGCAGGCGAGCTTGTCTTTGCGAACGCCGAAGTCACTGATAACAGACCTGGTCGAATTATTCGCCGCGCAATGCAGTAGCTGAACGTCCTAAAAGGTGTCAGGTTTATTTGTTGGCCTCGAAGAAGTATTTACTTCTTCGACATTGGAAACGTCAACTTCCAGGAACAGACCCCCACTCCCCAAGGCCTCCACTTCATGGATGGTCGCTTGTGCCTGTAACGACTTAGGGAGTATTAATAGCGGAGAGGGTGGCAAGAATCACCTTTCCGAGAAAATCCGAGGAAGTCCAAAACTCTTTTACTATCTTGCACTTAGGGAACTTCCTGCGCTAGGGTGGTTCCAAGAAATCCAGCCAAAGCCGGGTTCAGAACGTGGGCCCGATTGTAGGCTGTCCAATGCTAAGTGCAAGGAGTTGAGTGTGGCGGAGAGAATCACCGCTTTGTTTGTCAAGCACGTCAGGCGCCCGGGCAAGTACCCCGATGGCGGTAATCTGTATTTACAAGTCAGAAAGTCAACGCGAAATATTGAGACCGACACGGTCACCAAGTCGTGGCTGTTTCGATACTCCCGTTTCGGTAAAGATACCTGGCTGGGGCTTGGTCCCTATCCCGGTGTAACACTGTCGGAGGCTCGCGATCTGGCCACACGCGAGCGCAAGAAAATACGCCAGGGCATCGACCCGCTGACCGACAAACGCGCCCGGCGGATCGCGGCACGTACGGCACACGAGAACATGCTGACCTTCGCCGAGTGTGCAGAGCTTTACATCGAGTCCCAGGCCCCAGGCTGGAGTAACCCCAAACACATCGATC
>CAYLTW010000213.1:0-3101 GCA_964386735.1 uncultured Woeseiaceae bacterium
ACTGAAAATCCGCGTGTCGGTGGTTCAACCGAGGCGCGAAGCGCCGACAGACGCACGCAGTGCGCCCGCAGGGTGAGCGAAGCGAATCCATTGACTCGAATCGACTTGATGCCGATTCTCTAACGAGCCTGCGCGCCCTTGACAGCACCTTCTATAAGATTGAGCGCTGCCTGTCGGCTCACGCCGTCAGGATCAAGACTGAATGACGGTGTGGATGCTATCCCGAGTGCGACAGTCTTGGGGTTCTTGAACATCATTGTCATCGCCGCGGCCAGGTCTTTGCTGCTCGGACCGTCGGCTACGGTCAGGCTATGCCCTGGTACTTCTGCCGGATCAAGCACGTCCATATCGATGTGAACGTAGATCACATCGACTCTGTCGGCGAGGTCGTCCATCTGCTTTTTCAGGTTGGCGGATAGCTCACGAACATCCTGCACAGAAAATTGCTGGACCTCATACTCGGTAAATCGATCGGCCTCGAGTGGGTCCAGGTCACGTACGCCACCCCAGACGATGTCACTCATAGGCAACGGCTCTGCCAGTCCAGTAGTCTTGCGAATATTATGCAGCGCATGTCCTGCAGCAATTGCCACTGGCATGCCGCCGAGCATTCCGGACAGCGTGGTTTCCGGAGTATTGAAATCCCCATGTGCATCGACAAAGACCAGCCCAACGCGCCGCGCATTACCATCAGAATCGTATTTGAGTCCCGAAAGCATACCGAGCAAATCGTTGCAGTTCGCTTCTAGGCCAATCGTGATCAGATCGTCCTGCAATCCTTCACGAACCACATCGGCAAAATTCGCATTCGCCAGTGCCATGCGATTCCACTCACCATATTGACGCTCTTGCTCTGCATTCAGGCGAATGTCCTGAATGGGCCGGATCAGCTCGCCACCCCATTCACCGATAAGTCGTTCAAGCCCTGCGGCGTGAATGTAGTCAGGGTTGGTCGATAGCTCCGGCGAATTGCGCGCGCCACCGTACGGGTTCTTGATGATGTCGACTTTGACCGCTGCATTTGCGGCGAGCGATAAACTGGTGCTCAAAATAGCAACCAGACAAAAGTGATTAAGTTTCACAATTCAATCCTCTTCAATATCTACAAGGATAATACCGAGCTTACTCGCCATCCGGCTTCTGCACGATCTCGCCGTCGCGATATCGGATCCGGCCACCCACGATTGTCATTACAACTTCGGTGTCGAGCAACGTGTTGTCTGAAACGGTTAACAGGTTTTGCGACAGCACTGTGATATCGGCCAGCTTGCCGGGCGTTATCGAACCCTTGATATTCTCTTCGAACGCCGCAATCGCGTTACCCATCGTGTAGGAATAAAGTGCGCGATCGCGAGAATACACTTCCTGTGGCTGGAACAATGTGCCGTCGGGCAGCCGGCGCGTCACCGAGCAATGAAAGCTGCCGATCGGGCTGATCTCGTCGACGGGCGGGTCTGTCCCGTTGGTCGGCACCAGGCCTGCTTCGGCGAGCGTGTTAAAGATGTAACCCCGCTCGCGGGTGCGTTCCTCGCCAAGGCGCTCCTCTACCCAGGGTCCGTCTGAACAGGCAAATATCCCCTGCACAGCCGGGATAACGCCAAGCGCGACCGTCCGCGAGACATCGTCGGGATGTATCACCTGTGCATGCTCTATGCGCCAGCGCAGATCGGTTTTGTCGGGGTGCTTCGCAAACGCCGCCTCGTAAATGTCGAGAAGCTCCCGATACGCCCGATCGCCGATGCCCTGGATTGCCATCTGGTAGTCGTGTTCAAGTGCGAGCTGCGCCGATGCTTCTATCTCCTCGACCGGGACGACATTCAGGCCGTAACTGCGCGGCATATCGGAGTAAGGTTCCAGCAGCCAGCCGCCGTGTGTACCAAGCGCACCGTCCAGGACTTTTTCACCGATGCTGCGCACCGTGAGGAAGTTGTTGCCGTAGCCGATCATGCGATAGTCGTCCAGGCGGCCCGCCATGTCCGCGGCCTGTTCCTCGAATGCCATGTACAGCCGCACGGGCAGGTTGCCTTCGTCGGCCATCGCCTTCAGCAAATCGACCTCGGCGAACGTCGTCCCAAGATCCTGGAAAGAGGTAATACCGTGACGTAGTGACTCTTCACCGGCGAGCGTCGCCATGCGTCGCAGCTCCGCTTCGGCAACGCCTGCCGGTCGGCGCCCCTGGTGCCCGGAGTGAGCGATACGAAAAACATCCTGCGCTGCCTCGCGCATCATGCCCGTGGGCAGGCCGTTTTCGTCAAGAACGATCTCGCCGCCATCTGGCGGCTTGGTATTGCCGTCGAGCTCCACGAGCGTCATGGCGCGCTGGTTCACGAACACGGCATGACCGCTTGTATGAATAAGCATCACGGGATGCTCGGGCGTTGCGTCGCTCAGCGAGTTGTGAACCGGCAGACCTTCAACGAGCACCTCTTCGTGCGTTTCCCATTTGTCCTGGTGCCAGCCCCGCCCGACGACCCACTCACCCGGAGGCGTCTCGGCCGCTGCTGCCGCAACCATCGACACGATCTCGGCAAAACTCCGTGCGTAGCGGAAGTCGAGGATCATCAACGATTCGCCAAAGCTCGTGTAGTGACCGTGGCCTTCGATGAAACCCGGTATCACCATCTGGCCGTGCAGGTCGATGAACTCGGTGTCGTCGCCGCGATACTTCGACAACTCTTCATTCGTGCCGACGGCAAGAATACGGTTGCCCTCGATCGCGACGGCTTTGGCACGCGGTAGCGCAGCATCCACCGTGACGACGTCGCCATTGACGAGCAGCAAACTGGCGGCGGGGTGAACGTCTTGCGACTCGTTGCCATCGCAAGCGACAAGCAACGAGACAACAAACGGAAACAGTACGCGAATCATTTTCATTGCGATGATTCTACACGGGCCAGAACATAGGGTCAGATCGATAAATTCAGAACATGATTGTAAGTGGCATGGACCAAGACCTGACTTCTAACAACGCATATAGATCAATCGAGAACTCGGTCGATAAACGTAACTGAATACTGAAAATCCGCGTGTCGGTGGTTCAACCGAGGCGCGAAGCGCCGACAGACGCACGCAGTGCGAGCTGGCGAAGCCAGCGCTCCATT
>CAYLTW010000214.1:0-3088 GCA_964386735.1 uncultured Woeseiaceae bacterium
TCTGCTTGTTTAGTCTCGAGTGCCTGGTGCTTTTCAGCGTTTCTGGTTATCCCTGCCTCGCAGCGCGCCAAATCGGTTCTTAACTTGCGAACAACAGCGATTTCTGTGGTCTGAAGGAAGCGCGACTGCGTGACTCGATCGTCTTCGCTGATGGCTGCTTCAAATGTGTCGGCCGTGGATTGCAAATCGGTTGTAGCAGCGACTTGGCCGTCCCGAAAAGTATCTCGGTGGTTTTGCCATGCCAAATCGCGAACGGACCGCACCTTGATAGCTTGCGCATCTTCGATGACGCCGGCTGTTGCAACCTCTGCTTCAATCCCAGCAATCAGTCGAGATTGCTCGTCTTTCAGACGGTCAGCCTCCCGCGACAGCTCGAGCACAGATTCTTGAGCTTCGTCCTCCTCTCGCTTGAGAGTGTCAATGGTGGACTGGATTGGTAGGGGTAGCGTCAGCAGATTGCTGGCCTCACCCTTCCAGGGCGCGAGCGTTGCCAATGCGATACGAAGCTCCTCTCGCAGCACGTCGCACCGCTTGCCCAGCAGCGTGCATTCGCGGTCATCGCCATCGTCTCGGACCGTCGCGAGAGTCTCTGCGAGAGCTGTCAGGTCCAGGTCGTTGGTGAACGCTGCGAGTGCCGAGTTCGCTTGTTCTGCGTTGTCTTGGGTTCGTTCGACTTCCTCGCTTGCTGTCGTGGCGTTTGCTTTGAGACCTGAGAGTTGCTCGATGAGTTCTTTGATCCGACCCACGGTTGCGGCGGGGATCAGCAAACTCTCAAGATCTTCGGCTTCTTGCGCACCAAGCCTTCGTAAAACGCCACGCATGTCGTCGTTCAGAGCCGACAATTCGCTCTGTCGGCTTAAAATGTCTTTCGACGTACGAAACTTCGCTTCATTGTCGTCCTTCACTAATCGTTCGATTCGAGCGCCGAGAGCCAGGATACTGCTATCAATCTCAATGGCATCTAGCGCACTTGTTCCTTGCTCGACGGCGCGAGATATTTCCTCAAACCTGGTTTTTTCCGCCGCCGATTTTGTGGCAAGAAGCTGTGCTTCGTCTAACCAGTTTTCGGGTAGGTCTGGCGCGTCTTTCACAGTTGCAAAGTCGTCTGATAGCGCCTGGTAGTCACGCCACAGGTCCACACAATCGAGCAACACTTTGAGTTGCACCGCACGTGCGTTCTTTTCGTCGCGCTCCGATTTGGCGCTCTCGTGCCTCTCGCGCTGCGATTTTTCGTCCTTAACGAGCGCGTCATACTGACTTGCAGGAACATCTTGCTCACGAATCAGAGACCGTAGATCCGCCAGTTTTTTCTTCATTTCAGCCAAGCGATGAGAGCGTCCAGGTTTTTTGTAGAACGTCGCCGCGTCGGCACGTATTTCATCTAAGCGACTGCTCAAACTGGAAAGTCCGGATGCAGCAGCAAACAAGAGTTCGCCGAGATCGCCCTCGCTGCGCAAAATACTCTCCCCGCCTTCCTCGAGTGTATCTTCGTCCAGCGAGAACATGTTCGCATAGCTCGCACGATTGATGTCGCCCAGCACGTCTTTTAGCACATCTTCTGAGGTGGGTTGCTTGCCGCTGGTCAACAGACTCGACTTGTTACGCTTCACGCGGATGAGCTGATGTGTTTCATCGCCCACGGTCAACGTTGCTGCCAGTAGCAATGCTTCATTCGCGTGTACGAAGTTGTATGGAGTCTGTCGCGGGAACCCATACAAGAAGTCGATCACGGCGTCACGGAGCGTCGACTTACCTGCCTCATTGGGTCCATACACGATGTGAAAGTCACTGGCCTTGTTGGCCGAACCGAAATCGATAATGTGATCGGTGAAGGCGCCGTAACGCGTCAGTTTGAGTTGCTCTATGCGCATCAGGTATCTGTTTCGGCAACTTCCAGTCGGGCCAGCACTTCTGCTGCGCCTTCGCTCATGAAGTGTTCAATGATTTTACGCGTCCGTTCCTCATCTTCGCCGAAGACATCGCGTAATTCGGGCGGAAGATCTTTCTGCAAATCGGTCATAAGCGACATCGCGTCCGTGACGGACGGTGATTGATCGGCGCCGTCCTGGGTCAATATCCGGCGCAATTCGGAAACAGGATCAGCTAACGAAGCATTTTCAGATGTTAGCGGTGGCTCGACGTTGATCAGGACATCTTCAATGAAAATTGAACCGGACCTTAGTGCTGCCATTCGTACTTCTTCTATCAACACGTCCCGATCCCGCCTCATGCGGGCGGATAGGGATGAGTGACCGCGCAGTTGGACACGTGCGATCAGGTAATTAGCTTTCAAACTTTCCACTGCTTCATTTAAGGCAAGTTCGAGCGCGCCCACAATTTCACTCCAGTCATCAACACCAGTGAGATCAAGCGGAACATGCTCGAATTGCGCAATACTGGTATGTCGTTCCTCAATCAGTATTTCCCGGTTGTCCTTAATCTCAACGTAAGTGACGGATTTCGGGCCGGCTTCATTGATGTGGCGCCCTTGCAGAATTCCCGGCATAACAATGGCATTTGGTGCCTCAGCATGAACCTCACGCTGGTGAATGTGGCCAAGCGCCCAATAGTCATAGCCCTGGTCTTTAAGTTGTTGAACGCTGCAGGGCGAATAAACATCGTGCTTGGTAGATCCGGCCAGGCTCGTGTGTAAAAGGCCGATGTTGATTGCGCCGTTAACCGCGGGTTTGTATTTCGCCAGCAGGCTTTCTGGGACGTGTGGTTTTGCGAAGCTGATTCCATGGATTACGACGCCGGATTCGTCGATGGTCACGGACTCGCCCCGTCCTGAGAAGACGTGCACCCCGTCCGGTAGTGTCAAGTGTTTGGTTATTCGGGACTCCGCGTCGTGGTTACCTCTTATAATAAATACACGTACGCCTGCGGCCGTCACTCGATGCATTTCCCCGGTGAAAAAAGCGGCTGTCTTCATGCTCTTCAGTTCACCGTCATAGAGATCGCCGGCGATCATCAATGCATCTACCCGTTCATCTATGCACAGATCAATCGTATTGGAGAAGGCCTGACGCGTCGCGTTCGCCACCACATCGGCCGCCTCGGCATCTTTCAAAGCCAATGTCTCGAGGGG
>CAYLTW010000215.1:0-3058 GCA_964386735.1 uncultured Woeseiaceae bacterium
TACGCCGTGAGGATAGCGACGGCATCGCGCCCGGGACCGGATAATTCACTGGATTTCGTGAACGATTGGGTTACGTGGGGCGCCGGTTTGCGCGCGTCGCAGTACATGGTGCTCGGCGCCAAGGCGCGGGCGCTGCTCCACGGCAAGTCACATGTAAACTTCGAGGATATACGGGCGATGGCCCACCCGGTGCTCCGTCATCGCGTACTGATAAATTACCGCGCCGAGGCAGAGGGCGTGGTCGTCGATGACCTTGTCGACCGCCTGCTAAAATCGGTCAAGGAGAATAGCTCCAAATGAAAGATAAAGCAGCGTCATCCGACCCTGAGGTCACGCCACGAAAAGTCGACGGCATGGTCGATCCGGTCTCGCTGATGAGGATCAAGTCGATGGAGCTGCGCGCCAAGGTGGTCGTCGAGGGATTCTGGAAGGGCATCCATCGAAGCCCCTATCACGGCTTTTCAGTCGAGTTTACCGAGTATCGCCAGTACACGGCCGGTGACGACCCCCGCTACATCGACTGGCGACTCTTCGCTCGCAGCGATCGACTTTATATCAAGAAGTTCGAAGATGAGACGAACCTGCGCTGTCACCTGCTCGTCGACCATAGCCTATCGATGGGCTATGGCTCCGGAGACTACACGAAGTCGCAATACGCCGGAACACTGGCCGCGACGTTGGCCTATTTTCTCTCCACCCAGGGTGACGCCGTCGGCCTGGCGACATTCGACGATCGAATCAGGCAGCACATGGCCCCGCGCAACCGGCCGGGCTATCTGCACCGTTTAATGCTGGCATTGGAGACCATCCCCAGCGGCAAAACCACCGACCTGGGTCCGCCGCTGCAGCATATTGCCGAAATGTTGACCAAACGCGGGTTGATCGTTTTGATTTCCGATCTGCTGACGTCGATAGACCGGCTCGAATCGGACTTGGGTTATCTGTGCGCGGGAGGCCATGACGTTGTGGTGTTCCATGTGCTGGATCCTGCCGAGCTGAGCTTCGACTTCGAATCGCCTGCACTGTTCAGGGATATAGAGACCGGGCGCGACATGTACATAGATCCGTCCGCCGCCCGGGAAAGTTACAAAGATATGCTGAACAAACATCTGGCTACCGCCAAGTCCACATGCAGGACGCTCGGGATCGACTACCACTTGTTCGCGACGGATCGCTCGTTCGATCTGGCCCTGCTGGACTTTCTGCACGACCGCATGCATCGCAGGAAACGGATTAGACGCGCCGGTGCCGGAAGAGTCAGGAGTGCCGTATGAGTTTTCTTTTCCCGTTATTTCTGGCAGGAATCGCTGCGGTGGGCGTGCCCATCGTGCTGCATTTGGTGCGCCGTCATACGCGCCACCGCGTGACGTTTAGCTCGTTGATGTTCCTGCGCACCACGTTGCCTAGATTTACCAGTCGCAGCAAGATCGAGAACCTGCCGCTTCTGATATTGCGCTGCATAATGCTGTGCCTGCTCGCGCTGGCTTTTTCGCGTCCCTTCTTTTCACGACCCGACGCCGAGAGACAGGTTCGTCCCGGTACACGAATGGTCCTTCTGATCGACACGAGCGCATCGATGCGCCGCGCCGGAATGTGGGACCGGGCGATCGGCGAGGCACGGTCGGCGCTGGAGGACGCAAGCCCAACCGATCGCGTGTGCGTCATGAGCTTCGACAGACAAACGCGCACACTCATCGGATTCGAGCAATGGCAAGAGTTGGAACCGGCCAGGCGTGTGCCTGTCGCAGTCGAAGAGATTTCCAAATTGTCACCGGGTTGGGCCGGTACCGTTCTCGGTCAGGCCCTGGTCAATGCGGCCGAAGCCATCGAGGACGATGAGGCCAACGAGCAACAGCGCGCCGCAAGCTTGCGTCAGATCGTGCTTGTCAGCGATTTACAGCAAGGCAGCCGGCTCGAAGCGCTGCGAAGCTACGAGTGGCCCGAACGAACAAAGCTTGTCGTCAAGCCGATCGTAGCCCAAGGGACCACCAATGCGATGTTGCAGTTGTTGACCGATCAAGACGATCTGGCTGTTGCCGATGAGCAATATCGCGCGCCCATTCGCATAACAAACTCGCCCGATGCCACGACGGAACAATTCGCCCTTCGCTGGGCGGATCAGACCGATCCTAACGAAGCGGACTCGATCACGGACGTGTACGTCGCGCCGGGACACAGCGCTGTCGTGCATATTCGGACCCCGGCCGGTGAACAGGCGGGCCGCAAGCTCATTCTGACAGGCGACGACCACGAGTTTGACAATATCCTCTATCTGGCGCCACAGTTGAAGCAGCAGGTCAATATCGTCTACATCGGTGCGGACGACCCCAATGATCCCAGGGAAATGTTGTACTATGTTCGGCGGTGCTTCGGCGCGAGCCGGGCGTTGAATCCGCGAATCATTTTCGCTCCACAAGGCGGTGACATCGCAAAAGCACACTTCGTCATCATAGCCGACCCACTCGAACGAGAGCAAACCGCTGCTCTGAAACAATATCTGGAATCGGGCCGGACAGCTCTGCTGGTCATGAAGTCGCCCCGGGCCGCGGCAGACGTAGGGGTGTTGACTGGAATCGACAATCTCCAGGCCGAAGAGGCCGAAGTCAACGGGTACGCCATGCTCGACCGGATTGAGTTCAACCATCCCCTGTTGGCGCCTTTTGCCGAGCCGCAATTCGGAGACTTCACTCGCATTCACTTCTGGAAGCACCGGCGCATAGACATGGCCGAGCTGCCCGACGCCCGGGTGCTGGCTTCATTCGACAGCAACGAGCCGGCAATGTTCGAGCAACCGGTTGGTGCCGGATCACTGCTGGTATTGACTTCCAGTTGGCACCCATCGGACAGTCAGCTCGCGCTTTCATCCAAGTTCGTGCCGCTGCTCTACTCAATACTCGAATACGGCGGCGTCCTCGTCGGGCAACGCTCGCAGCATTTTGTGGGTGACGTCATACCCATGCCACACTCGCCGGCCTCACAGCCAAAAGGGTTCAAGATTCGCAAACCCGACGATTCGCTTGTCAGCCCCGAGTTGTGGCACGGGCTTCCAGCCCGTGAA
>CAYLTW010000216.1:0-3016 GCA_964386735.1 uncultured Woeseiaceae bacterium
GAACACATCACCGCGATAGGCCACCCCCAGGTTGCTCATTTGAGACAGCGCGGTGTTTCGAAACGGCGCCTCTACAATTCCCTTGAGGAAGGCCTGGCGTTCGATCAGCGCGCCTTGAATATAGCGCTGTCCGTTTTTCCAGACTTTGCGAAACAACACAAAATGGCCACTGCCGAGGAGCTTGAACTCGAAGGGATCGAGTTCACTCTCAAAGGTATTGATCCGAACCTTGGGCGGCGGGACGGCCGCGGCCTCAGGCGCGGACTTCAACATCAATAGGCCGGGCGCCGGCAAGGCGCTGACTTCTTTGCGCTTCTCACGCTTTTTGGGTAAGGCGATTTGTTGACCTAACGGTATCCGTTTTTTTAATGCAGCGCGTTTGCCCTCAAAGCTTGAATCGAGTTTCAGATCATCCACCCGGCCTAATGAACTGGCTAAGCGGGGTTGGTCCTTCTGGCGCGGGGGAGGCGATAATTCGAGTCGATCAAAGGCTGACTGTGGGACTATTTGCTCCTCGACCATTTCCGCTTCAGGTAGCGCGCTGTCCATGGCAGCCACAGCGGCATCGCGCTCAAGCGGTGGCTCGCTCAGCGGTGCATTGAACTGGAGCGCCGCCGGGATCTGTAGCCTGCGGGCCACGGCTTTTGTCTCGACGCTGCGCAGCAGGCGGTTGCGGCTTAAGATCTGTTGCACCTGATTCTGCAGGGCGAGTCTTTCGGTGTGCTCGGCTGAGGAGATCCCGTAGGCTCGGGTCCGGACCTGGGCCCCGGGCAGCAGGGGGGTGCTGAATTTACCTTGGGCATCCACTTGAAAGTACGCAATGAGCCCGGGAATAGCGGCGTTTACCGGGTAGGCCGAGAGTGGCGAACGTTGCAGAAAATTGGCTTCGGGCGTGCCCGCCACGACCAGGAAGGTGTAAGCGGAGAAGGAGCGGGCTTCTTCGCTATTAATCATTTCGCTCAGTTGGGTATCGATGCGGGTGGCCAGTTCCTGGGCCAGGACTTGATGCTGGCGAAACGCTTCCCACTTGAGCTGACTGTAGGCCTGGCGAATCAGTATCCCGGTGGGAATGGTCAGGGCGATAAAAAACAGGGCCAGCCAACGGCGCAGTCGCCGGCGCTCTTGCCCCAGGGGTGCGCGATCACGCATCTCAGTCCACCAGTAACCGGTAGCCCGCACCGCGCACGGTGATCAGGATCCGGGGGTTGCTGGAATCGGTTTCAATCTTGCGCCGCAGCTTGGCGATATGAATGTCCACGGTGCGGGTTTCAATGTCGAGGTTCCTGGCGTAACCCCAGACCTTGGCCAGCAACTCATCGCGCGCCACGGGACGCTCAGAATGGACCTTCAGGTAAAGCAGGATTTCCATTTCGCGGCGCGTGAACGAGAGCTCGGTTGTGCCGCGCCGGCCACAGAGATTATCCACATCAATTTCCAGATCCTCACCGAGGCGCAAGTGAGATTCCATTTCGATGCCAATGCGTGAGCGGCGTAAAACCGCTTTGACCCGCAGCACCAGTTGCGCCACCGAGAACGGCTTGGCCACATAGTCGTCGGCCCCCAGGGACAGGCCCTGAATAATGTCCTCATCGCTGGTTTTGGCGGTCAGCATGATGATGGGCTGATCGCGGTCTTCAGCGCGGATGCGGTTACAGATCTCAAAGCCGTCCATGCCGGGCAACATGACATCGAGCAGAATCAGATCGAACTGCCCGCTCAAGGCTTTATTCAAACCTTCGTTGCCGTCGCTGGCCTGATCCACGTCGTAGCCATGGTAGACAAAGACATCCACCAGGCCGCTGCGAATGGCGGCTTCATCTTCAACAATGAGCAGGCGGATCGGTCGAGTCATGATGCGCCGAAGCTTAACAACTGGCTCGCGTCCCGGCACGTAAATCTTTTGTAAATTCTCGCCTTTAAGTTTTACCAAAGCCTGTCTACCCGCGTGCCAACGCCCTGCCTACACTGGCCTCGCCATTTATCAAACAGCAACCAGGAGACCAGGACCATGGCATTAATTACCCGCGTATCGAGGTTATTCAGGGCGGATCTCCACGCCGTTCTGGACCGTATAGAGGAGCCTGAAGTTTTGCTCCGCCAGGCGGTCCGCGACATGGAAGATGAACTCTCCCAGGAGCAGCAGCGCTGTAAATTACTGGGCTGCGAACACCAGCAACTCGGTGTCCGCTACGCCGAACTTGAACAGTCACTGGAGACACTCGAGACGGAGCTGGACGTGTGTTTTTCATCCAACGAGGAGCAATTGGCCCGCACGTTGATCCGGCGCAAGCTGGAGACACAGCGGCTGGCGAAGACCCTGATCCGCAAGCGCACCGCGCTGGAGTTGGAGCTGGCGGCACTTAAAGAGCGGATCGGCGAGTACCGGACGCGCCTGGATCATCTGCGCCAGAAAGTCGAACTGCTCGTCGAAGAGGCTCCCGACGGTTTAGCTGAAGAGGCCTGGGAGACGGCCGGGAGCGGCGTCAGTGATGCGGATGTGGATGTGGCCTTTTTGCGCGAACAGCAAAACCGGAGGGCATCATGAAACGCCCGACGTTTTCCGAAGGCGCCGTGGTGGCGCTGGCCGCCAGCCTTGGCGCCACGGTGCTGTATCACACCCTGCCCTTGATCCTGCCCGGCATGTGGGTGCTGCAGGCGTTGACTGCCCTGGTGGCGCTCGGCTATGTGCTGTATCTGCTGGCCCGAAGTCCGGTGCGTTTCGGGCGTATCAGCGCCCTGGCGCTGTGGTTTCTGGTCACGGCGGTGACATTGTCTCTGGGCCCTTCCCTGGCGCTGCACATGCTGGTGCAGGTGGGGCTCGTGTGGCTGATTCGTTCACTGTATTTTTATTCCAGTGTGCTCCCGGCCCTGGCCGACTTGGGCATTAGCGCACTGGCCCTCGCCGCCGCTGTCTGGGCTGCCGATCAAACCGGCAGCATATTCTTAAGTGTCTGGAGCCTGCTGTTGGTACAGGCGTTGTTCGTCACCTTGCCGGCAAAGTTACGACGCGGCAAAA
>CAYLTW010000217.1:0-1526 GCA_964386735.1 uncultured Woeseiaceae bacterium
GCCATCGGTCCGCCGATCAACATCTGGAACGACTGGAGCGACTCCATGTCGGCGCGTGATGCGGCCTGGATCCAGCTCTTCGTCGAAGACAACCAGCAGGCGCTCGACGTGCATATCCAGGCCTTCCGTCTGGCCGAGGCCGCCAGCCTGCCGGTCATGGTCTGCATGGACGGCTTTATTCTCACCCACGCCTACACCCGGGTGGATATGCCGGAGCAAGCGACCGTGGATCGGTTTCTGCCGAGCTTTCAGCCACGCCAGGTACTCGACCCGGAGGCGCCGGTGACCATGGGCGCGATGGTCGGCCCGGAGGCCTTCGCCGAAGTCCGCTTCCTCGCCCACTATAAGCAGCTCGAAGCCCTGGATCTCATCGTGGCACAGGCCGCGCAGTTTCAGGAGCTGTTCGGGCGCGACTCCGGTGGCTTGATCAAGACCTTCGATTCTGAGGGCGCGAAGACCGTCGTGGTGACCATGGGTTCCGTCGCCGGCAGCATGAAGTCGGTGCTGGCCGATATGCGTGGCGAGGGGATCTCAATCGGTGCTCTGACGGTCCGCTCCTACCGGCCGTTCCCCAGCGAAGTGCTGCGCGCGGCACTGATCGACGCCGAGCGGGTGATTGTCTTTGAGAAGAGCCTGGCCGTGGGTATGGGTGGCATTCTCGCCGGTGATGTGCGTATGGCGCTGGCCGGCCTGGCGGTTCAGGTGTACTCGGTGGTCGGTGGCCTGGGCGGGCGCCCCATCACCCGCGAGAACCTGCGGCGCATGCTCGACAAGGGCGTGCGCGACGAGATCGAGGAGCCGCATTTCCACGATATCAACATGGAGGTGATCCGCCGTGAGTTGGATCGGCTCAAGACTCTGCAGCGCCCGGGCCCGAGCGCCGAGAGCATCCTGCGCGACGTCGGTCTGGTGGCCGCCGCACGGGTCCCTTGAGGAGATCGATCCATGGCCTACATTCCGCAGACACAACAACGGGTCAAGTTCTACCAGACCGGCACCTTCACCGTCGGCAACCGCCTGCTGGACGAAACCCAACGCACGGTGCAGGCCAGTGTCGAACGTTGCAACTCCCTCGATTCCGGTCATCGCGCCTGCCAGGGTTGCGGTGAGGCCCTCGGCGCGCGGTATGCGGTCGATGCGGCCTTGCGCGCCGCCGAGGGCAAGATCATCGCCGCCAATGCGACGGGCTGCCTTGAGGTATTTACCACGCCCTATCCGCAGACCGCCTGGGGCCTGCCCTGGATACATTCGTTGTTCGGCAACGTGGCGGCGGTGGGCGCCGGGATCTCCGCGGCGCTGCGGGCCAAGGGCCGTGAGGACATCCGGGTTATCGCCCAGGGCGGTGACGGCGGCACCACCGATATCGGCATGGGCTGCCTGTCGGGGATGTTTGATCGCAACGACGATGTGCTCTATATCTGCTACAACAACGAAGCCTATATGAACACCGGCGTACAACGCTCGAGCCAGACCCCACCGGCGGCACGCACCGCAACCACCATGCCGGTCGGGGCCGAGCCCGGCAA
>CAYLTW010000217.1:1626-2912 GCA_964386735.1 uncultured Woeseiaceae bacterium
GGCGATCTGGCGATCCGTGAGGGTTGGTCGGTCGACATTGAGGCTGTGGCCAGCGGCGCAAAGAACGTGCTGGTTATCGGCGCCGGGCCCAGTGGCCTGTCCGCCGCCTACCATCTGGCGCTGCTGGGACACCAGGTCACGATTCGTGAAGCCGGGCCGGTGCCGGGCGGCATGATGCGTTTCGGCATTCCAAAATACCGGCTGCCGCGCGAGGTGGTGGACGCGGAGGTGCAGCGCATCGTCGACATGGGTGTGGAACTGGAACTGAATCGGCGCGTCGACGACATCCCCGCGGCGCTGAACGCAGAGGGGTTCGATGCCTGTTTTGCCGCCATCGGGGCGCATCTGGCCAAGAAGGTGGATATCCCCGCGCCGGATGCGGTGAAGATCATCGATGCGGTGAGTTTTTTGCGTGAAATGGAAACCGGCGATTCGCCGCTGCAACTCGGGCGCCGGGTGGTCGTCTACGGTGGCGGCAACACGGCGGTGGATGTAGCGCGCACCGCCAGGCGGCTTGGCGCCGAGCCGGTCATCGTCTATCGCCGCAGCCGCGAACAGATGCCCGCCCATGATTTCGAAATCGACGAGGCGCTGGAAGAGGGTGTGGTCGTCAACTGGCTGCGCACCATCAAAGAGGCCGGCGAGAACGCCCTCAAGGTTGAGAAGATGACCCTCGACGAGAGCGGCTGGCCACAGCCCACCGGCGAGTTTGAGACCATCGAGGCGGATACCGTGGTGCTGGCGCTCGGGCAGAATGTCGATCAGGGGCTGCTGACGCATCTTGAAGGCGTGAAATTAAACCATGATGGTGTCGTTGAAGTGGGTGAGGATATGATGACGGCTTACCCGGGGGTGTTCGCCGGCGGTGACATGGTGCCCTCGGAGCGTACCGTGACCGTGGCCGTCGGCCACGGCAAGAAAGCGGCACGCTGTATCGATGCCTACCTGCGCGGAGAATCCTATGCGCCGGCGCCAAAACATGAACTCGCGCGCTTCGAGCAACTCAACACCTGGTATTACACCGATGCGGAGCAGACCGTGCAACCGGTGCTCAACGACATTCGCCGCCGCACCACCTTCGAGGAGGTGGTCGCCGGGCTTGACGAGAACAATGCCTTGTTTGAGGCGCGCCGGTGCCTGTCTTGTGGTAACTGCTTCGAGTGCGACAACTGCTATGGTATCTGTCCAGACAACGCCATCACCAAGCTTGGCCCGGGTCTGCGTTTTGAGTTCAAGTACGACTATTGCAAGGGCTGCACGATGTGCGTCACCGAGTGCCCGTGCGG
>CAYLTW010000218.1:0-2892 GCA_964386735.1 uncultured Woeseiaceae bacterium
AAACCAGGAACAGACCGGTACTCGCAGAGTGCAGCCAGGAAAAACGCAGGTTGGTTAATATCTCATCGGCCGGTTCGTTGTACTGCGCCAGCATTTGCAGCAATATCCTCGGCGTAAAGGAATAAGACAATCTTAAGCGCACGAGATTAGCCGTGAAATTTCCTCCCGGCACCGGCAGATCGAACTCATTGTAGTCAAAAGCAAGCTCCGAGCTGAATTTCTCGCCGATGCGATACCTGACCGTTGGTGACAGGCTGAGTCGATCGCCGCCAAAGCGGCCACCGATGGTCGTACTAAAACTGAAATTGAGTGCCGCGGACCGGTCGCCCAAATACCGCAGCACTAACTCGGTGTGATCGTAGGTACCGGGCTGGATGGTGACACCGTCAACTATGTCGAACGGCTCCTTTACCCCTTCCGTGGTGAAATTAACTGCAGTTTGAAAAATTGTGCCGCTCCGAAACTCCCATTGGGAATCGACATGCAGCAAACCGGTCTCCTGAAAACCCTCGAAATCCCAGAAACCCGTATATCGAATATGGGGGCGAATTTCGAACAGGTTCCAGAGATCATCCGGTCGAATTCGGCGCAATATCAGTCCGCTAACTTTTCGGTAGTCACTTCGAAACAGGAAGCCTACTTCCGGATTGAAGTCACTACCAACCTCCGTGTAATCGAGTGATGACGACCAATCAGCATTGTCGAAGGCGCCGCTGACGGAAAACGCGTCGTCCTTGCCAGTCAGTCCCGGCGTTGTTGTCCTCGCCACCCAACCCTGGAGCAACAGGTTATCGCCAATACCCCAACGACCATCAATTGCATAGGTCTGGTTCTGATCGTCGTCGCCATTACCGTCCAGGCTGCCGTCGCCACTACGATTGACAAACAACATGCCAATTTGCGATCGATTCGCCAGTTCCTGATTCACTCTTGCAACCATGTATGTACTTTGAGACGCGACACCGGGCACGGCCTCGGAACCCATATAAAGCAAACCGACATTCGTTGTAGTGCCAAGTTTTCCGGACAAGCGCAGACCACCTGTGATTGGGGTCTGCGTGCCATTCGCGATTCCGATGCGCCGACTGAAAAACAATTCGACCTCACGCGGATTACCCACCGTAAACTGACCGGCGTTCTCCAGAAAAAACGGCCGCTTTTCAGGAAAGAACAAGGTGAAGCGATCAAGATTCACCTGCTCATCATCCACTTCGACCTGGGCGAAGTCGGTGTTATAGGTCGCATCCAGCGTAAGGCTGGGTGTGATCGAATATTTCAGGTCAAGCCCGACTTCCTGATCCGTCTCCGTTCCAGCCAGATCACCGCCACGCCGTGCTCTACCGAGAACAAAAGGTGTAATTTGCAAATTGCGTAGCCGTGGCACACCGATGCCTTCGATCGAACCAGCTTCGGAAACGCGGTAAAGAGTTCGCTCCTGCGACAACGGCGCCCAGAAAGAGATCTCATTGTTGCGACGAATTCTGCGCTCAAAATTGAAGCCCCAGACCTGCTCCTCACCGGTACCAAAACGCAAGGACGTGAACGGAATTTCCATTTCCGCACTCCAACCGACGTCGGATATTGCAGCCTTTACAATCCATGGCGCGTCCCAGTTCAAATTCAAGCCACCGGAACCGCCCGGAATAAACTGACCTTCCCCTTCCTTCGAAACCTGACCGTCGAACTCCAGCCCCGCCGAGTTTGTGCCAAAAACATAGCCATTCTGGCGGTCGAGGAGACCATCGATGATGACTCGGAAGCTGTCCGTATCATCGAGTGACGAGTCACGCCGACTGTCGGTCGTAATGATTTCCAGGGGCTCATCATCGTAGGCAACCACGGCGATATGAAGTGCGGTATCTGTAAAGCCGACAAATACCTCGGTCCTCTGGCTTGCCGGCTGGCCGGCGTGTGGCTGAATTTGCCAGAATCCGGTAATTGCTTCGGCACCGCGCCACGCAGGATCGTCCAACACATTGCCATCGATTGTCGGCACGACAGTTAAGCGATGTGCGCGAGCGCTCGGCCGGACGTCGAGCGGGCTTCCTGTCTGAGCAAATCCCGGAGTGCTGAACGTCAGTATTCCGAGACCGCACGTAAGAACGGAACGCACGCCGGTGCGGTCTGATCCTTTCCTCACTTTGCTCATGCCTGCATTGTCCCGCAGAATGCTCGGTGTTGACCACCCGTTTCGCAGGTTCAGGAGCTGGTTGCCGTACGGTCGCGGAGCCGCCAGATCAATAGGGCTTGATATAGTGGCACCATGATGACTACCAGCAACAGAATCTCTCCCTTGACTCGATTCTGGCTCGCTGCGTTGACAATCGCATGCTTATTGCTCGTTGTTAGTCGGCTGATTGACATCCGCATCGGCATAATCGCGTCAAAATTTGTCGCCTCGACGGCGTTTTTGGCGATTGCCATACTGTCCGGAGCATTTCGATCGGGCTACGGCCGGATCCTATTTACAGGACTCGTATTCTCCTGGTTCGGCGATATGTTTCTGCTCGGGACAACGCGGCAGTTCTTTCTCGCCGGACTGGTGATTTTCCTTCTTGGCCATCTCGCGTATGTTGTCGCGTTTTTCGTTCATGGCCTGAACGCCAGGTGGTCGATTGCCGCATTCGTCCCGGTCACCGCGATATCGGTCCTCGTAGCCGTGTGGCTGGCGCCATACTTACCCGCGGACATGATCGTGCCTGTCCGCACATACACGTTTGTCATTAGTCTGATGGTGATCGCCGCGTTCGGGACAAAGGGTACAGGCGGTCCATTGCTCATTCCTGCAGGTGCAACCCTGTTCTACTTCTCGGACCTGTCCGTCGCGGCCGGGCAATTTGTTGAACCGGCGTTTCCAAACTACGTGTGGGGCCTGCCGTTTTACTATGCCGG
>CAYLTW010000219.1:0-2843 GCA_964386735.1 uncultured Woeseiaceae bacterium
AGTAAACGATTGCGCCAATAATCCGCACGCTGGTCCCGCGCACCTTCAAGTGCATTGGTCAGTGCCTGGGCTGCGCTCTTTAATCCGTCTGCTGGTAAACTACGGGTCGCATCGGCCAATTCCTCGGTTATGAAAGTATCGCCTGGATCCAATGCTGCAAAGGTCAAAAAAGCCGCATACTGCTCGGCATGATTGCCGAGTTCGTCGTAATGGGCCGCCGTTTCGAGAAACGGTTCCTTGATAGCTGACATAAATGGCTGGTATAAACGTGGTGACCACAAGAATCCTTCCCAGGCCGATTGCGCCTCCACGAGTGAGCGCTGCCAATCAAATATCGGCAGGAGATACTCCGCCGCCCATTCTTGATCAACTCGGTACAGGGCAATGACGTGCGCGGCCAATAAAACGCGGCCATGGCGGAACTTGACTATTTGTGTATTGCATAGATCTGTAAAACAGGATTTAAGTTCTTCTGGCAGACCTTGTCCGTCCTCCAGCGCCCTGCGGTACCACCAATGTAAAAGCGCCTGCGTCACGTGTCCCACCGGATGATTGATAGCCCGCCCTACAGGGTCATCGGTATCCTCCTCATCCTGATGATCCATCGCGAGGATCCGGCGACAAAGCTTCAAGAAGAGCGCTTCATGACCTTCAAACGTTTTGGCGATGGCCTGTAGCCACCAACTGATCCCATGAGCAAGCGATTGCACCAGTTCTTCTGGTGCATCACTCAGTACAGTGCCCATATAGCGCCATGATCGTTTGGCGAGTTTGTCTTCTGACCAAGCCTGAAGTGCTGTACGCCAACGATCATCCAGCCATACATCTTCCTTGGCCAACGCACACAAGGCACAGGCCGTGACCGGAAAATCTTCGCGACAACGCAGCAGCCAATCATCTTCCCTTCTGTGGTCAGGTTTGCCTTGTTCCTTGAGCCATTCAACCAGTTCGCGGCGGCAACGCGGCGAGGGAGCAAATTCGCGCCATTCATCCCCTCCTCCCATCCAAACTGGAAATTCGTCTCGCTCGTCTTCCGCTAGACGCCAGCGTGGATACCTCTGCGTTAGCTCGTCCAGCCTGGTCTTTGCTTCCAAGGCCAGCACCGCTCCGGCAGCCTGCAATTTAGAAAGACGCAGCCACATATTCCGGTCAACGATGCGCGCCCACTCTTCCTGCTCAAGATCGTCCTTGAACATCTCTCGTGGCGGTCCCGCAAGAATGGCATGTTCTAATTCGGATATCTCACGAGCAGTTATTTTCGGCGCTAAGGCCACTAACAGGCGTAGTGACTCACGCTGAGTTTCCACTGACCATAGCCACCAACAGTTCTCCGCCAGCAACCAGTCCAACGCCTGTCTCTGTGTAATCACATCGTTTTGTGCAGCAGAAAATAGTGCTAACCGTTTGAATACTGGATAAGGTACTTGCCACCAGCCTTCGGCCACTTGACGTGCCCGCACAGGATCAGAATGTACCGTAGCCAACCAGGCATCCCGGGCAAGTTCGATCAGAGCCGTCCAATCACGGAAATCCTTATTCTGAGCGTGCTCACTGATAGAGGGCTGATCGAAATATGTCGAGTCGCTTTTCTCCTCCGCGTCGCCTAATTCTCTTTTCAGATCAAGCGCATCACGCAGCAGTACTGTAAAGTCTTGCAACAGATCCGGCAGCATTGCCTGCCACTGCGGCTTTTTCCCCCTATTGCGCATCGTCGAATGTACATGATCGCTGGCCAGCATTAGCTCCCAGTCAACAATGTCTTTGATGCGTGTCGGTTCAGACGAACCTGACATTTCACCTTCCCAATGAAAAAGTGCACGCAATGTAACGCACGGCTTTAACATTTCACGCAGCTCCATGCGAAAAGATGGTGAAACTCCGTCCTGCTTAATGCGACGTAACCAATCGTATATACCGAATTGGCGCGCATGCGACTTTAGGCGTCCGGCTAGAAGGAGCCGCCATAACGTGCGCATAAATGAGCTGGGGATGGCTTTCGGCGCATCAGCACAGATGCGGTCAAGCTCATCTTGCTTACCTTCGGCATCTAGTTGCTCAAGTTTTTCTAATTGGTCGCGGATAAGCCATGCGAATCGCTCATGCAGCTGACCGCCTCTTTTGGCCAACCAAAGAACTAGTTCTGGGTCACCGAGGTGCCGGGTGAGCCAGCGGGCCAGCTGAAACATCACATCGTCCCAATCGCTACCCCGCATACCCAGATCAACGATGCACATCCCGGGTGAATGCGTATAGGGTGCTGGACGGTGAACGATACTAAAACTTAGCTTCTTATCCTCATTGCTGTTAGCAGAAACCCCAAAGCGTGATAAATCTCGATGTTCAAACTGATTTTCGGAAAGCGGTTCAAGCCATTTTAGCGGCGGAACGGGATTCAGGTCGGCGAAATGTTTCGCTGCCAGCCCATCTGTCAGCGCCCACAACACCCGGCCAACTGCAAAGTCTGACCGTGATGGAGCCAATGGTGGCGCACTCGCATGCTGGGCGATAATCATCTCCTTGCCCCGCACGCCATCGCGATAGGTATTGCCCCACTCTTTGAGGGTACGATGGAGCGCAGAATGGTCTTGCGTACCCGCAGGCACCTTATACAGTAACGGAGTAACTCCTTTCGCCTCCCACTCCGTCAATGTTTCCTCCTCTTCGCCATCACGGAAGCTTGCAAATGCGTACGCTTCTGGCTTCGTCTCCCCAAGCAATTCATCAGCAGCGAGTGCATCCATCATATAGCGCAAAACCGGATCATTAATGCCATAACCGACAAAGCAAACGATGTAATATCGGAAAAGCTCGCTGACGAACCGTGCCGCCCAACGCTCGGCTAA
>CAYLTW010000220.1:0-2830 GCA_964386735.1 uncultured Woeseiaceae bacterium
CCAGCATGCCTATTAAAAACAATCGCTTACATATGCCCTAATGCCTTCGGGAGGCAGGAGCCGGAAGTTCACACCGAGCCCAGCCTGCGAGCCGACAGACGCACGAAGTGCGGTCCGAAGGACCGAGCGTCGCAATCCCTCACCGACTTCATCAACCCGACGCCACTGCAACGGCCTGTCGGACATCTTCAGGGGTACGGTCGCTCATGCCGCTATCCAGCCCTTCCTGGACGGCCGCCCTGAGCGCCGCCAACTCGGCGTCGGCGTGCTGCCGCCGTCGGATAAGGTCACGCAACAACTCGCTGTCGTTACCGTAATCGCCACTGGCGATTTGCGTTTTTATCCACTCGTCCTGTTGCTCGGTTACGGTAATGCTCTTTTTCACCATGCCCATTGGGGTCCCCTCACAAAACCGATCTCACTGGTAGGATATTATCCGACCACAACGCAGCCGAGCCGTCAGCTCCCCAGGTACACCGCGACATCATCGAAACCGGTTCTCTCGCAGGACTTGACTTGGAGTCAACTCCAGGCTGTAGGCTTGGCGTGACGATCGACAAATTGAGTAGGGGAATTTTGCGATGCCGGCTTCACCTTCAAACACATGACACAGCACAGGGAATACAAAGTGGCGACGGAAATGGTGAATGAATAACTGGCGTTTTGCGGCTCGCCTTTCGCCATTTGTGCTCTTGCTCGGCGCAGGCACCGTTTTTGCTGCACCAATCACCTTTAATACGGCCCTGCCCGTTGGCAAAGGGGAATTCGTTAATCGCGAGCTGCTGGTGTTGACACGCTCCGGCGACGATCCAAGTGGTGCGATGCGCGACATCAGAGCTAACGCGCTGGTCTCGGTGCTTGGCTATGGCGTCAAGGGTGACCTGGCGGTCTTTGCTGTTTTGCCCTACGTCGAAAAAGAATTGCAAGTTACGATCGGTGGCGCGCAAGTAAGCCGTTCCAGCCAGGGCTTCGGCGATATTTCGGCGTTTGCCCGCTATACCTTTTTTCAACAGGACGCGCGCGGCCATACTTTCCGCGTTGCGGCATTCGGCGGGCTCAAGGCACCAACCGGCAACGATGATGAGTCCGATGCCATCGGGCGTTTACCTATACCACTGCAGTCCGGGACCGGCTCCTGGGATACCTTCGCCGGAGTGGTCGCCACCTATCAGAAGCTGGCTTTTCAGGTGGACGCGCAAGCGTCGTATACGGCGAAGAGCGCAGCCAATGACTTTGAGGGCGGCGATGAGGCCCGGCTGGACGGCTCACTGCAGTACCGGCTGTTGCCACGCACTCTGGGCAGCGGCACACCGGGTTTTCTTTACGGCGTTCTGGAGGCCAACCTGTCTTACCGCAACGAAAATCGGGTTTCCGGTATTCTCGATCGCAATTCGGGTGGCACCAGCATTTTTATCAGTCCGGGCCTGCAATACGTCACCAGGCGGTACATTCTCGAGGGCTCGGTGCAGCTACCTGTATCCCAGGACCTCAATGGCGTTGCGCTGGAAAATGACTATATTGTACGAGTCGGCTTTCGCTGGAACTTTTGATGAGACCATAGTGAGAACGATCACGAGGTGGCGATGAAACAGATTAAGGTTGAAGTGTTCTCCTCCCCGGACTGCAGCAGGTGTGGCCGGGTTTTCGACATTTTGCAAACCATGACCCAGGAACTCGGCACTGAGCGCATCGCATGCCGCAAAGTAAATGTCCTGGACGAACTGGACTACGCCGTCGAACTAGGCGTGTTGTCCTTACCGGCGATTGCAATCGATGGCGAGTTAGTATTCAGAAGTCATCCGCCTGTTGGCAAACTCCGGGAAGCCCTGGAAACCCGACTGCAAACGCTCGCGGAATGAGCACTCTTTAGAATGTCGTTACTCGATATTGATCTCGAAACCCTGCGACTCTCATTACAGAACGCGAGCCTGGCCGGTATCGGCGTCAGTTTTCTGACCGGGCTGGTATTCAGCTTCAACCCCGTGTCATTTGCGTCTATCCCGGTGGTGCTGGCGTATGTCACCAAGGCGCACACGCAACGTCGCGCCATTTTTCTGGGCAGCATGTTTGTCTTGGGCATGCTGGCCACGCATGCTGTACTGGGCGTGGCCGCCGCACTCGGCGGCGACTGGGCAAAGCGCAGCATCGGCCACGGTTGGGAACTTTTTCTGGGCCCGCTGCTCGTGGTGCTGGGGCTGTTGTGGCCCGGTTGGATCAGGATACGCTTGCCGTGGATTGGTCTTCGGGGCAAAAAGGTTAGCGGGGCCTGGGGCGCTTTTTTACTGGGAATCCCTTTTTCCGTGGCGGTTTGTCCGTTTTGCACGCCGGCATTGATGGTCATGCTGACGGCGAGTGCGGCGATTGGCTCGGTCCCGTTCGGTCTGAGTCTGCTGCTCGCGTTTGCTCTCGGACGGAGTATTCCGATTCTGCTCGGAGCCTGGAGTATTGGCTGGCTCGAATCCCTGAAAGGATTGCAACGATCGCAAAAGGCCTTTGAAATAGTGGCAGGCGTTACACTTATCTTAACCGGCCTGTACCTGATCAGAGACTACGTGCTCTATCATCATTGACCGACCTGACTCAAATTATCGTTACGTGGGAAAATCCCAGGATATGAAAAGCTATCGCATCGGAGAGGTCACGAAGCTGCTCGATATTAGCGCGGACACGCTGCGTTACTACGAAAAGATACGACTGCTCCCTGCTATTAACCGGACGGATTCCGGAATTCGTGTATACCTCGAGCGTGACCTTTCACGACTGCGATTTATCCGACGAGCGCAAAAAATGCGATTCAGCCTCAAGGAGATTGCCGAGCTTCTCAAGATGC
>CAYLTW010000221.1:0-2822 GCA_964386735.1 uncultured Woeseiaceae bacterium
GTGCGAACTGGCCGATGTTCGGGCGGATACCGTGTACGTATTTTGAAGTCATGAATTTGTCTCTTCCACGGGCAGACCGGCGGCTTTCCACTCCGGAAATCCTTCTTCGAGCCGGCGCGCCGTGAATCCCTTTTTTCGTATTTTCGCCACGGCCTCAAAGGCGAGCACGCAATACTCTCCTCGGCAATATGCAATAATTTCCTGCTCTTTCGGGATATTCGCGAGGCATTGCTCGATATCCCTGAGCGGCACGTTCAACGCGCCGGGAATGTGGCCCACTGCGTATTCTTCGCTGGGACGAACGTCGAGTATGGTTACCAAGCCGTCATTGCTGCGCCGCAGGAGCTGCTTTCTCGACACAGGCTCCAGGCTATCGCGATCGTTAAAGTAGCCGATGACGACATCGTTTACTTCGGTAATATGCCTTTGGCCCGTGCGTCTCAGGCTGCGAAGAAGATCAATCACATCATTGCCGGCCAAGCGGTAAAAAACATATAGTCCTTCTTTTCGTGAAGCGATCAGACCGGCGCGTCGAAGCTGCTGGAGGTGCCGGGATGTGTTGGCGACCGTAAAATCCGCGACATTCGCCAGTACTTCGACGCTGCGTTCACCCTGTGCCAGTAGTTCCAGCAACTCCAGCTTGTGAGCATGGCTCAGTGCTTTGGCGATCTGCGCAAACTGCTCATTCAATTGATGCTTCGGGCTCTGTTTTCGCAAATGCTCTCCAGTCACCACACCCACTTCGGGCTCCTATTGGCGCCACGTCGAAGTTTCCACAAGTAGTAGTTGGCGAAAAATTGTTTGGCCAACAACCAGCGCTTGCCGTTGCTAAGCCGGGTGACATTTCGTGGCGGACGGACCGGGTCGGCGACGATGTGGGCGCCCTCATTGCCCATGTCCATAATGCACTCGACACGCAGATCGTGCGTGGTTTTCTCGGTGCCCAGAATGTCAGCCGCAATGTTCTTCGCGGCAATCCGGGCCATCTGTTCGGTCATGTGGCCGGTCTTCGGGAAATTCACCGGTACCGGTGTTTCTTCCACCGGGGGCAGGGCGACGGCAACGCCAACGGCATAGACTTTTTTGAAATCCGCATGGCGGTAATACGAATCGACCGGAATGAAGCCTTTCGGATTTCCAAGGCCGGGCGCCTCAACGACAGGTTTGACGCCGGCCAGTGGCGGAATGACGAGCGAAAAAGTGGATTCGAAAACGGACCCATCCCCGGTTTCCACCGAGCCCGCAGTGATTTTGCTTATCGCGGCCGACGTATGGTAGCGAATGTCGCGATCCTCAAGTTCGCCCTCCAGGTACTGACGAATTTTGCCGAACCCGCCAACTCCAAAATGGCCGAGGAACGGCTCAGGCGTGATAAATGTGATCGGTGCCTTGTGGGCCAGCTTGCGCTTTTTTAACGCGTGATGGGCTTCGAACAGAAACTCGTACGCGGGTCCGAGGCAACTCGCACCAGGTGCGCAGCCTATGACCATAGGGCCGGGGTTTTCGAGGAAAGCAGTCCACGCGTCGCGTGCCTCTTCGGCCTCGGGCGGTGACATCAGGGAATGTCCTGGCCCGTCAAAAGGGCCAAGGCCCGGCACGGCCTCGTTCGCACTGCGATGGCCGGTGGCAACAACGAGATAGTCATAGTCAATTGTCTCCGTTGACGTTTGGACCTGTTTTTTCTCCGGGTCGATCCTGTCTACCGCCGCTGCGATGAAATCAATACGCTTCGACTTGAGCGGTCTCTCAAGCTCAAAAGAGATGTCGTCGATTGTCTTCGATCCCATGGTGACCCACGGAAGCGACGGTATGAAGATGAACCGGGGCTCCTTCGCGATGACGGTGATTTTATGATTCTTGTGCGGCAGCAGCCGCCGCAGATCGTAGGCGACGTTTAGTCCCCCGAACGAGCCGCCAATGATTAGTATATGCATGCTGTTTTGCGCCTCGCTAGCTATCGCGTCGGACGATCAAAAGACCAGGACCTTGTCGGCGGCTATCGTGAGTTCGGCCAACTGGGGCATGGTGCCGCGCTTTGTGCCGGCTATCAGTTCGCTGTCAACAATGCCGCGCGCATCCATACAGGTACCGCAAAGTACGACGTCGGCATGGCGGGTAACGCCCTTAACCATTCGTTCGAGGTTGTAATAACCCTCGGGTGTCTTTTGGCCAGCTTTGGCGCAGACCACTGCGTCGGCCATCAGGAAAACGGAGACCGCCGGTTTTTCCTCATCTTTAATAAGTGCCGCTGCAAGGCGAAACGCGTTGAAGCAGCGCTCCGAGCCGTAGGGCGGATCGTTAACGATGAAAAGCACTTTCATGGCTTATGCTGATTAAAAACAAGTATTCACGAGAATACGTGAATAGTAGCTCTTACGGAGAAAATGTCAATGTTGACTATTCGATTCCCGACCTATAAGGTAACCAAATGGTTAACTATTCAGTAGCCCAGCTCGATTCGGTCTTTTCGGCGCTGGCCGATCCGACCCGACGAGCCATTCTCGCGCAGCTTTCAGAAGGGGCTTCAGCCATTACAAAGCTGGAGACGCCTCGCAAAATGTCGTTGCCCGGTGTGATGAAACACGTCAGCGTGCTGGAGAACGCGGGGCTTGTCGAGCGAGAAAAGAAGGGTCGCGTTGTGCATTGCAAACTCGCCGCGCAACCGTTGCAGAGCGCATCGAGCTGGATAGAAGAATATCGCGGGTTTTGGGAGCAGCGACTTGATTCGCTTGCGGATTACCTGGCGGCGCAATCATCGAAGGAGTCTGAATCGTGTTAGCAGAGCAAGTGGTGCGGGAAGGCGAGGTCGTCGAGATTCGCCG
>CAYLTW010000222.1:0-2719 GCA_964386735.1 uncultured Woeseiaceae bacterium
TGGGCGACAGTGAACTGAACACACGCGCCGCGCTCATCATGGCAATGCTTGAGGGCCTTCATGCCGTGACAGCATTCAAACCGGATCTAATGAACCCGAGTACCGATTTCCAGGAACAACTGGTGTCGCGGTTAAAGGACATTGCTTATGGCCGGGTCAGGACAGCGCGCGACTTACCGATGAAACTTTGAGGGTCTATGTATGAACAAAAATTCTGTTGCCGGCCTGGTTGCCGGCGCGTTGATGCTGGGACTGGCTGTTTTGGTGCTTGCGAGTGGCACTGAACATCCGTCGAAGATTTCTGCCGGCGACATAAGTGGCGCAATATTCGAAAGACCCGACATGATTGAAATCGATGACAGCGGCAATCTCACTCAGGACGTAACGACCTTCCTGTCCAGCGATAAGAAATTCGCTTCCGGTATGTACACGTCAGGCAAGGTTCGATACGACATTCCCGAGCCCTACGGCGTCGATGAATTCATGTATTTTCTCGAAGGTAGCGTAACGCTGACGTCAAACGACGGAACGGTGCAGGTCATTAACGCGGGCGAGGGGGTTACGATACCCAAAGAGTGGACTGGCGTCTGGGAGACGGATGGATACAAAAAGATCTGGGTGATCTATTCGGAAGACGGTTCCGGTTTGTAGTCGCGAAGTGCCTTTGTGAGCAAATCTACTCGTGGTGTTTGTGCGCTCATTGCGGTCGTTATTATCGGCGCGTGCTCGCCAGGCGAGCATGCTGAGCGAAGCACGGATAGATTTGCCGACCTCGCTTTTGTTAACGCGAAAGCCTATACGCTGAACAGCGAAGCGCCGTGGGCTGATACGGTTCTGGTAAAAGGCGACGCGATCGTCTACGTCGGCAACGCGGCGGGTTCCGCAAGCCTGATCGGCGCGTCCACGAAGCTACGAGACCTGGCCGGGCAATTGCTGTTACCGGGATTCATCGATACGCATGTCCACCCGATAACCGGTGGAGCCTATGCAAAGGCGCTCTCGCTAAATACGTTTGGCACAGTCGATGAGTGGTTAGTCGCGATTGCTGCATATGCCGGGGAAAATCCGGATATTCCGGTGATTTTCGGTTATGGTTTTCTGGCTTCGACCTTCGGGCCCGAGGGTCCGTCACGTCAAATGATCGATGAGCTCGTGCCGGACAGGGTTGTGCTGATTATGGACGAAGGGTTTCACGCCGCCTGGGCAAATACGGTGGCGTTGAAAACCTTGAACATTACCCAGGATACGGCCGATCCAGTACCGGGCTACAGCTACTATAAACGCGATGAATCCGGTGATGCGACAGGCTACCTGCTCGAGGGCACGGCTAGTTCGGCTATGGCGGCACTGGACGTCATTACGCCCGGTATCCTGGTGGAAGGTACCGGAATCATCATCGACATAATGAACAGTTACGGTGTTACCTCGGTTTTCGACGCGGGAACCCGGGGTGATGCCGAACTTGTCAAGCACGTTCTCGATGCACTGGAGTCGTCCGGTGAGCTAACGGTTCGAATCGTCGGTTCGTCGCGTCCTGAGGCCACGGAGCAGGCGGCGACAGCCGTCGATACGGCCGAAGAGTGGGGGCGACAGATCAAGGGTGAGCGTTACCACTACAACACGCTCAAAATTCCGGACGATGGCACGGTTGAAGGTCGCACGGCGGCCATGTTCGAGGACTACCAGGGCGAACCGGGTAATAGCGGTGAGACGGTTTTTACGCAAGAGCAAATGACGCAGATGATTACGGATGCGGCATCGAGAAATATCGACGTACATGTGCACGCCTTGGGCGAGCGCGCGATTCATGAATCGCTCAATGCCATAGAGGTGGCCCGTCGCGAGTATCCGGATAGCGAATCTCGATACACGATCTGCCATCTTGAGGTCATGACTGACCAGGACATACCGCGTTTTGCCGAGCTGGGCGTTACGGCGCAGAGCACGCCGTTGTGGGCGTCATACGACGTCTACGGGGAACAATTCGTCAGCGAAGACCAGTTCAATCGCTACTGGCGCTTCAAAAGCCTGGAGGACACCGGCGCACGACTAACGTTCGGAAGCGATTTTCCGGCGAGCGGCGCAGGCACGATGGGCCTGTCTCCCGTGGCGCAAATCGAAATCGGTCACACGCGGCAGAGCGCCGGCGAACCGGATGCGCCCATCCAGCCACGCGTATCAGAGCGGCTGAGTGTCGAAAGCCTGGTCAGAGGTTTCACAATTGATGCCGCCTACCAGTTGCACATGGAAGACGAGATCGGATCCATCGAAGTCGGTAAGAAGGCCGACCTGATGGTTCTCGACCAGGACATTTTCGACGTCGATGCCTACACCATTCACGAGACGGGCGTCGTCCTGACGATGATGGATGGCAAAATCGTCTACGAGGCCGGTGATTCGTCGGGTCCCGGTCTCTCTCTTCGCCAATCGGCCGAACTTCCGCAGCTACCCCGGCCGGTCACAAACAATGCCGTGGCCTCCGTAAAGACCGACGATAACGAATACCTGGTCAGTTTCGCGGGCCTTGGCGAGGGACGCACCCACGCCGATACGCTGGACAATACCTGGGTATTCAATGGCAGCACCGGCGAGTGGGCCGAGGCAGCACCGCTTCCCGGCGGCGTCGGTCGGCTGGCTGCAGCCGCTGCCGTGGTTCATGGAATTGCCTATGTTTTCGGCGGCTATTCCGTAGCCGATGATGGATCTGAAGTTTCCACGC
>CAYLTW010000223.1:0-2707 GCA_964386735.1 uncultured Woeseiaceae bacterium
CCGACTTCTGCACAGTACTGGCCAATCAAACGGTCACGAACACAACGACGACCAGCAGCCATGACAGCGTGAGCGGGCCGTACTCCGGGGGTGGCACCGGCTACCTGCAGGTGTTTACCCCACCGGCAAGCGACACCTATTCCATCGTGATTGAGGACAGTGCGAACGACTCTACATGGGCGACTTATGACACGTTTGCAGCTGACGGCAGCAGTCGAACCAGTGAGCGCATTATTTCGACCGATAGTTTGGACCGCTACTGGCGGGTGGTGGTGACCCGCACCGGCGCGGCTGGAGACAACTTCGGCTTCGCAGTCGTTTTCACCAATACCTAAAAGGAAAGTAGGAGGGAATTGAAATGGCAAAACTGAGTGGGCAATATCTGACGATAGCAATCGACGACAGTGCCGACGCGGCGCAAAATGTCGAGGGCGACGTTGAGAGCATCGACATTCCGGATGAGTACGGGGAGCTCGATGTAACCGGCTTCAGCGATGGATCCGTCAACAGCCTCGCGGGTATGCCGGCCTTCAACGTGGAGATTGCGGGGAACTTCAATGCGGCGGCCACCACGGGTCTATTTACTGTACTCAATGGCATTAAGGGTAAGGGAGCCAAGACGCTGACTGTGGCCGTGGGACAGGGCACGGCACCGGCGATGGGCGACCCGGAATTCGAAGGCGAGTTCTGGTGCCAGAAGATGAACATCAGCGCCACCCCGCAGGGCAAGGTAACGCTGAATGCCAGCTTCCGCCCGAGTGGCAGCACAGCTCCTGCTTGGTCAACCGTCGCCTAGCGAAATTTGCTGCGCGTCGATTGCCGTTGGAGACCCTGGTCGAACAACTACGGTTGGGGGCGACTGAACTTCCAGCGGCCTCGACGTGCCTTGTTGGAGAGAGGAAATTTACATGGTGAAGGATGAAAAGTTGGACAACGGCCCGAGCGAGACCGTAAAGCCGGACACCGAAACCGTGGCTGAGATGGGGCCAATCGGACCCGGCGACGTGCAGCAACTAGCGTCAAACATGGTGGAGCAGGCGCAGCGAATCGCGGCCAACGCCGAAAAGGGCGGCCCGATTCGGATCGATGTCGAGGATCAGGAGCATCACCCCGACGAGTACGTGGAGTTCCAGCGCAGGGGCTGGCGATTCAAGGATCTGCGACTGTACGAGGAAGCGATGTCCACGAGCTTGCTGGCGGGGATCGTCTGTAAGCGCATCGTGGACTGGAAGTTCACGGTTGATGGTGAGCCGGTCTATTTCAAGCCCAAGGAACTGCGTAAGCAATTGGCGGCGCTGCCGCTGGATAGCCCGGAACAGTCGAGGGCCGAAGGCCGACTGCAGGCCAGCTACATCGAGGCGATGGACGATCTGGACGGATACCTGGCCAGCTTCCTCTGGGCGGCTTATCGGACTGCTTATTCTGTGGCGAGCGCACTCGGCCCAAACGCGTAATTGCCGTCGCGGACTACGGTCAGTACGGCCATCTGACCGAGACCACCATAGACGCGGATGGCAAGCGTACCGAAGAGCGTTTAGCCCTGACACCGGATGGCCGACCGCTGTGGGAGCCCTACGTTCTGGAGCGTGCTTTCATCTGCCGGAATCTCGACTGGAAGTTGCTGCCGGGCGACCTGGATGAGCTGGATCTTGAATTGAAGCACGCTGGCGAGAGCCTGTTGGTATTCGAGGCTTTCAGGCAATACGGAACGGACCTGAAGGGATTGACAGAGGGACAGCAAAAAGTGATTGATGCGGTGGAGAAAATGCGGGATGTGTTGAGGAAAAAGAATGGCGATTGAAGCTGGCATACGCCTGACGGCCAAGAACGAGACCACAAAGGCGTTCCAGGAATTCGAGCGGAACGGGCGGAAGAGCGCGAGCAAGGTAGCGCAAGAGTTCGAGGTTGCCAATCGCGCGATGCGCAACGTGGGCATTGCGCTGACTGGTTTTTCGGCCGCCGGTAGCGCGCTCATTGTCAAGTCCACCCTGCTGGCGGCGCGGGTAGAAACCCTCGGCGTGGTGTTGAATCAGGTCGGAAAGACGGCCGGATTCAGTTCCGACCAGATGGCCGACTTCGAGAAAGGCGTGCGGGACATGGGTATCACAACCCAGGTTGCGCGCATTTCGCTTGTCCGGCTGATCCAGGCCAATATCGACCTGAAGAACGCCAGCAAGCTGGCCCGAACGGCACAGGACGCGGCTGTGATCGCGGGCATCAACTCCTCCCAAGCCTTCGAGCGCATCGTGCAGGGGATTCAGACCCTCAACCCGAGAATTCTCAAGACGATGGGCCTGACGATCAACCTCGATCAGGCTTACAGAGAATACTCCAAGACGATGAACATCGCAGTCGAAGACATCGATGTGGTGACCAAGAAGCAGATCGCAGTCAACGAAGTATTGGAGGCTGGGACGCGCATCGTGGGCTCCTATGAGGCGGCTATGGACACCGCCGGTAAACGCATGACCTCCATCGCCCGACACGCGGAGGAAGCGCAGCGGGCATTCGGGGAGGCTTTCCTGCCTGCGTTCGTGCTGGTGATTGATGCCGCGACCGCTGCTTTCAAAGCCTTCAACAGTCTGAACCCGGCTATCCAGCGCACGGCCGCTTACAGCATCGCGGCTGGGACAGCCATTGCGGGCCTGGCCGGGCCACTCCTGATTCTTGCCAGTCAGGGGCCGAAGATTGTTGGCAGCATGAGCGC
>CAYLTW010000224.1:0-2657 GCA_964386735.1 uncultured Woeseiaceae bacterium
CTACGAGGACGGCAACGCGACCTTGGTTTCCTCACCTTCGAGTCGTGCCACAATCGTTGCAGCGGTGCAGTCACCCCAGATGTTGATGCTGGTCCGCGCCATGTCGAGTATGCGGTCAAACACCATCAATACACCGATCGCTTCCACCGGCAAGCCGACCGCAGCCAGGATAATCGCGATGGCAACCAGTGAGGCCGACGGCACGCCCGCGACTCCGATCGATGTCATCAGGGCAATTGCAACGATTGTGAATTGCACACCAATGGTCAGGTCCAGGCCGTACGCCTGTGCAAGAAACAACGCCGCCGCACATTCATAAAGCGCCGTGCCGTTCATGTTCACGGTCGCGCCAAGCGGCAACACGAAACTCGACACCTTGTTGGAGACGCCGATGTTTTGCTCGACGGCTTCCATCGTTATTGGCAAGGTCGCCGACGACGAAGCCGTCGAAAACGCAGTCAACATCGCGGGCGATGCGCCTTTAAGCGTCTTTATCGGATCCACACGGGCAATGAATCGCAACAGCAATGGCAAAACGACGAACGCGTGTATCGCCAGCGCGAGCACCACGGCGAGCGCAAATGTCGCCAGCGGCCCTGCCGCATCGAAACCCGTTTCCGCCACGACTTTCGCGACCAGTCCGAATACGCCGATGGGCGCAAACAACATGATCCACTCCGTCATTTTCATCATGACGTGAAACACCCCATTCCAGAAATTGAACAGGGGCTCGGAATACTGCTTCGCCAGACTGGTCATGAAGTAGCCAAACAGGATTGCGAAGAAAATCATGCCCAGCATCTGTCCTTCGGCCGCGGCCTTGACGATGTTGGGCGGTATCATGCGCAGGAAGACCTCCGCGACATCACCGGCCCCGCGTCCCTCAACTTTCGATGCGATGTCTTCCACCGGCGCGTCCAGCGCCAGCAAATCGCGCGCAGGCTCACCATCAACATAGCCCGGGCCAATCACATTGATGACCAAAAGTCCGACCATGATGGCGACCAGTGTCGTCGACGCATAGAACAGCAGCGTCTTGCCGCCCAGCGAGCCAAGGTTGCCACCGCTGCCGATACCTGCAACGCCGATGATGATCGACGACGTGATCAGCGGCACAATGATCATCTTCAGCGCATTCAGAAACATCGTACCGATGTAACTGAAGATCGTTACGTAGGCGATACCAAACAGCGTCGGCGCACCAGCATCTGTCGTGAATTGATTGATCGTGTAGCCGACAATGACCGCGAGCATGATCGCGATCAGAATTTGCCAGTGCAGCGCCAGTTTGCGCATAGGCCCCCCTTTGTATAAGTCGGTCGAGCTTACTGGAACAGGTCGCTGGCAGCCAGTAGGTCGTTGTTGATATCGATGTCGGCGTCGTCGTAGAGCGATTTCATGAACGCCTGAAAGTCACCAACGCCGGATTGTTGGGCAAGCATCAGCTTGCCCTCATCGCGCTCGGCAAGCGGAATCGACTCGGGACGTCCCGGGAGTACGGCATCCAGGCTGTACACCGAGTAGCCGCCACCCATTGTCCGAACGCGGCCCGTTATCGGCGACTCGGTCGTCGGTTTGCCGGCCGCAAAAACGTCGAACAACAAGGCCTGATCAACCTGTTGATCCCGACGCCCGAACGTAATTTGTCCGGCAACCGAAAGACCGGCAGCCTCGGCCGCCTCGCCAAAGTCTTCGCCGGATGCCACAGCGGCAAGTACCTGTTCCGCCCGGTTTACCAGGATCAGATTCGCCTGCTGCGATGTCAGCGCGGCCTCAACCTGCTCACGAACCGCATCAAACGGCAGGCGCTGCGCCTCCGTGTAGGAGGTGACTTCGAATACTGCCGACCGATTGGCGTCCAGCTCGATGAGCTCGGACACCTGGCCACCCGTGAGAACCAGTTCGTCGAATATTGCATCGATCGCGACCTGGTTCGTGCCAAACGGATCTCCGCCGGCACGCGTGTATCCCGTGATTGTTTGAACTTCCAGCCCGACAATATCAGAGATCGTCTGAATATCGGTGTTGTCAAACAATGCATCAGACAGCGCGCGCTCGAGGTCGCGATAGCGATCATTCGCTTCGCGCTCGCGAAGCTCGGACAGCAATTCGCCACGAACCTGATCGAGTGGCAACGGGCCGGGTTCGAGAACCTCGTCAACACGAACGATATGGTAGCCAAAATCACTTTTAATGGGACCGCCGACGTCACCCTGGCTCATCGCGAAGATCGCACTGCCCAGCTCACCCGGCAACTGCGTGCGCGTCAGCAAACCGAGATCGCCGCCGCGCGGCGCCGTGCCGCCATCGGCAGATAACTCCGTCGCGAGATCTTCGAACGATTCGCCCGCCTGGGCCCGCGCAAGAACTTCATTGGCCAATGTTTCTGCGGCAGCTTCATCGTCACCGAACAAAATCAGAATGTGTCGCGCGCGTCGCTGTTCGTCCTGAAGATAGCGGTTCCTGGAATCTTCGTAATACGCGTTCAGATCCTCGTCGCCGATGTTGATGCCTTCGGCGACATCGTCACGACGAATTTCGATGTATTCGACATCTGCGGATTCCGGTAACTGATACAACGCCGGATTGTCATTGTAGTACGCGGCAATCATGTCGTCGGTGAGCGTGATTTCGCCGGCGACTGCGTCTTCACTGAT
>CAYLTW010000225.1:0-2632 GCA_964386735.1 uncultured Woeseiaceae bacterium
TCCTGCCATTCAAAAACTACATTCTCGGCGAGGGTTACACGTCCGACGGTGAAGCAGCATCGGTCACCGGCTCGAAAGTCTCTGACGAAGTCGCCGCGAAATACGGCATCTTGCCAGGGCTCAGTCCGCTACCGGCCTGGGAGTCGGTCAGGCCTGGCGACATATTCCGTGTTTTCGAGCGCGGCGGTCGAAATATTCTGACGCTGTTTCCCGAGACCGGCGTTCCCAATGTCGCGGGCCAGATTCAGCGGCTCGAGGAACCCGGCCGGCCGGACAATCGTCAGTCGAACCGCGGCCCGGGCACGGGTGCTCGCATTGCCGTACCGCTGATCAACATTCACAAGACCCGGCTCAACGATCCGTTCACCTGGTTTCTGGGTACAAACGATCAACCAGGCGATTACCGTTCATCCGGTTGCTCTTCCTGTCATGTTGTTTACGCAAACGATCGCGACCCGCGACACTCGGGCCCGTACGCCGCGTTTGGGCGGGACGGTGAGTCAACGAGTGACGACCCGGTCATTCCGAAGGGTGACTCCGGTCACCCGCTAAAGCACCGCTTCACGCGCGCAATACCGACCAGCCAGTGCATGGTCTGTCATATGCACCAGCCCAACATGTTTCTGAACTCCTACCTCGGTTACACGATGTGGGATTACGAGTCCGACGCGCCGTTCATGTGGCCCGAACAGCAGCAGGAACTGAGCGTCGAGGAACAGCGAAAAGTTCAGGCCCGAAATCCCGAAGGTGCGGTCGTCCGTGGCAAGTGGTCGGACATCGACTTCCTGCGCAACGTCATCGACCTGAATCCGCAACTCAATGACACGCAGTTTGCCGACTACCACGGCCACGGCTGGAACTTCCGCGCCGTGCAGAAGCGCGACCTCGAAGGCAATCTGCTCGATGCTGACGGCGATATCGTCGCCAACGACGACCCTGACAAGTTTCAGAAAGCCGTCCACCTGTCGTCTATTCACGTCGACAAGGGCCTGCATTGCACCGATTGCCACTTCACACAGGACAACCACGGCAATGGCCACTTGTATGGCGAAGTCGCCAGTGCGATCGAAGTGGAATGCAAAGACTGTCACGGCACCGCGCAGGCGTACCCGAACCTGCGCACATCGGGACCCGCCGCCCCACCGGGCGGTACCGACATGCGCCTGTATCGCAACTCCGACGGCAAACGCCGCTTTGAGTGGCAGGGCGACACGCTTATTCAGCGTTCCGTGCTCGACCCGAATCTCGAATGGCAACTGAGTCTCGTCAAGGACAGCGTGAATCCGGAGCACCCTGAATACAATGAAAAAGCCGCGCGTGCGAAATTAATGAGCAACGACGTGGCAACGCAGGACTGGGGTACAAAAGTGCCTGCCGGGTCACTCGCGCACAAGGACGAGGAAATCGAATGCTATACCTGCCATACGTCGTGGATTACGAGTTGCGCCGGCTGTCACCTGCCGATCGAGGCCAACTGGAAAACCGAACGCCATCACTACGAAGGTGGTGAGACACGCAACTATGCGACTTACAACCCGCAGGTCGCTCGCGATGCGATGTTTATGCTCGGCAAGCGCGGCCCCGCGAACGACGGCAAGATCGCGCCGGTGCGCTCGTCCTCGGCACTGGTATTGTCGTCGACCAATTCGAATCGCGAGCGAATCTACATTCAACAGGCGCCGATCGCCGCGAGCGGTTACAGCTCGCAGGCGATGAATCCGCACTTCCCGCACACAACGAGAAAAACGGAAACCAAGACCTGCAGCAACTGTCATCTCAGCAAGGATGGCGACAACAACGCCTGGATGGCGCAGCTATTTCTGTTCGGCACCAACTTTGTAAATTTTGTCGGCCTGAATACCTGGGCGGGTCTCGAGGAAGGCATCGTTGCCGCACAGGTAACCGAATGGGACGAGCCGCAAGCCGTCATCGGCAGCTATTTGCAAAGATACGCGTATCCCGATAACTACCGCCAGCATCAGGCCAATGGCCGGATCCTGCAGACGGGAACCGGCCATCGCGGCGGCCCGGCACATTGCGTGCAGATGCGCGGTGAATACCTGTATGTCGCCGAGGGCACGCACGGTGTGCGTGTTTTCGACATCGCCAATGTAGCCAACAAAGGTTTCAGCCAACGTATCGTTGACGCGCCGTTTTCGAAGTTAGGTCACAACCCGACGCTCGAAACCACAGACGCGACCTGCATCGCGCTGCCTACGAACCAGCCGATTCATCCGCCGCGCAATGAAGGTGACCTGATGCGGGTGAGCAACCAGGAACAGCCGGTTCACCCGATCTACAACTACGCGGTTATCACCGATCGCGTCGAGGGCCTGATCCTGACGAACATCAATACCTTTTCAGACGGCGACCTCAACAACAATTTCATCGAACGTGCCGTAACCTGGAATCCCGATGACATTCTGGTTGGCGCGCGACACATTACGCTGGGCGGCCATATCGCTTACATCGTTGCCGACCGCGGACTGGTCGTTGTTAACCTGGATGATCCGACGTCGCCGCAGTTACTGGCCGTCGTGCCAATGTCCGGCGCGCGCGCTTCCGCATTGCAATTTCGCTACCTGTTTGTCACAGACAACGACGGGCTGCGCGTCGTCGATGTCACCGATCC
>CAYLTW010000226.1:0-2592 GCA_964386735.1 uncultured Woeseiaceae bacterium
CATTCTTTCTCGGCCGCAGCGAGGCAGCCCGGGGCAAGACCAACATCACAATTTGCGCCAGCGCCACTCCGATGGCCGCAGGTGCGAATTGCGACGGCACCTGGGACCAGGGCTATATCGTCTTCATTGATACCGACGGCGATTTGCTGCGAGCCGGCGCGACGGAAACGGTTCTGCGACGGCACGATGTCATCGAGACTGGCGTCACAATGGCAATCGCCAACGGAGCGACCTATTTCAGCTACGCATCGTCGGGTCTCGGCCGAGGCAACGTTGGCGGCGTACCGGCCATAACGCAGGTCGTCATGTGCGACCAGCGCGGCAACATTACGGCTGCCGGCGGCAATTCCGCTGCGCGCCTGCTCGTCGCAACACCGCTGGGACGCGCGACTATCCTGCGCGACCAGACACTCATCGGCAATGCGCTCGCAAACATGGGCCAGACCTGCCCGTAAGGAATATTGCAAATGATCAATCAGCGCATTTTCAATGTCACAAACCGGACACAGCGAGGTTTCTCGCTCATTGAGGTTTTGATCGCACTCATAATCATGTCGGTGGGCATGTTGGGCATTGCGAGTCTCTACGTGCAAAGCATGCAGGCTGGCCGAACCTCGCTGTTCCGTCACAATGCCGTTACGCTCGCCGGTGATGTCGCTGACCGCATTCGCGCCAACCCGACCGCAGCGGTCGCCTACGCCGGCGCCGGCGCGGATAACGGCTGCATCGCCGGGGGTATCAATTGCAGCAACGTACAAATGGCGGCACAGGACATCTTGCTGTGGGGCCAGCAAGCCACGGACACCTTGCCGAACGGTATTGTTACGGTGACGCTCGACAACACCGTCGTTCCGCCGAATTACACGATCGCAATTACCTGGGATGAGCCAGGCCAGCAGCAGAATTACACGATCGCCACACCAATTCTGGGGTTCTAACGCCATGCCAAATAAGAATTCACTCATGACTATGTATCGCAATCAATTCGGTCTGACCCTGGTTGAACTGATGGTTGCGCTGGCGATTGGATCGTTCCTGGTTATCGGTTCCATTCAGATTTACAGCCAGAGCCGCCAGGCATTCGTAATTAACGAGTCAATTGCCCGCGTGCAGGAAACGGCGCAGTTCGCGATGGATACGATCGAGGCGGACCTTCGCATGGCCAGTAACTGGGGCCGTACGAGTCGCAGCCTCACAATCGCAAATCGAAGCCTGAATGGCGTCGCAAATCCAAAACCGCTGAACGGCGTTCCGGTCGATTGCGGCGCGGACTGGGTTCTCGACCTGGCCATGCCGGTTGACGGCGCAAACAACGCGTTTGATTTGCCCTGCGCGGCACAAGGCGGCGTGCAGGCGTCCTCGGACCTGATCACGGTCAGGCGTGCAACTGTCGCCCCGCAGCCACTGCAGCCGGGCCGCATTCAGATTCAGACGACGCGAATCGCCGGTGAGTTGTTCGATGATGGACTTGTCCCGACATTTTTCAGTCCGGCCGACTCGACGACGCACAACTTGCTGGTCAGTAGCTACTACGTCGCGGCCGATTCAAACCTGATCCCGGGCATCCCGACATTGCGTCGCAAGTCGCTTTTCGTCGCAGGCGGCGTGTCGTCCATCGTCGATGTGGAAGTGGCGCCTGGCGTCGAGAATCTGCAGGTACAACTCGGAATCGACGTCGATGAGGACAACACGGTCGATCGTTACGTCAATCCAGGCGATGACATTTACGACCCGTCCGCCGCCGGTTATGTGCCCGGCGCCAAAGTTATCACGGCTCGTATCTGGATTGTTGTTCGCGGCATAAGCCGCGAGAACGGCATCATTGACACATACAACTATCAGCCGGGCGATGTCGTTCTCGGCACGTTCAACGACGATACGCGCAGATTGCAGGTCTCGAAGACCATCCTCCTGCGCAACACTCGCACCTGATCGAGACCACAAACCATGAACACACTTATCTGCAAGAGAAAACAAAATGGCGCCGCGCTGGTCGTCGGCCTGGTACTCCTGGTTGTCATCACGGTTCTTGCAGTATCAGGCATGAACACGGCGACGACAGAGTTGGCAATGGCTCGTAACGACCAAAACTACGAGAACGCTTTTCAGGCAGCTGAAACCGGTCTTGCTGTTGCACTTGGACAGGGTGCGTGGGACACGCTTGCCGGCGCTACGGTTACTCAGACCATAACGACATACGAAACTGTGACGGCGCAGATCGCCTTTGAGAATACGTCGCCGGTTCCGGACAAGGCATATAGCCTGGGCTCCGGCAGCGGCATTTCGGCGTATCACTTTATTGCAACCGCGCAGGCACAGTCTCGCCGGGATCCGAACGCTACAACGGACCGCGATTCAACAGCAGTACATACACAGGCTTTTTATGTCGTCGGACCGGAATCTCCGACGTTCTAGTCACTCTGGGTATGACCCAGGGAAAAGGGTGAACTAAATGAATATCAAGACAAAATTTGCAATCGCTCTGCTCTGCCTCGGCCTTTCGGTCGCGGCTACCGCACAGGTTATATCACTGGCCTACGAGATCGCGCTAAGCGATTTCCGGGCGCCGGCAACAACCAACGGCAGCGCATC
>CAYLTW010000227.1:0-2554 GCA_964386735.1 uncultured Woeseiaceae bacterium
CGACCAACAACTCGACCAATGTAAAACCTTTGCGTTTCATTTTCTTTCTCCTTCATGCTTTCGGAGATTCGCTTGGCCGACCGTTAGTGAGCACGTTTTTTCAATCGCTTCGATAAGAATAAGTGCAACTAACTACCAGGATCGCGTCAAAAAAAGTCCCTGCCAAAACTAACTCAACAGCGCTCAACGCCGCTTCTTTGCGAATCTCCATTGTTCTACTTTCTTCGCTCAAAAACGGTCGGTTCAAACAAGCTCTCAACGCCGAATCGTGCCGAGAAACTCGGCGCAGCCGTGGCGTCGCGCAATCAGGGCGCCACGGACCTCGAAGACCGGGTCAATTCTGTGACAGGCAGGCCGAAGATATGAAACAACAAACAAATATGATGACAACTCGAATTATGATAAGCGTTTCAGGCCTGCCTACTCTTGTCGGCGTTTCCCATGGCGGCGCAAATCGTTCGCGCAAACCAATCCTCGACTAAAGTATAGGTCAAACTGAAAAAGAACGTCTCATCAGGCAGGTGCGTTCAAGATACGATATGACGAACAAGTATGATAACGACTCAAAATATATATAATCGCAAACCTACCTATTTCTACTTACGCATTATATCACAAACGTGTTCTTATGTCAATAAAATTTTCGGCATTTTCGGTTAATTTTCTTGAGGATTTGCAATATTAATCCCAAGTCGCCCCTTGTCGAGCGGGAGTCACGTATCTATAGGACCTTTATTTCGGCCCGGCCAAATTCGGCTCGGTGGTTGTGTATTATTCTTGGCGCTTCTCATTTCTTCTTGGCGAGTTTTTTCACGGGCCAGGGCTGCACGCCACAGCGTTTGGACCAGGATTCGTACAAAGCCTTCAATTCTGCGAGCTTCTCCGGATGCTTCTGCGCCAGGTTATCTAGCTCCGTGCGGTCGGCTTCGAGATCGTACAGCTCCCAGCCGCCGGGATGCCTGGAAACCAGCTTCCACTTGCCCTGGCGCACGGCGCGGTTGCCCTCATGTTCCCAATAAATCGCTTCGCGTTCAATGGGTTTGTTGCCGAAAGCCGGCACCAGACTCTTGCCCTCCATTGGCGTTATCTTGTTACCCTTGTATTCGGAAGGATATTCTGCGCGGGCGACGTCCACGCAGGTGGCCATAATGTCAATCAGGTGGCCGGGCTGATGCCGCAGTTTGTCTCGCGATTTTATCTGCGCAGGCCAGTGGACTATCAGAGGCGTGGAAATGCCGCCCTCATGGACCCAGTGTTTGTAACGCCTGAACGGTGTATTGCTGGCGTTGGCCCAGGGCTTGCCGTAGGCGATGTATGTATCAGCCGGGCCGGGCATCACCCCGTAACCCGTGCGGACCGGGCGGCCGTCACGCGTGTGAGTTGGCTGCATTCTCGTTTGCAGTTCGTTCTCGCCCATAGGCTTCAAAACGACCGGCTTCGACGGGTCGGGCTTAACAGCACCCCTGCTGCCGTACTCTTCTGCGCAGCCGCCGTTGTCGGCCAAAAAGAAAATCAACGTGTTCTCGAAGTCGCCCGTCTCCTTCAACTGGGCAATGATTCGCCCGACACCCTGGTCCAGGCAATCTACCATAGCTGCATATACTTCCATCCGCCGCGCGAACCACTCCTTGTCTTTCGCATCGGCCCACGCCGGAACCGCCTCATCGCGCGGCGTGATCTTCCACTCTTTCTTGACCAGCCCGATCTTAATCATTCGTTTGTGCCGCTCGGCACGCATCGCATCCCAGCCTCCGTCGTAGCGGCCCTTGTACTTGGCGATGTCTTTCGGCAGCGCGTGCATCGGCCAGTGCGGGGCGGTGTAGGGGACGTACATAAAGAACGGCGCGTCGGCGCTTCGCGACTTGTGCTCGGCGATGAACCTGGCGGCGTTGTCGCTAATGGCGTTGGTATAATAGAAACCTTCGTCGGGGACAATTTGCGTGTTGTCGCGCGTTAACGAGTTGGGGTCATAGAAACTCCCGGCCCCGTGGATCGTCCCGAAGAAGCGGTCGAAGCCTCGCTGGCGAGGCCAGTTGTGCTTGGGCCCATCGGGCTTGACGGATTTTGTCACGTGCCATTTGCCCGACATGTACGTGCTGTAGCCGGCCAGTTTGAGAACCTCGGCGATGGTAACGCAGCGATTGTTCAGGTCGCCGCGATAGGCATCATAACCTTTGTCGTTCATCATGTGCCCTACACCGGCCTGGTGCTGGTAAAGCCCTGTAGTCAGCGAGGCCCTGGTCGGGCAGCAGCGGGCGGTGTTGTAGAACTGCGTGAAGCGCACGCCTTTGGCGGCAAGTCCGTCCAGGTTGGGAGTGTCGATTTCACCGCCATAGCAGCCGATGTCGGAATATCCCATGTCATCGGCCATGATCAGAATAATGTTCGGTCGCCGGTAGTTCCTGGCTCGCAACCGGGGCGAGCCTGCGCACCCGGGGGCGGCTAATGCCGCTGCTCCGAGACCCATAGCTTTGATAAAACCACGACGTGTGTAATCGCATGAACTCATAATCGTTTCCTTCCTTTGATGTAGGGGCGACCCCATGTGGTCGCC
>CAYLTW010000228.1:0-2460 GCA_964386735.1 uncultured Woeseiaceae bacterium
TGCAACAACACGATCGCTACACCGCCCAGCGTCGCGGCGGACGCGACCAGCAACCGCAGAGTTACGTCCTCCGACAGCAACATGACACCACCGATCGCGGCGATGACCGGTACGGACAGCTGCACGGTCGCCGCACTTGTTGCGGCGAGACCGCGCAATGCGGCGTACCAGATCACGTAGCCGATCCCGGATGCCAGTACGCCGGACGTGACCGCCAGCACAATCCCGAATGACGTTGCATGAAACTGCTTCATGAATACAAGGCTCATCACCAATACGAGCGGCACTGACAGCAGGAAATTCCAGGCGGTCGCCCTCGTTGGGTCTGCTGCCTTGCGCCCCAGCAGTGAATAGACACCCCAGGCGATGCCGGCGACGGCCATCAACAGTGCGCCGGCCGGTTCCGGCGCGGTAACGCCCGGCGACACAAGATAAACAAGACCGGCGATAGCGATCAGTAAACCCGCCCAGGAGATTGCGGAGAATGGCTCCCCGGAGCGCAACGCAACAATGAACATTGTCAGCTGCACGGCGCCAAACAGAATCAGGGCACCAGTCCCGGCACCGAGCGAAAGATACGCAAACGAGAAAAACGCCATGTAGACGAATAACGCGAGTGCTGCACGCCAATCGGCGTCCCAGCGTACCTGTCCCTCAGAGCGATAAAGCGCGATCGCGGCCAGCGCCAATGCACCGGACACCACCCTCACCGTCGCGAAGCTTGCCGCATCCATGTGGCCATCTCCCAACGCGAGCCGGGCCAGCACCGAGTTCGCGGCGAACGCGACCATTGCAAGCGCCGTTAAAATCGTTGTCCTGTGCATGTCGATCAGCTCGCCGGTCTTTTCCGGACCAACGTCCTATCGTCGGGCGCACAATATAACCCGCCGCAGCTGAATCCGGAAAATGCCGAATTGGTCCTTGTACCGCGTGGCCGCATGGCTAGACTGGTGCGCGTCATGGACAAGAACCCCAGTAGCCTCGTGTTTGATCAGCTGGTGCGGCCGCACTTCAACCGGCTGTACCGATTGGCGTTTCGGCTCACTGGCAGCAAACCCGAAGCTGAGGACCTCTATCAGGAGCTGCTGATCAAGGCCTTCAGCAAACTGGACGACCTCGTCAATATTGAGGAGCCCGGGTCCTGGTTATCTCGCGTCATGTACAACCTGTTCGTCGATCAGCACCGGCGCTTTGTGCGTCAACGCATGCACATTGTCGAAGAGAGCCAGCTGTCGAGTGACGGGATTGCCGGGCTTCCCGGCAACGACGATCCGGTTGCCGACAACATGCGTCGGCAGCAACTGATCCGCCTGGATGCCGCATTGCAGCAGCTTAGTGAGGAGCACCGAATTGTCGTGCTTCTGCACGACACAGAAGGGTATAAACTCAAAGAAATACAGGGCCTTACCGGTGTTCCGGTTGGTACCGTAAAGTCCCGCCTGCACCGCGCACGTGCCAGATTACGTGAAATACTGGTCGCCGACGGAACCTTTTCCCGACCCCGGTCGTGAAAGGGTACAAGAGGACGAAATTATGAATCACACAGATGATCGACCGAACCTCGACGAAGAGCGTCAGTTGCTGGACTTGTTAAAGGAATACCCGATGCCGGAAGCAACCGCAGGATTTTTTGACCAGGCGCTCGTTCGCGCGGCAAACGAAGGAACACGCCGCCAGCGAAACCGCTGGATCGTTACGGGCTTCGGCTCGGCAATCGCTGCCGGTATCGTCCTGGCTTTCGTCAGTGGCTTGTTTTTCGACGCGCCGATTGTGCCACAGATTGATTCAGCCATACCTGGTGTGACGATGGCGCTGGCTGAGCCGCACACCGTGAACCTCGTGTTCTCTTCTGCCAGGGCACTCAACGCCGCGACACTGACTGTGTCGCTGCCGGACGGCGTAGAACTCGCGGGCTTCCCGGGACAGCGCGAGATCACCTGGGAAACGAATCTATCGGTCGGCAAAAACTTGTTGCCGCTCACACTCATAGCGTTGACGCCGGCGGGAGGCGAAATCCTCGCGCGGCTGCAACACGACGATCGCGACCGGACGTTCCGGTTGCGGGTACAAATTGGCTAGATAACTGCCGGGCTGGATGTCCGGTGAATACACACGGAGCAGGATCATGAAACAGTTCAACGTTTTTACCGCATCACTGGCACTGACGTGCTTTGCAATGTTCCCGGCGTTTGCGCTTGCTGAAGAAGGTCTTGATGACCTCGAAGTTACTTTGGAAGTGTTCGACGTGGCATCCGATTTTGACGAAACGATCTCGGAAATGCGCGGCCCGGAAGACGAGAGCATCGAGTTTGGCGATGATTTCGACCACGAGGAAAGCGAGGACGACAGTGATGATCGTCGCGATGGAGATGTCGCCGAGACCGAAGATATGTCTGACGAAGGCAGCGACGAAAGCAGCGACGAAGGCAGCGACGAAGGCAGCGACGAAGGCAGCGACGA
>CAYLTW010000229.1:0-2447 GCA_964386735.1 uncultured Woeseiaceae bacterium
GCAACCAGGGAACCCTGCCACTCGGGTGAAAAGTGTGGCGTACGACCCGAAAGATCTGGCGACTGGAGATCAGGATCTGGCGACGTCTCATTGCCAGGCAACGGCGAAGCGTTTTTGAAGGAATCAAATTTCGCGTCGAGATAGCTGAGGCCACCGAAAATCATCAGGGAGTCAACCGGGTTCAGAATGAAATCGGCCTCGAAGCCTGATTGTGTTCGCTTACCGGCATTTCGCGTCAGAAAGCTTATACCGTCAAACGACCGGTCCTGAAAATCGTCAAGCTCGGTTCGGTAAGCCGTAATATTCGCGGTCGCTTTGTTATCCCAGAACTTGCTCTTGATACCCAATTCGTAATTGATCGACGTCTCTTCCTGGAATATGCGCGCCGCTCTGCCAAGCGCGACGCCGGAGCCGCCCGAATTAAAACCGCCGCCCTTGAAACCGGTCGACACGGTTGCGAAAAGCATGACGTCGTCCGTTGCATCGAAGCTTGCGTTTACCAGCCAGGTGAACGCGTCGTCGTCCGACGAAAGATCGGGAACGTTTTCGGGCGCGCGGAAAAGGCTGCCAATAACTGCGTTTGGCGTCGTCTGTATAAAGGCAGCATCTTTGCTGTCTGACGTAAAGCGACCACCAAATGTCATGGAAAATTGATCTGTAAAGCTATACGTCGCTTGCGCGAATGCCGCGGTGCTGGTGAGGTCTTGCGTGTAATCAGAGTCCGTCGCCGGGAACTGCGACATTGCCAGGCAAGCTCCGGCGGCGCCAGCACCGGCAAGCGCGAACACGACTGGCACGCAAGTATCCACTCCGGCATCGAAATCTTCGTCGATATCGAAGTCTTCTTCGTAGTAGAAAAGTCCAAGTACATAGGTCAGCGCCTGGTCAGTCGGCGACAACAGTTGAAACTCCTGCGAAAGTGTCGTCGTCGTATAGATTTGATCTCTCGGCAATACGTCACCCGTCAGGCGAAGAGCGCTTTCGCGATTGGTTGCCTGCCAGTCCCGATAGGCGGTAATTGATTTGACTGTATGCTGCCCTATGGGAAATTCCAGGTCGAAGGCAGCGCCCCACTGTTCATCGTTGAGTGAATCCTGGTGGTCCTGGTTGATGACCTGGTCGTAACCGTCTGCTGTCGTGGCATTCGATCCGAAAAGTGCGTTCAAAGTTGCATCAAATCCCGGGCTTGCAGTTGCGGGCAATAACTCAACGATTTGCCCTCCCGAGTTCACTTCGTTGTAGTCGAGCGTCAGCGTGCCGTAGACGTCCGGCGTAAAATCGATTCCCAGCTTGCCGCGCAGCGTCAGATCGTCGCGTTCCCCTATTTCCTCGTTGGTCAGGGTGTTGAAACCGTAACCGTCCCGTTCCGCGTATTTAGCGGCAAACCTGGCCGCGACCGTGTCGGAAAGCGGCGTATTGACGACGCCCTCCAGCGTATAGGCACCGTAATCTCCGGCGCCCGCCTGAACATATCCTTCGAGCTGGTCTGTTGGATTCCTGGTCGTCATATTCACTGCGCCGGCGGCGGTGTTGCGCCCGAATAGCGTACCTTGTGGACCACGCAGTATTTCCGCAGTCTCGATATCCAGCAAGTTGCCGATAACAGACCCGGGTCTCGGGTAGTAAACACCATCAACAAATACACCGACAGATGTCTCAATTCCGCTGTTTCCAACGGATCCGATTCCGCGAATGAAAATACGCGCATTCGTCGCCTGCGATGAGTAAGCCATCGTGAAGTTGGGCGCATACAGGGAAAGGTCCTGCAAGGTTCGAATGTCAGAGTTCTCCAGGAAGTCGCCCGAGTAGGCTGAAATGGAGATAGGCACGTCCTGAATGTTCTCATCACGTTTTGTGGCGGTTACGATTATTTCTTCAATCTGGGCTAACGCCGTGCCGCCAGTGAACAGGACCAAGAAGGCTGCGTACGCCAGGAATTTATGATGTGAATTTGAATTCATGTCAGTCTCCGTTCGGAGTTCAGCGATACCATTATCGATGGCTTCCGGCAACTTGAATTTGCACCGAATTTTATCAGAATTTCAGGTCGCAGATGTAAATTCGCGGGCCGGTTTGGTCTTCGTCTAACCCCAATTCTTCGAAGGCCGCGTTTGTATCGGGCATGGATACATTTACTCGGCTCGCCAATCGCTGCAAAGACCCGCGCTACTACCAGATTGCGGTGCTGAGTGCACTTGTCATCTTCGGTGTCGTGGGGCTCGACTTTGGAATCCGCTGGACGAACGCGTTTCTGATCGTCGCCACGGCATTGTCGGTGCAGTACATCGGAAGCAAACTCGCAGCCCTGCCGCGCGTCGACCCGCTGAGTCCCCTGATCACGTCGCTGTCGCTGACCTTGCTGTTTCGTACCGATATGGCGGCACTTGCCGTGCTCGCCGCGTGCATTGCCATCGGCAGCAAGTTCCTGATCCGCGTCAACGGAAAAC
>CAYLTW010000230.1:0-2431 GCA_964386735.1 uncultured Woeseiaceae bacterium
GTCGACAAGATCGAATGGGACAACATGTATATTCGCCGCGACATAGGGCACCGGGCCATTGCTCGCGAATCCAAACATGAGCGGAGATAGATCGCGGTGTTAACGACGACCGAAGCGATGCAGGCGGTGCTGGCCGCAGTACAGGCGTTCGAACCCGAAACAATCGCGTTTTCAGAATCGACCGGTCGCGTACTCGCGCAGAGCGTGCATGCTGAGCGCGACCAGCCACCGTTTGATCGCGTCATGATGGACGGCATCGCAATAAGCTTTGCGGAATTCGCAAAGGGAATACGTTCATTCCCGGTGCAATCGACACAGGCAGCCGGCGACCCGGCACAAACACTTGAGCCGGGGCATGCGATCGAAATTATGACCGGTGCATCGTTGCCCGTGGGCGCGGATTGCATTGTGCCGGTTGAGCGCATCATCGTGAATGAGCTTGGCGCACACATCCAGGCGAACTACGCCGCAAACGAACGGCAGTTTATTCACGCCCGCGGCTCCGATCACATGGAAGGTGCGGAGCTATTGAAGCCCGGCACGCGGGTGACGCCGATGGATATCGCGATTATCGCGTCATGCGGTTTGGAGGAGGTCAGCTTGGCAAGGCAACCGCACCTCAGCGTGATTTCGACGGGCAATGAATTGGTACCGGCAGGTGAGGCCATTGAGCCACACCAGATCAGGATGTCGAACGGCCCGGCGATCGTGGCGATGCTGGAAGAGCATGGGTTTACGAATGCTGAACACGATCACTTACTTGACGATCCGGAGTTGCTTAAAGAACGCATCGCCCGACACCTGGATCAATCCGACGTATTGATTCTCAGCGGCGGCGTTTCGATGGGCAAAGCCGACTATGTACCACAAATTCTGGATGAACTCGGCGTAGAGATGACGTTTCACAAGATCAGCCAGCGACCGGGCAAGCCCATGTGGTTTGGCATGGGGCCTGACGGACAAGCGGTGTTCGCGTTACCCGGTAACCCGGTATCGACGCTGATCTGCGGCCGGCAGTATGTGATCCCGGCATTGCTCCATATGTCGGGAATTGTCGCGGCCGCACCTCAGTTTGCGTCGTTGACGACAGAGGTCACGTTCAAGCCGCAGCTGACCAATTTTTTGCCGGTAAAACTGATCTCGAATGCGGCGGGCCAGATACTCGCGATGCCCGTACACACGAATACCTCGGGCGATTTCGCGTCACTCTCGGGAACGGATGGTTACGTTGAGTTAGCGCTGGAAGAAACGATCTTCAAAGCGGGCACGACCGTGCCACTGCATCGCTGGCGGCTGTAGCAGCAATCAGGCACAAGCTTCGTATAGAAACTCAGGCATTGTCCAGCGGACTCCGAACAGCGTGCCCACCCCGCTGCAGCACATGCGTGTAAACTTGAGTGGTCTTTACATTTGAGTGCCCGAGAAGTTCCTGCACGGTACGAATGTCGTAGCCGCTCTCGATAAGATGCGTCGCAAATGAATGCCGAAATGTGTGTGCAGTAGCGCGTTTATTGATGCCCGACTCTTCGACGGCAATTTTTACAGCTCGCGATAAACCGGAGGGATGTGCATGATGCCGACGCCGGCCCATGTTGCGACGAATGAACGCATATTTGCTGGATGGGAAGATATATTGCCAACGCCAGGACAAGGCAGCGTTCACGTACTTGCGATCGATCGCCTCCGGCAACGAAACGCCCTCCCGACCGCGCTCCCTGTCGCGTGCGAGGGTGCCCCTGACTACATCCATTTGCTGCTCAAGATGCGGAACCAATGACTCCGGCATGATCGTTCGGCGGTCCGTGCCGCCCTTACCGTTACGAACCGTTAGCTGCAAATAGGTGAAATCGATGTCCTGCACGCGCAATTGCAGACACTCCGATATTCGTAATCCACTCCCGTACAGCAGGCTGGCCATCAACCAATATCGACCTTGCATGCAGCTGAGTATTTTAGCCGCCTCAGACCGCGTCAGTACTATGGGTATGCGTTTTGGCCGTTTCGCGCGGACGATTTCGTCCAGGAACGGTAAGTCAATTTTGAGGATCTTCTTGTACAGGAATAGCAGAGAGCTGAGCGCCTGATTCTGTGTAGACGCCGACACCCTCCCGCGAGTGGCAAGATCGGTGAGGAACGCCTGAATCTCGGCTGGGCCGAGTTCGCGCGGCGGTCGATTGCCGTGGTACTTAATGAATCTCTTGATCCACTTTATGTAAGTAACCTCGGTTCGATAACTATAATGATGAGCACGAAATACGTCTCGGGCCTCTTCTATGAGCCTCTTCGCCATTCAACAAGACATCCTTTGTCACAAACTACATATCATCCGTCACACCAAGGTTATATTGGGCCCCCAGCACCGCTGCCACATGCTAATCTCCTCTTTTTCAACAGTTACTCGTGATTTTCGGGTAACTACATATAGTTAGGC
>CAYLTW010000231.1:0-2427 GCA_964386735.1 uncultured Woeseiaceae bacterium
TCGAGTTCGTAAACAAACAAACGGCGCCCGGCGGCACTTTCCACGCCCCAGTCGAATTGCTCGATCAGCGCTTGCACGGTTTTGATGTAGCCCGGCTGATGCGAGATCACGAGAACCGCATTCAGGCGTTCAATCGGTATCAGGCGAAGACTGCCTTCGCCCTGGGTTAAACCGCCACTGCCCATGACAGCCTTGACCTCCCCGATCAGGGTCTCCGCGTCCGCATATTGCAGCCTGAACATGCCGAATGACATGCCCTCCACCCAATCGACATCGAATGTTCGAATCGTTGCGAGCATTTCGTCGAGGCGATAGCGCGGCCCGGACAGGATCAGCACATTGCGTAATTCATCCGCCTTTATGGAACCGCCGTCGGGCACGAATGAACCGAGAATTTTCTGCAACTCCCCGGCTGACGCGAATTTCAGCGGCACGATCTGGATGCCAAAGCCGCGCGATCCGCCGGCCGCATAGCGCCCCACCCTCGGCGACCCGGACAGGCCGGCCGCCTTGGCCAGCGGAACGATCTTGTAAATGCCCTCGTCCCTGACAAGTGCCGCTGCGTTGGATTGCAACGCCGTTTCGACAATCGAAAGAACCACGTCCTTTTTCACGGGGCGCGCGGTATGCAGTGTCACGATGCCCTGAACCTGCGGATCGACGAAGTAATTTTCCTTGAGAATCGTGTCGAAAACGACACGCAGGAATTCCCGCAGGTTTGCCTGCTCGAAATTAAGTGTTACGCCGTCACCGCTGGCGTACCCGTTACCTTTGCCCGTGCCGGCCGCTTGCACGAAAACTCCGGTACCCAGCGACACGACCTGGTCTGGTCGGGTACCGCCATCTGCGGAAACGGCCGCATCGTCGCCCGAGCTGCCCTCGTTCACCGTGGCCAAAACGTCGTCGGCGCCCGGCGCCGTTTCACTGCCCACAGATTCGCCGCCACGGGTCATTCCCACGGGCTGAACCGCGCAGGAACCCATCGCAATAGCAATAACAAATATTGAAATCGCCCGGCGAACTAAGACTCTCATATGTACCCCATGATTTACTGCCACAACCCTACCGCGCCCGGATCGCCGCAAATACCCTACTTTTGATCAGATTTTGCTCAAGACCGTATCGATTTTCCGTGTAATCAGTAAGCTAGGGCACATGAGAGAAACAACAACGAATGGCAGACCCCTGAATCCGCATGGAAATATCTGCACATCAAGACAACCGCTCTGATCGGCAAAGCGCAGCGCAGGAATCGCGACAGAAATTTCTGTGCGACTTTCTGGTCGAGTCCGGAAAACTTGCGCAAGCCAATGTGGATCGCGCGCTGCAATTGCAACACAAGCAACTCGAATGGGAGCGCATCGGCTCAATCCTTGTGAAACTCGGGCTGGTGTCCGAACAGGACGTGACGCAAAGCCTGTCGCTGCAACTCGGCGTTCACTTCGTGAACAAGGATGACATTCCGCTTGCGATGGTCGCTGAATCGGACATCTCGCCGCGTTTCCTGAAGCAGCACAAAGCCGTGATTCTCGAAGAGGATGACAGCAAACTAACGCTGGCGCTGGCCGATCCACAGGACAGCTATGTTCTGCACGCCATTGAGTTGTGCAGCGGCAAGAATGTCGAGGCTTGTATAGCTGTTCCATCGGATATCGAAATCGCGCTTGAGCAACAGTACAGCGACAGTCACCCTGCCAACGACGCCGATCATACGTCTGCCATGTCCGCACAGTTTATTGACGATGTCGAACAGCTTCGCGAACTCGCCGGTGAAGCGCCGGTCATCAAGCTTGTCAACCAGCTGCTGCACAAGGCCGCCGAGTTGAGTGCGTCGGACGTTCACATCGAGCCTTTCGAAGACCAGCTAAAGGTTCGCTACCGGATCGATGGCCTGCTTCGCGAAGTCGACGCGCCTGCTACCGGCGCAGCCGCGGCGGTGATCTCCCGAATCAAGATCATGGCCAATATGAATATTGCAGAGCGGCGCCTGGCCCAGGACGGACGATTCCGGCATCGGGTCCGGGGCAAGGAATTCGATCTTCGCGTGTCGACGGTGCCGACGATGTACGGCGAAAGCGTCGTGTTGCGCCTGCTGCAAAACGACGGCGCATCACTCGAGTTCGGGCCGCTCGGCTTTTCGCCGCAACAGGAACAGGCCATGCAGGACATCCTCGCAATGCCGCATGGCATCCTGCTGGTGACGGGACCCACGGGCAGCGGCAAGTCGACGACGCTGTACGCGGCGCTCAGCCATCTGAACAAACCCGAACGAATGATTATCACGATTGAGGATCCGGTCGAATACAACATTCATGGCATTAACCAAATGCAGGTCAAGCCGCAGATCGGCCTGACCTTCGCCAATGCCTTGCGCTCGATCGTTCGCCAGGACCCCGACGTCATCATGATCGGCGAAATGCGCGATGC
>CAYLTW010000232.1:0-2418 GCA_964386735.1 uncultured Woeseiaceae bacterium
ACGGCGTAGCCGCAGTCAATCGCGGCAACGATGCGGTCGATCGTGAGCTCGCCGTCATCGCTAACGGTCACCTCAATCACGTGGGCCGCGTAGCCACCGAACGTAAAATGTGCGGCGATACCGACGCCGCTGCCCTGCGGGCGTTTGTGGCCGAAATCGATGCGCTCTGCGACGAATTTGGCCAGGCGCGTCAAGCGACCGGGATTGAAGGTCGGTCCGCCATGATTGCCGTACTCGAGCTCGCGCTCCTCGCCGAACAGGTCGATCCTGAGTTGCAGCGGGTCCTGGCCTGACTCGTGGGCGATCTCGTCGATGAAACTCTGCACGACAAACGCATTCGCGGTGTGCGCCGGGGCGCGCCATGAACCCCTGGGGATGCCGATGTCGTTGTGAAAATACTCCAGACGCACGTTATCGATAATTCGTCGCGGAAAATCGTCCGGGTAAAGTTCCGCCTGCCAGAGATTCTCGGCGGGCATGTCGGGGCGGCGCCAGTACTTGCTGGCGCTGGCGAGGCGCTGGGTCCACGCAATGACTTTACCGTCGGCGTCGAGTCCGGCGCGCATCTCGTGCAGTCCGGCCGGTCGATAGAAGTCGTTTTGGACATCGTCCTCGCGCGTCCACTGCAACTGGATCGGCCAACCTGTCTGCTTCGAGATTAATGCGGCTTCTGCGACATAGTCATTGCTCAGGCGCCGGCCGAAACCTCCGCCCACACGAGTGAAATCGACCCGTATGTTTTCTCGCTCAAGACCAGTTGCCCAGGCCGCAGATCGTGACGCGCCGCTGGGCATCTGTGTTGGCGCGATGATGTGGCAGCGGTCATCCTCGACGAATGCGTAGCAGTTTTGCGGCTCAAGCGGCGCGTGATTGGCGAAGGGAACCTGGTACCGATGTGAGACGACCGTTACGGCATCTGCCATGGCTTTGTCGAAGTCGCCGTCATCGACAACGATCTGCCCGTCGCCGTCGAGCATGGCGGCGTTCTCGGCCCAGAATTTCTCCGAACTGTCATTGGCATTGGGGCCCTCGTCCCATTCGATCCGTAGTGCGTCGCGGCCTTTGATCGCCGCCCAGGTGGACGTGGCGACCACGGCGACACCACTGGCGAGGATCTGATACGGCTCTCCCGGTTCGGGACCATCGATCTTGAAGACGTCCAACACGCCATCGATCTTGCGCGCGTCCGTGTCATCGAATGACGACGGCTTGCCGTTGAAGTACGGGCTGCGCGCGATAACGGCAAATCGCATGTTGTCCTGCCGTGTGTCGATGCCGTATTTCACCTTGCCGGTAACGATGTCGAGCGCATCGATTGTGTTTTGTTGCCTGCCAACGATTCGGTAAGAATCCATGTCCTTGAGTGGCGGGCTTTCCTCGGGTAGCGCCAGCGCCGCCGCGTCGGCAACGAGTTCCGCATAGGCTATTTTTTTGCCGGGCGCGGGACATACGACGAAACCGGGCTCGGTCTTGCAAGTGTCAGGCGACACGCCCCAGCGCGCCGCCGCCGCGGCAATCAATTGGTGGCGCGCCGTCGCGCCGACCTGACGCATGTAGTCCCAGTTACTGGTGAGGCCGGTACTGCCGCCAACGCCCTGCCCGCCGTATTTCCAGGCGTAACCATCCGTGGTCTTGACGATTCCGAGCGGCATCGGCCGGAAGCTGACGCTGTCCCAATCGACGTCCAGTTCTTCGGCGACCAGCATGGGCAGGGTCGTGCGAATGCCCTGTCCAATTTCAGGCTGATTGCTGCCGATAATTACGCGCCCGTCGGGTCTGATTTCGACGAAAAAACCGATCTGGCGATCGCGGCCTTCCTCATTATCCTCAGAACCGACCGCCGACAGTGTGGGCACGCCGACAACGAGGCCGCCAATAACACTACTGCCACCGATCAGGAAATTGCGTCGAGTTACGCGCATCGAGAAATCTCCTGGCTTAGCCAACATCGCTGCCTCCTTCTGCACGAATCTCGGCAGCACGATGGATCGCCTTGCGAATGCGCGCGTAGGTTCCACAACGACAAATATTCGTCATGTTCTTGTTAATGTCCTCATCAGAGGGATTTGGGATGCGTTCAAGCAGATCGACGGTCGCCATTATCTGGCCAGCCTGGCAATAGCCGCACTGCGGTACGTCCAACTCGAGCCAGGCTTTTTGCACGGGATGAAGTTCGTCGTCATTCGCCGCGAGCCCTTCGATCGTTGTAAGCGACGCGCCGGAGACGCTTGCAACGGGCGTGATGCAGGAGCGTCGTGCTCGCCCGTTCACGTGAACTGTGCAGGCACCGCACTCGCCGATGCCACAGCCGTACTTTGTGCCCGTTAGATTGAAGTGGTCGCGAAGCACCCACAGCAACGGTGTGCTCTCGTCACCGTCGAACGAAACATCTTCGGAATTTACCTGGAATGAAATCAC
>CAYLTW010000233.1:0-2359 GCA_964386735.1 uncultured Woeseiaceae bacterium
AGCAACGCAAGCACAGACACCAGGCTGATCATTTGTTTCAGTTTCATCACCGTAGTCCCTCCGGGGTCGGATCGACCAGGATCCATTGCAGGTCGGTCGCGAAAAAAGCCAGAACTATCATGACTGCCGCGACCCACAACATGATTTTCAGCCATATCGAGGCTCCGGTTGGGCAGGACCCATCCTCACAAAGTGGTTGCGGACGGTACACGCGCCAAAACGCCCAGCCCAGCATGATGGCGGCGACGCCAATGATGTACGGACGAAACGGCGCCCAGCGGGCCATCGTCACGGCGCCGGAGACACCAAACAACACAACGGCCCACGGACCAATGCAACAAAGACCGATAAATGATGCGAAAGCGCTGATGCCGATCGCGCCCCCGGTCGTTGCCGCTGTTGCCCTGTGCGAGACAGCCGCTACGTCTTTCTCCACAATGCCTGTCCTCACGCCGTAAAATTGTCTAAAGATCGAGAAGCTTACACTTGGTACTATAGAACCAGGTCAAGTACTGATTTCGAATAAGTCCCGAGGGACAGCCTGTGAAAGCAATGACGGTTAACGGAGTAGTCCGGGCAAGCGGGCTGTCCCGCGAAACGCTTCGCTACTACGAGAAGATGGGGCTGCTGAATCCGCGACGTCACGCGACAAACGGCTACCGGGTTTATGCCGGCGACGACCTGGAGAGGATCGAGTTTATTCTGCGAACCAAAAAAGCCGGATTTACGATTCGAAAAATACGAGAACTGCTGGATTTGAAAAAGAGCGACAACACGAGCTGCCGGCTCGGGCGCGACATGGCGAATGAACAGATTCGGCTCGTTGACGAGAAAATCGCCGCTTTGCGGGACATACGGGAAATTCTCGCGGACTTTGCGAAGCAATGTGAAAAAGAGGGGCTCGATAAGCCTTGCAGCCTGAGCTTTAACCTGAAGCCGGTACTGTTCGATGAAAAGACGTTTCGCTAAGACTAACGCTCATGCCAACAGCAAATATCCACCTGTGGCGATCATGAGTGAACCCGACGCGCGACCGATCAACTTGGGAAACGGCGCGAGTTTCTCCAGCAACACAAAAATAGCAAGACCGGCGATCCACACCAGGTTCATGATGCCGCCCGCGAACAGCAACGCCATCAGCAACCAGCAACAGCCCACGCAATAGAACCCGTGTTCCAGCCCCATGAGCGCCGCACCGGAACGGCCATTGCGCCAGTGCCGGGAGAGAAACTCGGCGGGTGAACGACAATTTTTCAGACAGATGTTTTTTAGCGGCGAAAGCTGATAAACGCCGGCGGCCACCAGGAACGACCCCGATAATACGCTGTTAGTGCTCCACATCATCATGGCATGCATCAGGCCGGCCCGCTCGAGCAACCATTGAAGGGTGGTTGCCGCCATGCTAAATGCGAGCCAGGCTGACAGGTAGCCACCGACGAACGCGGCGGTTGGGACAACGACCTGATCTTTGTGGCTTTGCCTCTGGGCATGGCGCTGGACCCGGGCATACAGCAGAATTGTCGGTGCCGCACTCGGCACCATCATGGCGATCATCATGACCCACCACATGAGCGCCATGACGAACCAGTAGGATGAGGCCCACGGCGCTGCGGCTGGGCCCGACGCATGTGCGGCCGGCGGAAACTGCCACGTGCTCATGGCGGCAGTGCTCATACCGGTTCCAGCTCCGGTGGCAATGTACAGCCAGCCCAACAGGCTAATAACGATCAGACCTGCACCGATAATCAGGCGGTCACGACGAAGCAGTAATTCCGTCGCGGTTAATGTGCTCATCGTCGGCGTGTCAGGCGGCCGCGCTTGTTACCACGCCGTGGTTGTTCAGGTGAAGGTGAGCAAACTGCGCGTAACGGTCTTTAAATGACATCGCGATCGGTCCTTTCGTCTCGAATGTTGCGCTCCCCATCTCGGCGAGGCTGTACTCGAAACTTTGCGGCAAGTCGATTCGGGCGCGGTGCGTCTCGCCCGTGACAGGGTTGCGAATGGGTTCACCGGTGCTTTCCACCAGCCCGTCGACAAATACGCGCCCGACCCGCGCGTCGACGTCAATTTCGATCTCGATCGCTTTGAAAACAGGGTCGAACACCTCTTCCATCGTAGACGCGAAAACGTTCCAAACCGTGGCGCCCGGATCGGTTTCCTCGCCGCTCAGGATAGTCAGCAGTGCTTGTCGCTGCGCTTCGTCGGCTCGTTCGTCGACAATCGTGAATGCCTTGCCCTTACCCTCGTGTATTGGGCCCGGCCACCACAGAACTCCAACAGCCCGCAGGCCATCCAGGCTCGTGTCACCGAACTGTCCTTTCTTGATATCGAAACCTGCTATTGCCTCGCAGTTGCCATG
>CAYLTW010000234.1:0-2309 GCA_964386735.1 uncultured Woeseiaceae bacterium
TGGTCACGATTCGTTGCTTTGTGAACATTCGACAGAAGCCAGTTTGCCTGCGGATTACCGGGCTGAGATTTGAGTACTTTGCGCAACATGGCCTCCGCCTCGTCCAGTCTGCCGAGGAACATGTGGTTGTTCGCCTGGTTGACCAGAAACGGCACCCTGTTCGGCTGCTTCCTGACAGCCTTCGCGATCCACTTCGACGCCTCCTGCTGGTCGCCCAGCAACCCGTAAACTGCGCCGATGAGATCCAGCACGATAGGATTGCCATCGTTGTGTTTGACCGCTTTTTCAAGCGCCGCGTCTGCCCGGCCCGGCTGTCCCGCGATCATGAATAGCCTTGCCAGATTCGCCCACGCCGCGCCGTGGTCTTCTTTAAGTTTCGTGACCGAACCAAACGCACTGACAGCCGTCCAGTTCTGCTTGAGCTCCATGGAGATCAGGCCAACGAGAAAATGTGCTTCAACCAGATCAGGTTTGGCGCCCAACAGCCGTTTGCAACACTCAGTCGCTTCGTCAAGCCGGCCAGCGGACAGCAATGAAAAGCCCTCTCTGAGCATATCCTGCATCCACGGCGCAGTTCTGAATTTTGAACGAGTAACCATCCTTCCCACCATATTGGCCGCGAATGAGAGCGCCCTGAGCGTATAGGCGCGGAAGTCTTACAAGCATGCAGAGATTAGCGTAAAGCCTGCGCAAATAAACGTAAAGGTGCGACAGCTTGGATCGCTACGACTCGATCATTATTGGCGCAGGTCATAATGGTCTGGTCTGCGCCGCCTATTTGGCACGTAGCGGCCAACGCGTCCTTGTACTTGAGGCATCCAGTGCGCCAGGAGGGCTTGGCGCAGGCCGGGAATTCCATCCTGGCTTCTACGCGTCGGTCGCACACTCAGTCAGCCACTTCTCTCAGAAAGTAGCCGGCGACCTCAAACTCGCTTCACATGGGTTCGACACAACGACGAATACGCTGCCAACAATCGGGCTGAGTGCCGACCAGGAGCATGTCATCCTGCACCAGGGATCTTTGAGTGGAACCAGCTCGGACGACTTGGGTGCCTATCAGAAATATGCTCGACTCATGCACCGTTTTGCGGGTGTTCTAAAGCCTTTCTGGCTCAAAACGATGCCGCCAATCGGCAACAACAGTCTCGCCGAAATGATGACCCTGGCACATATCGGCCTGAACATTCGCCGTATCGGAAAGAAAGATATGCGGGAGTTTCTGCGGGTTATCTCTCTTCCGGCACGTGACCTGATGGATGAATATTTTGACAATGACATCCTCAAGGCGACATTGAGCTGGGACGGACTCATTGGTTCGAAATTAGCGCCGCGATCACCGAATGCTGCCGTTCTCGCAATGCTGTACCGCATGGCCGGGGAGTCCGGAGGCGACCACGCCATTCCGGCCGGCGGAGTTAATCGCCTGATTCAGTCTTTGAACTTATCCGCTACGGCATCCGGCGCTGAAATCAGATGCTCTACCGAAGTCGGTCGAATATTGATTGATGGGAGCACCGACGGCCTGGCCGTGAGAGGCGTGCAGCTGATCGACGGCGAAACGATCGAAGCTGATCGCGTTATCTCTGCCACCGACCCGCAAAGAACCTTCCTGAAGCTCGTCGGCGTCGAATATCTCGATATCGGTTTCACGAACCGCATTCGGCGATTGCGATGCAATGGCTATGTCGCAAAGTTGCACCTCGCAATGAATGACCTTCCGGACTTCGAAGGGCTCGAGAGGCCGGACGGTCGAATGATAATCGCACCGGATATGGACGCCATCGAGTTTGCGTTTGATGACGCCAAGTATGGCGAGTGTCCGACAAAACCAGTTATGGAAATTGTCGTTCCGAGTGTACACGACGCATCGCTCGCGCCCTCGGGACAACACATACTATCGGCCCATGTCATGTACGTGCCCTATCGACTAAAGGGGGGATGGACCGCTGCTGCTCGTGACCTGATCTGCGAACGGTCCATCGACATGATTGCTCAATATGCGCCGCGAATCCGCGAGCAAATTATCCATCGGGAGTTCCTGACCCCCGCGGATCTGGAGCAACAATATCATGTGACCGGTGGCCACTGGCATCACACGGAATTAGCGTTTGATCAACTGTTAATGATGCGGCCGACGTATGAAGCGGCGCAATACACTACGCCAATACCGGGCTTGTTTCTGTGTGCTGCGGGTTGCCATCCCGGTGGCGATATCATGGGCGCCGCAGGACATAACGCCGCGCGTGAAATCCTGCGATGAGTAACTACGACGCAATCATTATCGGTGCCGGTCATAACGGCCTGACGAA
>CAYLTW010000235.1:0-2293 GCA_964386735.1 uncultured Woeseiaceae bacterium
GCGTGCAGATTCCGCATCCCTTTGGGGGCAAGTTCCGCCAAATGATGGTATACGTCGATCCACAGAAGCTACATTCACTGCAATTGGCTCCCATTGACGTCGTAAACGCGCTGAAGGAAGCCAACCTGGTCATGGCCGGCGGCACCATGAAACTGGGACAAACCGAATATCAAATTCACCCGGTCAACACGTTGCTCACCACCGAGGATATTGACAATGTGCCGATCGCTATTCGAAACGGCCGACCCGTTTTCATTCGCGATGTCGGTTATGCCAAAGATGACGCGGCGCTTCAATATAACATCGTTCGCGTGAACGGCAATCGAAGTGTTTACTGTCCGCTTCTTCGCGAGCCGGGCGAAAATACCATCGCCGTGGTCGACCGCATCAGGAAAGGGCTCGCCGAAGAGATCCCCAGAATGAAGGACCGCGGGGATATACCCAGGGCGACGGAGGTCACACTGGTCAATGACCAATCGAGCTATATCCGCAACGCTATTCGCAATCTCGAATACCAGGTTTTGCTCGGTGCGCTTCTCGTGGCTCTGGTCATCGCGTTGTTCCTGAGAAAATTCATGGCCTCGCTCGCGGTCCTGCTGGTGATGCCTCTGGCAATTGTCATAGGAATGCTGGGTTTTTATTTCACGGGCAACACTATCAACGTCATGACCCTCGGAGGCATCGCGCTGGCAATCGGCACCGTAGTGGATGCCGGCATTGTCGTAGTGGAAAACATAATGCGACACCTCAACATGGGAAAGGGGCCCGCCGAAGCCGCCGACGAGGCGACTACGGAAGTGGCCGCTCCGGTTCTGGCTGGCATAGTTACCACATTAGCGATTTTCATTCCGGCCATCTTTCTAACGGGCATGGTCAAATATCTGTTTACTCCCCTTGCGTTGGCGGCAACCATGACCATCGGGGCGTCCTATTTGGTGGCGATGACCATTGTTCCCGCTTTTTGCTCACGAATGATCTGGGTGGATCCGAAGACCGGTATCGATTTTTTCATCGGAGTTCAGTACGAAAACAATGAGATGGAGTCCCTCGACGATCTCCGCAACCTTCCGCTGTCGATGGAAGGGCCGAATGGCCCTGTAACGATTCCATTGTCAAACGTTGCCGAAATCAAGCGGGTGAACATCCACGGCGAGATCGCTCACTACAATATCGCAAGAGTAAACGATGTTTACGTGAATGTCTCGGGGCGGGACATGGGAAGCGTAGTGACTGATGTTGAAAAGGCCATCGCCGAAATGGATAAGGAACTTGGAGTGAGCGTGAATATCCGAGGTCCCGTCGTGACTATGCGCACTGGCAGCGGCGCTTTGCGCTGGGGTCTTGTTGTCGCGGCAATCCTTGTTTACCTGGTCATGATGGCACAGTTCCGGTCGATCATTGATCCGCTCATAATCATGCTGGCTGTGCCGCTGGGACTCTCAGGCGTTTTTGTCATGCTGTATCTGACAGGCACGACCCTGAACATCCAATCCTTGATGGGTACGCTGATGATGGTCGGCGTGGTGGTGAACAACAGCATCCTGCTTGTCGATTTTGCCAACAGGTTGCGGGACCGAGGTTATGAGCCTTCCCGAGCCGCCCTGGTTGCGGCCGGGACCCGTTTACGTCCCATTCTGATGACCGCCTTGACATTAGTTGTCTCTATGTTGCCGCTTTCTATACGATTGGCGCCTGGCAGCGACGCAATGATACCATTGGCCCGTGCCCTGATCGGAGGTATGTTGGTCTCGACATTCTTAACGCTGTTCCTGGTGCCCTGTGTTTACAGCGTGGTTAAATCAAAAATCGGTCCCTCAGCCGGATAAGGAAAAACATCGGATGAAACAGCTTCTTTTTCCAGTCAAAGTAATTCCCAGAATATTAACGGCTCTTCTCATTGCCATTACCGTTACCGGCTGCTCCGCTCAAGTTGATCGATCCAAGGTCCTGTTGCTCCCGACCGTCGCCGTCGGAGCCAGCTACAATCGCCATGAGGGCCAAATTCAGGAGACCAACGGCAATGTTCTTAATGTGAACCGCTCCTCGCGCTATGCCGGCCTGGGCTCCGGCGCAGTAGGCGCCGGCACGATTCAAGTTCCGGGGGTGTCCTTAATAGTTGATCTGGAGGACGCTGAACGAGCGGCTGTCGAAGAGTTACTGCGAGAAAGAGAGTTGCAGAAAGCTCGCGAAGCATTCCAGGTTCAATCCGTACGCCTTGCCGAACTGCTTCATCTCGATGCAAAGATTCAACTGGACCCATCTGATAAAGATGTTGTGCCAATCCATATCGTTC
>CAYLTW010000236.1:0-2261 GCA_964386735.1 uncultured Woeseiaceae bacterium
GGCTTTCAATTGGATTTCGAGTTGTCATCGGCGCTACTCAACGATTTCGGACCGGATCCCATATGGTATATCGAACGGCAGGTTGGCATGCGATATTCGAAAATGCTGGCGTTGCAGCTGCAATCACCGTGGCGATTGCCAATGTCTTTGACACCCCGGCCAGCTCAGGCAACCTGCCTGACCCTTACCGCCTTATCCAGATCATAAGTGGCCTGAAGATTCATCCACAGCTTCGGCGATGTTCCCAGTGCATCAGCGAGGTCAAGAACGGCTGCCGCGGTGACGACCCGCGTATCGCGACAATTTACGAGAAAAACTACGACGCCGTGAACGCCGCTTGGCTAGAATAGCGCCATGATTCACCCGTCCGTTTGCCGCCACTCATTAATAGTCGGCCTCATTCTCCTGGCTACCCTTCCGGCTTCGGCGTTCGCACACGGCGGCGTCACTGAGGAAGACGATCTCTGCGTCATCAATATCGGCTACCTTCGGGCGCATTTCAAAATTTATGTGCCACAGGAGCGACAGCACCAGGAGTTCTGCGAGGACATTCCGGTCAGAGGCGAAAGCGTTTTTGTCATGGAGTACCAGCACGACGGGCTTAGTAAGGCTGAGATCGACTTTCGAATCATTCGCAATGTGACGGGCAAGGGAAACTTTGCGCGACTCGACGACGTCGAGGCAATCGAAGACCTGGACGCTGTGACGGTTCGTTATGAGCCACCAGCTATTGTGCCGGACGTTTTCACGATGCTGCAGCCATTTGTCGAGGACGGCGAATATATTGGCATCATTTCCGCCCGACAGATGGATACGAAGAAGATATATACGGCCGTATTTCCGTTCGAAGTCGGTTTCACAGGCGTTGGCTACTGGCCATGGATTCTGGGGGCCCTGTTTTTGCTGCAACTGAATTACTGGTTCATGGGCCGCCGCAATGCGCGCCGAGCAGCGTCTGTTGTAGCGCTCCTTGTCGCGGGCACGCTGGTCCCGCCGAATACAATCGCGCAACAGCAAGAGACCTGGGTATCCGACGCCGGTCATTTTCAGGTCGGCTTCCGTAGCGATCTGGACCCTTTGGCAATCAACAGGATTCACAGTTGGATCGTGCATATTGAAGACAGTGACGGCAATGCGATCACGAATGCGAAAATTACAGTCAAGGGTGGCATGCCCAAACACAATCACGGCCTTCCGACCGCGCCCGAAGTATCAGAGATTCTTGAAGACGGTAATTACAAGATTGAAGGCATGCGATTTCACATGCGCGGCTATTGGGAGATTCGCGTTTCAATCGACATCGGCACAGAACGCGACAGCGTGACGATTCCGTTGAACCTCTGATGTCAGCATCAAAGCGAAAACCAAAGGCCTGGATGGTCATAACACTCGCGGCCGTTTTTGTCGCTGTTGCATACGAAGGGTGGCAACGATTCGCGCCCCCTTCCACCTGGACCGATGAAGAAACACGACAGATGGCCTCGTTATGGATCGAAAATCTGCCGCCATTGCCGCCGGACCCGACAAATGCCGTCGCAGACGATCCGCGCGCTGCCGAATTCGGGCACCAGTTGTTTTTCGACGGACGATTGAGCGCGAACGGCACGATCTCCTGCTCGACCTGCCACCAACCGATAAGGCGCTTCACGGATGGGCTGCCGAGAGGCCAGGCGATAGGGACATCGAAACGCAATACCCCTAGCATTGTCGGCACCGCGTACAGCCCATGGTTGTTCTGGGATGGCCGCAAGGACAGCCAGTGGGCGCAAGCACTCGGGCCACTCGAAGATCCAAACGAGCATGGCAGCAGTCGGCTGCAAGTCCTCAGTATTGTCGCCTCAGTCTCCCGTTACCGAAACGCCTATCAGGATTTGTTCGGATCACCGCCAGACTTGCTCGTACAACAAGAAGTCGACCGCGCGTTCGCGAACGTCGGCAAGGCGATCGCAGCGTATGAGCGCCTGCTGATGCCGGGGGAATCACGCTTCGATCGGTACGTCGGACACATCATCGACGGTGGCGATCACCTGGATCAGGATTATCTGAGTAAAGAAGAAATACGCGGATTGAGATTGTTTATCGGCGACGCAAGATGCACCGAGTGCCACAACGGCCCGTTGTTAACGAACAATGAGTTTCACAATACTGGATTGTTATCGGCACCGGGCGACAAACCAGACCGCGGCCGCATTGACGGCGTAAGAGAGGTGATGGCCGACCCATTCAATTGTCTTGGAGCGTTCAGCGATGATCCGAACCGC
>CAYLTW010000237.1:0-2249 GCA_964386735.1 uncultured Woeseiaceae bacterium
TCAGCACCAGCATTAGCCGCGACGCAGTTGACGCTATGTTCAATGGCGCGAACTATAAGGCCAGCGGAAATTATTGCTCGGTAAACGAGTATTTCAATCTCGTTTCAAGCGGCAAACTCAATTACGTCAACACGGTGGTAGGACCCGTGCAGTTGTCAAACAGCCGCAGCCATTACATCAATAACCTGCTGGTGAAGGAAGCGCTTGACGGCGCCATCAATCAATTCAATGTCGATCTCGCGGATTTTGATTCCCGCAACGAGGGTATTGTCGATGCGATCAACATTCTGTATGCCGGAAACTCCCAATACAACGGCCGGCTGTGGCCACACAATTCAGTCGCGCAATTTCAATACGGTACGGTCGGCACCCATTTTTACCAACTCAGCGGACTCGGCAGCTACGAAATCGATTTACGCATTGGGACCATCTGTCATGAGAATGGACATATGCTGTGCCGCTTCCCGGATTTGTACGACTACGGCAAACGCGATGGCGATCTTGAAAGCAGCCAGGGACTCGGCCGCTATTGCCTCATGGGTTCGGGTAATCTGCTCGACTATCGCCGCACGCCTTCTCCCGTGTGCGCGTATCTGCGCGAACTTGCAGGCTGGGTTGACGATGTCGTGGCGCTCAGTTCCAGCACCACGGTCACTGCCCGGCACGGCGATTACGGCAGGATCTGGAAGCACGAAACCACATTGCCGAATGAGTATTTCCTGATTGAAAATCGCAGCCGGATGGGTTTGGACAGCTACCTTCCAGCGAGTGGCTTAGCCGTTTATCATTGCGACATATTCGGCTCCAATGAGTGGCAGGCCGGAACCCGCAACAAGCACTATCAATGTGCACTCCTGCAGGCCGATGGCAGCCTCGACCTGGAGAACAACCGCAATGCCGGCGATGCCGGCGATCTGTTCAGTGGCGTGCCTGGCGCGGCGCTGTCCGATATGACCACCCCGTCATCGCGGAACTGGGACGCTACGGATTCCGGCCTTGTAATATCGGAAGTCAGCGCCGCCGGTCAAGACATCACCTTCACGGTCGGAGAGCCACAAGGCCAACCGCGCGCCGAAACCGAAGTGTTCCCCAATCTACTCATTCCCGACAATGACCCCAACGGTGTAAAGAGTTCCGTGAACTTCGATGTGTCAGGGGCAATTGTTGCCGTCTCCGTGGATGTGGAAATCATCCACAGCTGGATCAGTGATTTGAAAGTCACACTGACATCCCCGCAAGGCGCCGAAGTGGTCCTGCATGATCAAACCGGTGCCGACGGCGATGACATCCGGACGAACTACAGCAGCGAGACGTTGCCGGCATTGGCGGCGCTTGCCGGAGGCGAGGTCAGTGGGAATTGGTCGCTGCTGGTCGTGGACAGCGCCTCTCAGGATGTCGGTCGGCTGCTACGCTGGGCGCTGGCGGTCCGTTACCAGCGTCATGCTACGATGCTGACGCAATCAACCAGCCCGAATCTGGAAATTCCTGACGCCAACGTCCAGGGAATAGCCAGCGAAATAGAAATCTCCGAGGACGGTAGCGCAAAGAATATCGCCGTCAACGTCGATATCGAGCACACCTACATCGGCGATCTGCGGGTCGATCTGGTCTCACCTTCCGGACAGATCGTACGGCTGCACGACGAGTCCGGTGGCCCCAAACAAAACATCAAACGATCCTACGATACCGCATCGACACCCGATCTCAACGATCTCATCGGCGAATCGATACACGGCCAATGGCAACTGCGTGTACGTGATTCCGTTGCCGTGGATACCGGCACGCTGGTTTCCTGGTCCATCACCCTCGAGTATTAGCCTGAATTATTAATGGACGCTCGAGCGTGGGCGTGGATATGCCCGTAGCTGCCAGGCGGGCGATGATGATATCGCCGTCAGCGATGCGCTTGTCGATACGGATCTGCATTCGATTGTCGATATCATCCGTCTGAGAGATTCCGCTGTCGAGGTGCTTGCGCACTGCATCTGCGACTTGCCTTCCGTTGCAGTCTGATTGATTGGGGGTAAATCAGGCGGCTCGATCCACGCTGCCGGGGGAATAATCCAGCACCGGCGCCAGCCAGCGTTCTGCTTCGGTAACCGCGATGCCTTTGCGCCGGGCATAGTCTTCGACTTGATCCAGGGCCACCTTTGAAACCCCGAAGTAGCGGGACTGCGGGTGGGAGAAATACAGACCGCTGACCGAGGCTCCGGGGTGCATGGCATAGTTTTCCGTGAGTTCTATTCCGG
>CAYLTW010000238.1:0-2241 GCA_964386735.1 uncultured Woeseiaceae bacterium
GGCTTTTAGCCGTAACTCGAAGCCACCGGCTTTAGCCGGTGGAGTATTCACTGATCAAAGTTCTCAATATAGTTTATAGCCCTGTTTTGAAGTGAATTCGCCAGGTTCAGCTGTGGTCAGGGAATCATTCCACCATCACCAGGAGGAAGTTCAATGATGGATAAAATAGGGCGAATTCAACTTGTAAGTGCAACTCTACCTGTCGGTAAGAGGGCAAGCTGCGGTAGCATCGTGGCAAGTGACTTGCCCGGTCTGAAGATAAGCAGTTCCACCCATTGATTGCCGCCGTGAGTATCGACAATGGATTTAACGATGGCCAGTCCCAATCCGGTACCGCCTTCCTGCCGCGCCGGATCGACGCGATAGAATCGGTCGAACAGCCTGGGGAGATGCTCGGGTGGTATTTCCGCACCGGGATTTTCGACCACAATACAAATCCCCCCGTTTTCCGATGTGCTGAGTTCCACCCGCACAACTTCGCCGCCTGGCGTATGACGGATAGCGTTGGAAATGAGGTTGCCCAGCGCGCGGCGCAGCATCAGCCGGTCGCCGGATGACGTGGCGGCGCCTTCGAGCGTCAACGCGACACCGCGTTCTTCGGCCCACGCCTCGTAATATTCGAACAGGATGCCTGCTTCAGTGGCCAGGTCCACATCAGTGACATCCTGGTTACCCGCTTCATTATCCGCCTGCGCCAGGAAAAGCATGTCGTTGATCATCTGCGCCATGTTTTCGTATTCTTCGATATTCGAGTAAAGAATTTCCCGGTATTCGTCGACCGTGCGTGTCTGGGAAAGAGCTACCTGGGTCCGGGTCGGTGCTGGCATATAGCGTTTGTTTATCCGGGTCAGTGATGTACAGTGATGCGCCGTGATGTCCCAGCAGGATATCGTCGAATCTTTGTTCGACAAGTGCGAGATCAATCCCGGACGGGCTGTCGAACATTGTTTTTTCGACAGCCTGGATGATGATCTCAAGTTCGCTGGTATCCTGCTCGACAAAGTGACGTTTGATCGAGTCTTCGATAAGCCAGCCGAATCCGGAGAACACCACCACCACGCTGCCAAACAGCAGGGTGAGCCGCAGCGTAAGTGAAGGAGGACGCCGCATCGTCCGCGTATCAGGTCTCGTCCAGCATATCAAGCATGTAGCCCATACCACGCAGGGTATGAATGAGGCTGGGCTCAAAATCCTCATCAATCTTTGCGCGCAGACGGCGGATAGCGACATCAATGACGTTGGTATCGCTGTCGAAGTTCATGTCCCAGACCTGGGAGGCGATCAGGGAGCGGGGCAGTACCTCGCCCCGGCGCCGCACCAGCAGTTCCAGCAACGCGAACTCCTTGGCAGTGAGCTTGATACGCTGCCCGGCGCGTGTGGCGCAGCGGCGCAGCAGGTCGATTTCGAGATCGGCGACTGCCAGTGTTGTTTCGTTCGCCGGGGAGACCCCACGTCGCAACAGGGTACGCACCCGCGCCAGTAATTCGGAAAAGGCAAAAGGTTTGACCAGGTAATCATCGGCGCCTAGCTCCAGTCCCTTGACGCGATCGTCGACAGTGTCGCGTGCAGTGAGAAACAGCACCGGCACGTTCCGGCCCGCCTCGCGCAACGACTTCAGAATTGTCCAGCCGTCAATGTCCGGCAGCATGACGTCGAGGATGATCAGATCGTAAGTTTCGGTCATAGCCAGATGGTGGCCATCCAGTCCGTTACGGGCAAGGTCGACCATAAATCCGGCTTCGGAAAGCCCCTGTTGCAAATAGCTGCCAATCTTGCTTTCGTCTTCGACGATCAGTAGTTTCATCTGTTTTTCACATTATGCGTTTCGGTATCGGGGAAAGGCGTGTAATCCGTTATCATGCTACTCGGCGCCGGGTGGCAGGAAGATGACGGAACCATTACAAAATTGTAATGCTTCCGTCACGTCGGAGAAAGGGGCTTGCTGTTATCTTTTGCGCCATCAGGATAATCCTGACGAGCAGAGAGGCTTATATGAAAAAGACAATTTCGATTCTGGTTCTTGGCGCGCTACCTGCATTCGCAATGGCGAGTGGCGATCATGAAATGAGCGGCGGGCACACCATGGAACAGCAACACGGTTCCAGCGATATGAGTGGCATGTCACACGACAGCCACGAAGCTGAGGCGGGCCGGCCAGGAGATCCGGACAAAGTCACTCGTACTATTGAGGTAACGATGGATGACACTATGCGATTTGCGCCGGATCAGCTCAAATTCAAG
>CAYLTW010000239.1:0-2236 GCA_964386735.1 uncultured Woeseiaceae bacterium
ACAACACGAGCTTGGCGTTTTCCTTCATCAGGTCACGGCGAAAATAATTCGGATGCCTGCCGTAGCCCTGAACGTGTTCGACCGTGACGCCAGGTACTCCGCACCCGCGCAAGTGTTTCTCCAGCGTTTCCAGAATATTGATCGGCACGATGGCCGTGATTCTTCTAATGCTCATGATGAATCCTCCATACTATTTACCTAAACCCCCTTTCCTGGAATTGCAGTACCAGGCTATAAATAACCGGTAACACCAGTAGATTGAGAATTAGTACAGTCAGCATCCCGCCCAGCATGGGCGCGGCAATACGATGAGTAACATCCGATCCGGTTGCCGTGCTTAGCATGATGGGAACCAGTCCCGCCATCGTGGACACGGCCGTCATCGCGATGGGCCGTACGCGCCGGGATGTCGCCGACAACACCGCATCCTTGATCTCATCGACGGACAGTGCATTGGTGCTGGCAGCACGGCGTCTGCCGATCTCCGTGTCAATGAAACTCAGGACCAGGACACCGATCTCCGCAGCCATCCCCGCCAGGGCAATGAATCCGACGGCCACGGCCACCGACATGTTGTAGCCATTCATGTAGATCAGCCAGATGCCGCCAACAAGACCAAAAGGAATTGACATCATCACCACAACAGGTTCGGTGATGTTGCGAAAGTTGAAATACAGCAACAGGAAGATGATCAACAAGGTTACTGGTGCGACAATTCTCAAGCGCTTTGCGGCGCGCTCCATGTATTCGAACTGGCCTGACCAAACAATCGTGTAACCCGGCGGCACGTCAACCATCGCCTCCAAAACCTGCTTCGCGGTCGCCACGAACCCGCCGATGTCCGAAGACTTGAGATCGACATAGATCCACGCATTTGGGACAGCGTTCTCACTCTTGATGACAGGTGGTCCGCGAGAGTATTCCAGTTCCGCGACCATACCCAGCGGTATCTGGGCGCCGGTCGGCGTCGGAATCAGAACCCGCGTCAGGGTCTCAAGGTCGTCACGCAGTTCGCGCGGATATCGCACGTTGACTGGATAACGTTCCAGCCCTTCCACGGTCCAGGTAACGTTCATGCCGCCAATCGCACTTTGAATGACGTCCTGCACATCGCCAACGGTCAGGCCATAACGAGCTGCACTTTCACGATCAATGACGAAATCCAGGTAATAGCCACCCACCGCCCGGTCACCAAACGCGGAAAGCGTATCCGGAATCGTCTTCATGGCCTCCTCGATCTCAAGCGAAATTCTTTGCAGTACGTTGAGATCCGGGCCGGAAACTTTAATTCCCACGGGCGTCTTGATGCCCGTCGACAACATGTCGATCCGGGTCTTGATCGGCATGGTCCAGGCATTCGCTATGCCGGGAAATTTGATGGCGTCATCCATTTCGCCCATCAGCTGCTGGGTTGTCTTTTTGGGATCCGGCCATTTTTCCTTAGGCTTCAACCGAATAGTCGTTTCCACCATGGAGAGCGGCGCGGCATCGGTAGCGGTTTCGGCACGGCCGATCTTGCCGAACACGTGGTGTACTTCCGGGAAGCTTTTCAGAATTCTGTCTGTTTGCTGAAGGAGTTCCTTTGCCTTTGTAATGGAGATACCTGGAAAGGTAGTCGGCATGTACAGAATGTCGCCCTCGTCCAGCGGCGGCATGAACTCACTGCCCAGTTGGGAATACGGATAGTAGGTAACTCCCAGCAACAAGATAGCGATAACAACGGTCGCTCCGCGCCAACGCATAGCCGCCGTCAACGTCGGCGTATGCACTGCATGCAGCAAACGATTGACCGGATTTTTTTTCTCGGCAATGATTTTCCCGCGCACGAAGTAGCCCATCATAACCGGCACAAGCGTCACGGCCAGTATTGCGGCCGACGCCATGGCATAAGTTGCGGTAAATGCCAGCGGGCTAAACAAACGGCCTTCCTGTGCCTGCATCGTAAAAATCGGTATGAAGGAAACAGTGATTACCAGCAGCGAGAAGAACAGTGCCGGACCGACCTCGCGGCTGGACTCACCGATTACCTGCCATCGTTCTTCGTTAGTAACCTGACGGCCCAGTTCCTTCACTGCCTGGGCGAGGCGTGTGTGCGCGTTCTCGACCATCACAATCGCACCGTCCACCATCGTACCGATGGTTATGGCGATGCCACCGAGCGACATGATGTTGGCGTTCAAACCCTGGTAACGCATGACAATAAAGGCCATCAGGATACCGAGCGGCAAAGTGATAA
>CAYLTW010000240.1:0-2221 GCA_964386735.1 uncultured Woeseiaceae bacterium
TACTTGCAAAAATTGCAATTTGACTACATCAAGATCGACGGCGCGTTCGTGCGGGACTTGCCTGATAATCCGGTCGATCAGAAAATGATCAAGCTGATCGCAGAAATCGGCCGCGAGGCCGGCATGAAGACAGTCGCGGAATACGTGAAAAACGCCGAGTCGTTTTCCTTGCTTGGCGAACTGGGAGTAGATCTTGCACAAGGCTACTTCATCGGACGGCCCGCGAAGAAACCAAAAGGCAAAACCACGCCCATCTCACTGACGTCGCGGCGTAACAGGCGCACAGCTAACTAGGCAATTGAAGGGACAGATACCTTGGTTGGGAAACCAACCGATTAAGGTAACTGTCCCCTTAACTGTCCCCTTAACTGCCATAATGACTTACGATGCTGGCGTGAGCATCGTCATCCATTTCGCCACCCGCAAAAACCCTCATGGCTGACGAGGATCCGGCTGCCGTCAGTTTTCCCAAGCGCTTCCTGGGCGTATTTGTATACAGCGGCCGCGCTCTGGATCTTGTGTGGACAACAAGCCGGTCGCTAACGGTTACACTTGCATTGCTGACAGTGGTCGCAGGTGTGCTACCCGCCGTAATCGCCTACATTGGACAACTGATTGTCGACGGCGTGGTCGCGGCGATGGCATCGGCCGCTCCCGACACGCGTCGAGTGTTGTGGCTGATTCTACTGGAAGCTGCCGTTGTCGTTCTGGTTGCGGCCAGTCAGCGTGGGCTGTCGGTTAGTCAGTCCTTGTTGCGCGCCCTCCTCGGCCAGCGCGTCAATGTAATGATTCTCGAGAAGGCCCTGACACTTCAGCTTGCGAATTTCGAAGATTCGGAGTTCTACGACAAGCTGACGCAGGCAAGGCGAGAGGCCTCAAGGCGCCCGCTCAGCCTGGTGAACCGCACTTTCGGGCTTGTGCAAAATGCGATTTCCCTCACCAGTTACGCGGTCTTGTTGTTTGCGTTTTCGCCGTGGGCCGTCGTCATTTTAATCGGCGCCGGTCTGCCCTCCTTTTTCGCCGAGGCGAAATTCTCGGGTGACGCATTCAGGCTTTTCCGCTGGCGCTCGCCGGAAACCCGAATGCAGATGTATCTGGAAACTGTCATCGCCCGTGAGGATGGTGTCAAAGAGGTCAAACTTTTCCAGCTTGGACCTCGGCTCCTGCAGCGGTATCGCGATATTTTCAACAAGCTTTTTGTCGAAGACCGGCGGCTGACCCTGCGCCGTGACGGCTGGGGCTTTGTGCTTGGGTTGTTATCGACGGCTGCCTTTTACGGCGCGTACGCGTGGATCGTGGTCACGACGATCAACGGCGAAATAACACTTGGCGCAATGACGATGTACCTGGTGCTGTTCAGGCAAGGCCAAACAGCTGTTGCCGCAAGCTTGTCGGCTATAAGCGGAATGTATGAGGACAACCTTTACCTGTCTAATCTGTATGACTATCTTGGCCAGGCCGTACCGGTGCGCCTGGGCGAAGCAAAAAAAGGCCCGGAGCCGCAGCAAGGTCTCGAATTCAGGAACGTGTCATTCGTTTACCCGGGTTCGAAAGGCGAAGCGCTGAAAAACGTTAGTTTCCAGATTTTTCCGGGTGCGAGTCTGGCGCTGGTCGGCGAAAACGGATCCGGGAAGACAACACTGATCAAACTGCTGACCAGGCTTTATGACCCGACAGACGGTCATATCATGCTCGACGGACTGGACTTGCAGAAATGGGACGTGGAAGCTCTCCGTCAGCGCATCGGCGTAATCTTTCAGGACTTTGGCCGATTTCAGTTTTCCGTCGGTGAAAATATCGGCGCCGGGGATGTCCGCTACATAGACGATGCCGAGCGCTGGGCGATGGCGGCCAAGACGGGAATGGCCGCACCGTTCATCGAGAAAATGCCCGATGGCTACAAAACACAACTGGGTCGCTGGTTCAAAGGCGGCCGTGAGCTTTCGGGGGGACAGTGGCAAAAGATAGCGCTCTCACGGGCTTTCATGCGCAGCGATGCGGACATTCTGGTGCTTGACGAGCCAACTGCCGCCATGGACGCGGCGTCGGAAGCGGCGATATTTGATCATTTCCGCTCCGAGAGCCATACCAAGATGACGATTTTGATTTCGCATCGTTTCTCAACGGTCCGCGCTGCTGATCAGATCATTGTCATTCACAATGGCGAAATACTGGAACAAGGGAATCACGAAAGCCTGCTCGCAATGAACGGTCAGTACGC
>CAYLTW010000241.1:0-2208 GCA_964386735.1 uncultured Woeseiaceae bacterium
CGCGGCATTTTGCGTTCCATCACACCGTCGGGTGTGAGACGGGTGTTTGCGAGTACCCGCTCATCGTGGTTCATACGCCAACTCAGCATCTTCTGGGCGTATTCGAGCACGATGGACTGATAAGCGGGTTCCTCGGCGAGATTCCTGAATTCGCCCGGATCCTCTATCAGGTCGAACAACAGCGGTGGTAGTGCCGTGAAGTGTATGTACTTGTAACGCTCGCCGCGCAGCACGTTCAGCGCGCACTGATCCGGTTTGAGTCCCAGGGCGCTGTTGCCGTCGGCATCGGTAGCGCGCCGGAAGTCAAATTCCCAGTGCGCCTCGGTCCGCCAGCCGGCGGGTGTCAGCCCCTGGTTGAATGGCGTCAGTGCTTCGCCGTCGCACTGACTCGGTATCGGCACGCCCAGATAGTCGAGAATGGTTGGCATGACATCCACGCCTTCGGTGAATGCATCCACCTGACGGCCGCGGGCCTGTTGCGCCGCGGCCCTCGGATCTCGGACGATAAGCGGAATGTGAAACGACTGGTCAAAATAAGTATACTTGGTGAACAGCCAGTGATCGCCGAGTTGCTCGCCATGATCCGATGTGAATACCACTAATGTATTGTCATAGGCACCGGTTTCCTTGAGGTACGTCAGCAGGCGGCCGATATGGAAATCCACCTCGCTCATCATCCCGTAATACGTCGCGCGTGCCTGCAGTACATCCTGATCACTAAATTGCAGGTTGTTTTTCGAATCATGGTCATAGCGGATGCCCCAGCCTCTCTGATTGTGGAGGTGGTAATTCAGATAGGGATGCTGGGCGGCCTCGCATTCCACCGTTGCGGCGCGCACCGGCCTGGGTACATCAGCGGGATCGTACATAGCGTGGTATGGGTCCGGTGCGACGAATGGCGGATGCGGGGCGAGGTAAGACAGATGCACAAACCACGGCTGGTCTTCGCGAACTGAAAGGTACTTGATGAGTTCGTTGGTGAGAAAGGCGGTGTAGCTGTCCTCAACGCTGTATTGCGCGGGTGCGAATGTAAGGCCGCGACGGTCAGCCTCGGCGCCGATATCCCGGGGCTGGAAAACCCCCAGCATCCCCTCGGCTATCGTATATCCCTTGGTCTTCAAATCCGCGAGCCAAGGTAAGGCATGATCATCGACTTGCACCACCGGTGTCATACCCGGCAGCACGCTATTGTAGGTTCGCAGCGCGGGATCACCGGGGGTGTGGTGGCGTGGATCCACACTAATGTCCGTATAGCCGAACAGCGCCGGATCGTAACCGGCCTTGCGGGCTTCCAGAGCGACGTTGCTGTGGCGGGCATCCAGGGGTGTGCCGTTAAGCACTGAGCGGTGGTTTTGCAGATACATCCCGGTATAGAGGCTGGCACGGCTGGGGCCACAGGGCGTGGCTTGTGCGAAGTGCCGGGTGAACAGTACCCCCTCGGCCGCGAGGCGATCCAGATGCGGGGTCCGCAGGCACGGATGACCGACCGTTGAGAGGCAATCCCCGCGCCACTGATCCGCGGTGATAAACAGGACATTCATGGGTGTGCTCATAGCGGATTCTTTTCTATGCTTGTCGTGATCGGAGCGATGCCCGGTTTTTACTCCAAATGCTTGCCGATTTCAAATCGAGATCCAGCCGGGGACTCTAAAGATCCAGTTCATCGGCGAAATGGCAGGCGACAAAGTGTTCGTCATCGATCAATCGCCATTGCGGCATTTCCGATTTGCAGCGGTCCTGAGCGTAGGCGCAGCGGGTATGGAAGCGGCAGCCGGACGGCGGCGAAAGCGGGCTCGGAATTTCACCTTCAAGTTTTATAGCCGTTTGTTTATGGTCAGGATCGAGGGATGGGATCGACGAAAGCAGGGCAGTGGTATAGGGATGGCGCTGTTTGGCGAACAGTTTGCGGGTCGGCGCCATCTCAACAAGCCGGCCGAGATACATCACCGCCACCACGTCACAGACATGCGCGACGACGCTCAGATCATGGGAGATGAACAGGAAGGTCAGGCCGTGTTGTTGTTGCAGGGATTTCAGTAGATTGAGGATGTCGGCTTGAATCGAGACATCGAGGGCCGCGACGCTTTCATCGGCCACCATGAAACTGGGGTTGGCGACCAGTGCCCGGGCGATGGAGATGCGCTGGCGTTGTCCGCCCGAGAAGGCATGGGGAAAGCGGCGCAAATGCTCAACGTTGAGGCGGCATTC
>CAYLTW010000242.1:0-2203 GCA_964386735.1 uncultured Woeseiaceae bacterium
ACAGCCCTCGGCAGCCTGGTTGTCGGCCTGGGTTCAGCGATGTTCGGTCTGCAAACGACCGTAATGGCTACCGGCCTGTTGTGTGCCGCCATCGCTTCGTTGTCTAGATCGCACGCCGGTTAACGCGGCTCCCTGTTCTGTATCGCAACCAGCCTGCGCTGTGTTTCCTTCAGCCGCTGCACATCCAGGATACTTCGCATCTTGAGAGTGTCTTTCGACTCCAGTAATCGTTGCATTTCCTCGCCCAACTCGGGCGCGTTTTCGACCTTGAGCCGATGATGACCGATCATGATGATATCGTTTTCATTCAAAACGGCGCATTCGGTTTCAACGGAGTTGACCGTAACACCGTTTGCGCTGTTCAGATCGAGCAGCACGAGCGCATCCGAGTAAATCAGCAGCATCGCATGCAACTTGCTCGCGAACGGATCCTCGATCACGATATCGGAAAATTCCGAGCGGCCAATCAGTACTTTCTTGTCGTCAACCGTGTACTCACCCAACTTATCATGATGCTTCGAGATAATTATTCGCGGGGGTGCCGGGGATTGCTTCTTCATGCTATCTCTAATAACACGTTTCCCGGGCTGTTTGGGCCGCTTTGGATGTAATATCGGGAAATGAACCCAGCGTTGATCCTGACCGCCCTTGGCGCAACCGCCAATCCGGCATTGCAATCGATTGTCGATGAATTCCGTGAGTCGCAGGATGTTCCCGGCGTAAGCGCCGTGGTGATCAAAGGTAACGACGTGATCTATGCCGGAGCGAGCGGCCTCGCTGACCTGAAAACGGGCCGTGCAATGAGCGCCGATACGGTTTTCTATGTCGGCTCACTATCCAAAGTGTTCACGGCCGTTTTGACGCTGAATCTGATTGAGGCGAACAAGTTATCATTAGTCGACACCGTTGACGGGATTGCCGTCGCTTCCGGCGAGCCGACACCGGCCATCAGTGTGTCTCACATTCTCACGCATGCCTCCGGTCTCACGCGGGAAGGCGATTTCGATTACTGGTTCACTGCAGAGTTTCCCGATGCAGATGCACTCGCCAGCCACCTTCGTCGCGCAGAACTTCTCGCGCCACCGGGCACCGAACTTCACTACTCCAACATTGCTTATTCGGCACTCGGCCCGGTTATCGAGCAAGCTTCGGGACAGACCTACAGCGACGCACTGCGCACTCGCGTACTCGAGCCACTGCGAATGCGTTCTGCAGGGTCACCCGGGCCGGTTGAGGATATCGCGATCGGTTATTCGCCGCCGGGCAGAGTCATTCCGAGCGAAGAGCATCCGTTTGCCGGCGTCGGCGAGAAAATCGGCGATCGCCACGTCCGTATGTACCACAATGCCAAAGCCATGACGCCGGCGTTCGGCATATACGCCAGCGCGAGCGACCTCGGTCGCTTTGCCCGTTTCCTTCTCGGCTACGGCGGCGACGATGTGCTGTCCAAACGTATGCGTGCCCGGATGCGCGAACGGCAGGCCTCCGGTTGGGGGCTCGGACTCAAAATTCAGCGATATGCTGGCCACACAGTCGCACGGCACGATGGCTGGTTTGCTGCGCATCGCTCGCATCTGCTCATCGATGCAGGCAATGGTCTCGCAGTCATTGTCCTCACCAACGGTGACAATGCCTCACCGAAAGACATCGCCGAGGCGCTTTTTGATGCCGCGCTCAAGGCGGATGATTGACAAGCAGTTTTTGCAGTCAATGACATTTGGCGCAGTCGTTTTTCTACAGCGATCCTGAGTATTTACTATAATGTGCGTTGACTAAAGTAAGGGGTGCGCGATGAGCCCGCACAGGGATTTCACGTGACAAAAAAGATGAAGAACGAGGCGGCCCTGCTGAAGGAAGCGCTACGCGTCGTGATGGACGGCGCCCTCAAGCGAGGCATTGTCGAATTCGAAGCCACTGATTCCCACAATGACAAGATCGAGTACGCATATCGTCTTTTGGTTCACGATAAGGCGATAGCACCTTTGCCCGCGAATCAGTTGAGCATGCCTGCCATGCGGCATCGCCTGGCCAAATGGGTGACGCACAAACTGCCGCCCGACCATGAGTTATTGCGCTAGCAAGAACCCACACCGGCATCGCGAAAGCGTTTGTACGACAACCCGGACATCACGAAAAACACGGCCGCCATCGCAAAAGACAAATAGTCGATGTTGTGGCGGCTGAAGGACAGGTAGAGCGCAAC
>CAYLTW010000243.1:0-2179 GCA_964386735.1 uncultured Woeseiaceae bacterium
AGAAAGTTTTGCCGATGCAGAGTTCCTAATCGGCAATTATCGGCCAACTCCGGTCGTCCGGGCCATATATGCTAATGTCCGGTTTGGAGATTTGCAGGAGGTACATTTGAAGCTTGGGAAGCTGAGGCCCTACCATTAGACGACACCCGCGTCGTTGGCGCCAGCCGGAGCCGCATGATACCAAAGACGGCGTCGGCGCCAACCTTCTACAGGCACACCCTGCGTAACGGCGCCAGCGCATCGACCACGCTTTGTGTGTACACCTCGCCGGTGCCGCTGCAGCAATACTTTTCGACCTCGCTGGCGAACACGATACTGCCGGCCTGGGCGCAGTAGGCGGAGAAGTCGACTATACCGGTGGTGTTTTCGATGGTGGCGTCGACGTTGCGTGTCCACGTCAAAAACTGACCGAGCCGTGCCACAGCCTTGTTGAATTCCGCCTCGCAAACGTAGGGTTGATTCAGCAAAACGGCCATATGCAGCGAGCACGATCCCTGCTCGGATTCCGGCGCGTTGCCGCCGACGCGCTTTTCGATACAGCACTCGTCGTGTTCCCAGCTGCCGGCGTTGATCTGACACGTCGCGATGTCGGGCTGAGTGAACGGATGCATGCGCACACAGTGGCCGTACTCGAAGAGGTCCTCGTCGGCCGCTCCGCAGTGATTGCCGATGGCACCGAAACAGCGCTGCACCGGGTTGTTCGCCTCGGCGACGGGCTCGTCGTCATCGTCGTCCGCTGGCGACGGTGGCGTACCGAGCTCATCGCAGTCGATCGCCATGTTCTCGAAGTTGCCCTGATACGGATCGGCGCGCACCTGGATACAGATGTTCTTGTAACCGTCGCCGGTGACGACGATCTGCGGTTTCCATTCCGACCACTCGACCCAGTCATCCCCGGTCGTGATCGTCCCGCATTGATCGCACCACATGCGAAAGTGGGTCGCCGGCCCGTTCGACACACCCGCGGAGGCGTCCAGCAAAAAAGTCGGCTCGTTGGCCCAGGAGTTGTTGACGTCGATGTTCAGCGACACTTGCACGCCCTGGCCGGACTGACCGATGGAACCGATCGCCTGCTCGTACGCGGCCAGATCGTCGGGCAGCGTCGACCAGTACCCCGCTTCGTACTCGACGACGAGCCATTCACCGATCAGGTCGATGCGCTTGCCGCGGTCCAGACCCCGACCGCGCGGATGTTTGCCCATCAGATCGACGGCCCGGTCGAGCGCGTACCCGAGCTGTTTGAGCGGCTCGCTGTCGAGGCGGCGCAACCGCTCCTTGTCGGCCCTGGTGTGACCGTCGGTCAGGGTCGGCAGTTCTCGCAGCCGATCGACTAGCTCGCCGCGCGGATCGGTGCGCCTCGACGGCGCCGCCGAGCAACGCCGCGATGCTTTGCACACCCGTTCCAGCAGCTCACCGACCTCGCCGCGCGGCCAATCGTAGCCCTTGTCGCGAGTCTTCGCCGTGGCCAGTGCCGCCAACAGACCGAGAGCCAGAACCGCGAACAGAGCACCAGCAAACCGCCGCCAACCGATCATCATGACTCGCCCCCTGACTGATTCGTTTCGTCTCTGGTCTGCGCGTAGGTCGGTACAGTGACACCAATAAGCTTGGGCATGACAACTCCTCCCGATTAGGCGCGTGACTCAATATTGTTCTATAAGGGTCCGCGCGAGGATTTATTGGCCTGACCGATACGGCAAACCGTTTCGGTCAATGGCCCTTGACGATCCAGATTTGAGCGGAAATATGCTCACCGAATTCAAGTCTAAAGCGATTGGGTGCTGGTTTCCAGATTTGTATTGGCAGGGAACCTACTGGAAAAGGGATCGCAACGACCGACACGGGTCAGGCCGGCAGTATCGTGCTCGCCAGCGAGGTCGAAAAGTATTGCTGCAGCGGCACCGGCGAGGTGTACACACAAAGCGTGGTCGATGCGCTGGCGCCGTTACGCAGGGTGTGCCTGTAGAAGGTTGGCGCCGACGCCGTCTTTGGTATCATGCGGCTCCGGCTGGCGCCAACGACGCGGGTGTCGTCTAATGGTAGGGCCTCAGCTTCCCAAGCTTCAAATGTACCTCCTGCAAATCTCCAAACCGGACATCTACTTGCGGTAGCCAAATGGCTGGGTTGGGTCGAAGATGCTCTGTTAGCCACCGCTTATATTAGCATCGACTGAATATCC
>CAYLTW010000244.1:0-2170 GCA_964386735.1 uncultured Woeseiaceae bacterium
TATGCGGTCACCACATCGGCTCAAACGGCCTGGCCGCCAAGGCCCAGCTCGCGTATGTCCCGGATCAACCCTTCCTGTACGAGAAACTCACCGGACGGGAGTTCCTCTATTTCGTCTCGGAAATGTACGGCCTGTCGAACGATCGACGTGACCGGATTCTCGACTCGCTGATCAGCCGGCTGGACGCGAGTGAGTTTCTCGATCAGATGACCGAGCGATACAGCCACGGAATGAAGCAAAAGATCGTCCTGGCGGCCGCCTTGCTGCACGAGCCGAAGGTGATTGTAATCGACGAGCCAATGGTCGGGCTCGACCCACGTACGATTCGGACCGACGAAGTTGCCGTTTCGGCAAGAATCGCGATATTCCCCGGGGAAAAGGGCCCAAAAGGCCGCTCGGGGAAAGGTGGTTTCTGTTGCCATGCCAACGGTGCGCCACTATAATGCGCACGCTTGATACAGGCTCGCCTGGAAACACCGCAATACAAGCGCCACAAACCGCCGGACTAGTCCGCTGGACGTGGCGTTTTTAGTGCCGGAGGCAGTGAAAATGCTCAAGGTTATCGCGGTACAAATCGGGCTTGGGGCGGCGCTGGCCGCCGCGTTGTGGGGCTACCTTGGTGACGTCGCCGGATACTCGGCCTTTCTGGGGTGCCTGATTTCGGTGCTGCCAAATGGCTTCCTGGCATTGCGGCTCGCAGTGCCACGCCGGGACCCCGGGGCGAAGGCCCTGATCCAGGCGGCCTACATCGGAGAGATCGGAAAGCTGGCGCTGACCGTGCTGTTGTTCAGCATCGTCTTCGTCGCGGTGCGACCGCTTGCGGCAGCACCTTTTTTTGCGGGATTTGTTGTCACGGCTATGGCGCCCCTTTTGGGCTTCCTGATTCGCGACAAAAAAACAATCGAACAGGAATCGGTTAACAAGCATGGCGAGTGAAGGCGGACACGGCCCTCAAACCTCCGGCGAATATATCCAGCACCATTTGCAAAACCTGCAGGTCTGCAAGGCCGACAGTGGCGAGTGGGTTTGGAATCTCGGCGACAACGCAGCGGACATCTGCGCGGGCAACCCGATGGCCATTAACGTTGACTCCATGTTCTGGTCCGTGTTGCTTGGCCTGATTTTCATCGTGCTATTTCGCTCCGTTGCACGGAAAACCTCGAGCGCCAAGCCCGGCAAGTTCCAGGCGCTGGTTGAGATTATTGTCGAATTCGTGGACGGATCCGTCAAGGACACGTTCCATGGCAAGAGTCGCCTGATCGCCCCACTGGGGCTGACCATTTTCGTCTGGGTGTTCCTGATGAACCTCATGGACCTGATTCCAGTCGACTGGATTCCCAAGGCCGCGGGTGCTCTCGATATTACGTATATGAAGGTAGTGCCGTCGACGGATGTAAACATCACGTTCGGCATGTCGATCGCTGTGTTTTTCCTGATCATTTTCTACACGATCAAAAACAAGGGCGTCACTGGATTTATCGCCGAGCTAACGATGCACCCGATCGCACCACCAACGAAAGGCTGGGGCCTGATCGCTGCACCGTTAATTATTGCCTTTAACTTTATTCTCGAAAGCGTGGCGCTGATTGCGAAACCGATCTCACTCAGCCTGCGATTGTTCGGCAACATGTTTGCCGGCGAACTCATCTTTATCCTGATCGCGTTGCTAGGCTTGTGGCAATTGCCACTGCACTTCGGCTGGGCCCTTTTCCACGTGCTGATTGTGACGCTGCAGGCCTTTATTTTCATGATGCTGACCATAGTTTATTTAAGCCTGGCATCGGAATCGCATTAATTACTTTATTTTTACATTTCAACAAGTTGGACGAAGTCCACGGTAGGAGAAACTGATGGAAACTGTTATTGGCCTCACGGCAATTGCTGTCGCACTTCTGATCGGTCTCGGCGCCCTCGGCGTTGGTATCGGCATGGGTCTGCTCGGCGGCCGCTTTCTTGAAGGCGCTGCACGTCAGCCGGAACTGGCACCGATGCTGCAGATAAAGATGTTCATCGTCGTCGCATTGCTGGATGCTGTTGCGATGATTGGTGTGGGTGTCGCGTTGTTCTTCGCGTTCGCCAATCCGTTCATTGGCCAGTTGCAAGCAGCGCAAGCGGCAGCTGGCGGTTAAGACGCGTCGCGCTGTAGGCGCCCGCCACGCGGGCGAATTCG
>CAYLTW010000245.1:0-2166 GCA_964386735.1 uncultured Woeseiaceae bacterium
GTCCAGAACGTTGTCGGCCCGAATCGTTAGCGTCCAGTCGTGATTGGGTTGCCAGTCTGCGCCGACTCCGACTATTCCCCAGCCCGCCGTACCATTTGGATCGATACGGTTGTCGCGAACATCGCGCGCACTGAGTCTGTCCTGTACCGCAGCGAAATGTGCGGAGGCGTTGAATCGAACGGCACCGCCATTGTCCCAGGCGATGTTCAGGCGTCCGCTCAGGGGCGGGATGCGATCGGCGGGCTCGAACTGTGCGCCAATATTCTGTTCACCCCATGTGTAATTGAGTACCGCAAGCAGGTCGAAATTCGCGCCTAAGCGAGCTTCGATACCCATCTCCGCGCCTCTCACGGTAGCGTCGTTTGCGTTGACGCTTTGCACGATGTCACGCCCGTCAACGGTAACGCCGCCGGTCAGCACTGATGTAATGCGCTCATCGTATCGCAGGGAAAATAACATGAGCTCCAGTTGCAGCCGTTCCGAACGGTAGCGAACGCCGACATCCCCTTGCAGGACCCGCTCCGATTCCAGGTTGGTATTGGGAATGCTGAATCGATTGCCGGGACGATTGCCCAGCGTGCCAAGATCGAACACGTTCGGGGCGCGAAAGCCGAGCCCGACGTTGGCAACTGCTTGCCAGGAACCGGACAGATCGTACAACCAGCCGATATCGCCGCTGCCGTTGGTGACGGTAACGGACGTGCCAGGCGACACTGAAGTCTGCGGCAGGTCAATCCCGACCGTGGTCACGCGAATGCCGCCGTTGAAAGTATTGCGAGTGGATACCTGGTGCTCGACGTTGGCGAATATCGCGGCCTGATCGACGCTGGAGCCATCGGGATAACGCGCTGCAACTTCCTGCGTCTGCCCGCTTGCGACGTTCTGGGTCAAACGACTGCTCGAAACACGATCGTGGTAGTAATCCCCGCCGACGATCCACGATGTGGCGGGTGCGGATCGCGACGCCGAAATCATCAGTCCGGACAGGTCACTGCGGTTAGTCTCCAGCCGTCGCGTCGAAGACTGGAAGTTTCTTGTCACGCGATCGTCGTCGATTCGTTGCCACGACGCGTCAAAGCGCCAGTCCAGATTCAACGGCCCGCCGGCCAGGTCGTGACGCACATGGGCGAACAGCCGCCGGTTGGGTGCGAAGAAATATTCGGATGACGAAGGTTCCGACTGACCAAAACCAGCAACGAGTTCATCGACGCGCGGTGTCATCGGCTGCTCGAGAAAGTGCACATCGAACAACCACGTCCGGCGGTCATCCGGCGTTACCGCGATCAGCAACCGGCCGGCCTTCGATTCGTAGCCGCTCGGGCCAATCCTCTGCCCGCCACCTGTTTTGCGATCGCCGGTCTTCAGGTACTCGGCAGAAACAGACGTAACGACACTGTCGTTGCCTATATCCAAAGTACCGCGAAGCGTCCGGGCTTGCTCAGCGGTGTCGAACCCGGCAAGCACATCGCCGCGGATTTCGGACTCCTGCGACTCGAAGCGCGGCACCCGGGTCACAACCTGCACGACACCGCCGACGGCGTCGCTGCCATACAAGGATGCCGGAGTACCGCGCAGGACTTCGATACGTTCGACAGCGCTTGCCGGAACCAAAGCAAGGTATTGGGTTGGTGCGCTACGAAAGATCGCATTGTTGAGCCGCATGCCGTCGACGAGATGCAGAATCGACGAGCCTTTTTGGCCGCGGATGATGGCAGAGCCCTGCCCTGGCGTCGTTTGTTGTAAGAACACGCCGGGGCTACCCCCGAGTGCATCGGTGATCAGCTTCTGTGCACGCACAGCGTCAGCATGCACGATCGAAACGGCCGCCGAGACGTCTGCTGCGGCGACCGGACGACGCATCGCAGTGACGAGAACCTCGTCGATATGATCCTCGCTGGCATAAACAGGGGCCGTGCCGCTGAGGATTGCTACAGCGAACGCGATTGCCGGTGCGACGGTAAAGCGGTGTTTCTTGTCCGGAGCCGCAGCCTGATTTCTCATATGAAAAGACTAACAGTTGTGCGCCCCGGACAAAGACAAACCGACAAAACCAAAAAATACGGCTCCCGATATGACGCGGAACGCTGGACGGAAAGATCCGTTGTTGAACTTAACGATCATAAGGATAACCCTGCGTTGCGGACGCTCGTTTCAAGTGTTAAAACT
>CAYLTW010000246.1:0-2163 GCA_964386735.1 uncultured Woeseiaceae bacterium
CCTGACGCGAGGCGATACTCCCACAACCGCGTCAGCCGGGCGCTTCGAAGCGCACACCGCCGTGGTGGATGTGCCCGACTCGCGCGTAGATAAGCTCTCCGGCATGTTCAATCCGAAGAAGACTACCTACGCGAAAGTCACCTATGTCGACATCGCCGGGCTGGAAGGCGGCGCGGCCAAAAGCGGTATCTCCGGTCAACTGCTCAACCAGTTGGCGCAGATGGACGGCTTTCTTCACGTGGCGCGCTGCTTCGAAAGCGAACTGATTCCGCATCCCGCCGGTTCCGTCGACCCGGCGCGAGACGTGGAAAGCATGCTTAGCGAATTGCTGCTCAACGACCTGATCGCGGTCGAGCGCAAGCTGGAACGTCTGGCCGACGAATGGCGCAAGGGCGGCTCTGATAAAACCGTGGTCGAACGGCGGATTGCGCTTTTTGAACGGCTGCAGGCCGCTTTGTCTGAGAGTGAACCGCTGCGTTCCATGGAATTCACCCCTGACGAGATCAAGGAACTTTCCAGCTATGGCCTGCTAACCCGCAAACCCATCCTGACGGTTTTCAACCTGGGCGAGGGGCAAGCCGCTCCTGCCATTGAGCTCGATCATGATTCGGTCTCTTTGCAGGGTAAGCTCGAAATGGAAATCGCGCAGCTCCCGCCCGAAGACGCGGCCCTTTTCATGAACGAGTACGGCATCGAAGAACTCAGCCTGAGGGTAATGATCGGTCTGTCTTACGACCTGCTGCAACTGCAATCTTTTTTTACAGTCGGCGATGACGAAGTGCGCGCCTGGACATTGCGGCGCGGCGGTACAGCCCATGAGGCTGCCGGAGCAATCCATACCGATTTACAAAAAGGGTTCATTCGCGCTGAAGTGATCCCGGCGGATGAATTGATCGAACTGGGTGGCATGAACGAGGGGCCCGGCGTTGCTACCAACCATCGGTTCCCCGAATCCAATGCTGACCGGCGTGGCGATGGGCAGACGCATGGCACAGCAGTTGGCCTCAGGCGGAGAGCTGTATACGCCGGAGGCCGGTTGGCAGGCGCTGTTCAACGGACGCGACGCCGACAACTGGAGCATGGCCGGCCCCGGGCGCTTCCTGGCGGTTGAAGGGGTACTGGAGGCTGTGCCGTTTGAAGACATTGGCATGTTCTGGTGCACACAGCCGATGCCGGATGACTACCAATTGCGCCTGGACTGGATGAGCACGCTCGAGGAAGATAATTCCGGTGTGTTACTGCGCTTCCCAGATCCGTTCAGCAAGGGCTATATCAACCCGGCCTACGTGGCCACACAGTTTGGCTTCGAGGTGCAGATCGATGAACTGGCTGAGCCGGATGGAGCCGCAGTACACCGCACGGGTGCTATTTACGGCATCGAGGAGCAGGCTTTGACCCAGCAACCGGCCAGACCGCCGGGCCAATGGAACGCATACGAGATCCGGGTGAAGGGTCAACGCTACACGGTTAAGCTCAACGGCAACCTGGTGGCTGATTTTACTAACAGTGATCCCGCACGTGGACAGACATCGGTCCCCCACTTTGTTGGGCTGCAGTGTCACGAAGGCAGGATGCTGTTTCGCAACATACGTATCAAACCCCTGTAATACAGGGATAGAATTCCCGGGCCGCCGAACTACTCCATAGTGGAGAAGCTGCTTTCGTGATTCCTGGTTGCAGTTTGGCTCAGCATTTCAATGCCGTTCTCATGCGGCGCTAACATGAGGATGAGTGCCTGGGCATGTTCGGCTGGTGGGATGTCCAGCTGAGCGGAGATGCGGAAAAAGAGGTATGGCAACATGTGGCATAGAGCAGGTGAAAACTAGGGGTTCGTCCTGAATACTGCAGGCGACTTTCCCGTCCAACGCCTGAATGCGCGGGTGAAGTTGCTGGGTTCGGAGAAACCCAGCAGGTAGGTGACTTCACCGATGCTACGGTGAGATTCGCGCAGATACTGTACCGCTAGTGCCTTGCGCGTGTCTTCCATCAGATCCTTGAAGCTGGTCTCTTCCTCTTTTAGCCGTCGTTGCAGGCTGCGCAGGCTCACGTGCAGTGTTTCAGCAATGGCTTCCTGTCTTGGTATACCGTCCGGTAGTTGCTCGATGATCTTCGAGCGAACCTGCATGGCGATGCTGGCACGATCAAACCGCGCCAGGTAATCCA
>CAYLTW010000247.1:0-2121 GCA_964386735.1 uncultured Woeseiaceae bacterium
GGTCGAACTTATCGGAGAAGAAAATGAAAAACGAAATCGTGATTGACGGCGTGAAGATACTATGGTTCTATTTCGGAAGGAGGTCGGGTAAACATGCTGGTACTTTCGAGGAAGCACGGTGAGAAAATCCGGATCGGCGGAGATGTCACGATAACCGTTGTTCGTATCGTAGGCAACTGCGTAAAAATTGGGATTGATGCTCCAGCGGATGTGATTATTCATCGGAGCGAGGTGGCAGAACAAATTGAACTCGAAAAGGAGAAAGTAAATGGCGGTACATGAATTGACATAAGAAAGGAAAAGACGTCATGAAGGATACATCGATCAGCTATTGCGATCACTCGTGGTCCGGCTGGCGGGGCTGCACGAAAGTTGCGCCGGGGTGCCATCACTGTTTCGCCGAAGCGCTGGCCAAACGGTTTCCGAGCGTAATGGGAACGTGGGGGCCGAACGGTACGCGAATACGGGCGACTGACGCGTACTGGGGGCAGCCCCTGAAGTGGGACGCGGTTGCCCGGAGAGAGCTGGACGATTATTGGCACATGATGAGTACGACATTTCGCGACCGAAGCGATCAGATCGGGATGGGTAAGCCTGACCGCCCCCGCGTACTCTGGGACCTGTCGGACCCATTCGAGGACTGGTCGGGGCCAATTCTGGATCATCGCGGCGCCCGAGTCGAAATCGCGCCGAACATGACGCTGACAATGGACAACATGCGAGCCGACTTCTTTCGCCTCATTGAAAAGACGTCAAATCTGGACTGGCTGCTACTGACGAAACGGCCGGAGAACATCCGGAGAATGATGGCAGGCGTGACCGAGAGGGTAGAAAACATCTGGCTCGGCTGTTCGGTATCCGACCAGAAAACGGCCGACAAACTGATTCCGGAACTGCTCAGGTGCCGCGATCTGTCACCTGTGCTGTGGGTATCGATTGAACCAATGATCGGATCAGTGAATCTCGAATTGCGGAATACCGGCATGATGCTGTCGAGGCAGGGCGTGTCGCTCGACCCGTGGAACACGCTTGCCGGGACGTGCGGATCTTTGACTACGGCCAAAATCGGTTGGGTAGTAATCGGCGGTGAGTCCGGCTCCCACCGACGCCCGTGCAAAATCGAGTGGATTGCCGACGTCGCGGACCAGTGCAGCCGGGCCGGCGTGCCGTGTTTTGTAAAACAGGACTCCGCCCTGAAACCAGGCCAGCAGGGGCGGATACCGGATGAACTTTGGGACGTGAAGGAGCTACCGAAATGAAGACAAAATCTGCACTATCGTACTTCGGGAGCGACAGCGAGGTCGCAAAGCAGTTGGCGGCCATGCTCAACCATTGCAGCCACGTCACAATTCCGTTCGTTGGTGGCGCATCGATTCTGCCGCATCTAACAGCGCGTGCCATCGTCGCAAACGACTTGAACGGCCTGGCAATAAACTTCTATCGCGTGATGTCGGGATCGCTGAAGGAACAGCTGATCGACAGATGCCAGCATACGCTATCCCATCCAGTCGAACTCATTAGTGCCGCGTTGGCGCTGGAGGGTTCGAGCGACATTGACCGCGCATGGGCGTACTGGGCTATGTGCTGGATTTGCCGCAAAGGGAAAGGCGGAACAACGGATCACGGGTGGATGCCGAGCGTTCGGCGCACCGCCAGCGGCGGAACGAACTCAAGTCGAATCCGTGCGGCCGCAAACGATCTGAAACAATGGGCAGCACAATTCGAGCGTTGCGAATGGGAGTCGGTGTGCTTTCGCGAGCTGCTGCCGAAGGTTGCCGATCATGCAGAATGCGGAGTGTACTGTGATCCTCCGTGGGTCGACTCCGGACGGAACTACCTACATGCGTTCACCCAATCCGATCATCGCGACTTGCGAGATATGCTTGCACGGTTTGAACTCGTGACGATCGTAGTTCGCTACGACGATCATCCGCTGATTCGTGACTTGTACAGCGGATGGGAAATAATCGAAGCATCCAGCCGCACTCAGAACAACAAAGCGATTGGTGAAATTTGGTGCAGAAATTGCCTTGACGAACAGCCAAAAGCCGGTTAGGATTCACGTATCGGGTTGACAACCGCGTAGAAAAGGAACGAAGGAAATGACAGACAATGCACAAT
>CAYLTW010000248.1:0-2079 GCA_964386735.1 uncultured Woeseiaceae bacterium
TCGCAGTCATCACATCGCTGGCTCTTTGCGCCTGTTCGGCTCCGGTCACGAGGAAAAGCCCGGGCAAGGAAATAGAAGCGGTGCGGGATTTTGTCGTCGCCAGTGAACTGCTGGAGGTCGACAAGATACACCGTCACGACCAGATCAAGTATCTGTACGTAAACGACTTTTTTGTCGTCGTTCCAGCGCGCAACAGCCATTTCCTGATCGAGTTTCGCGGCCTGTGTTCGGAGTTGAGGAGCCCGACATGGACATCTGGCATGGTCGATATACGCGTCAATGCCCGGTTATTGTACGCAGGCTTCGACACGATACGTGGCTGTGTTATTGGCAAAATCTATCCGCTGTCGGAACCACAACTCGAAGAGCTCCGGTATCTCGGTGACGCACCCGGGGAGGAGCAATTCATTCCGCAAGAGGATTAGAAAGGGTGAAGAACCACGCGTAGAACACGGTCCATCACCAGTCATGCGACAATATTGAAATGCACCCGCCACTGGAAGACATAGTCGATCTGGAGCTCTATCCCTTGCAGAACGATGATTTTCGTTCCGAGTGCAAACGCACCTTGAACGAAAACGGGGTGCTGGTAATGCGTGATTTTCTAAAGCCGGCGGCAATTGCATCGGTTCAAAGCGACGGAATCAGAAACCAGCACCTCGCCTACTACGCGGCAAACAAACACAACATATACCTGACGCCGCCCGACCCGGAGTATCCCGCCGACCACCCTCGCAATCGGGAAGTCTCTTCGTCGAAAGGGTGTATTACGACTGACCAGATTTCGGCCGACTCGGCACTGCGCTCGATTTATGATGCGCTGGAGTTTCGAGAGTTTGCGTGTGCCGTTCTCGATGAAGAAGAGCTACACGAGTACGCCGATGCATTGTCATCGATCAACCTCCACTATGCGAGCGAGGGACAGGAACTCGGTTGGCATTTCGATAATTCGTCCTTTGCCATTACCTTGATGATTCAATCACCGGAAAGCGGGGGCACATTTGAATATGTGAAGGATGTGCGCAATGCCGAAAACGGCGAAATGAACTATAAGCTATCCGGAGAAATTCTCGATGACAAAGTGGCAACAAACACGCTATCGATGGACGTCGGTACGCTCGTAATGTTTCGCGGGCGTAACTCTATGCACCGTGTCACTCCGGTAACAGGTAAGCGCACCCGAATGCTCGTGGTGCTTGCCTACAACACCGAGCCCGGCATATCGCTGTCGGAGTCCGCGCGCATGACGTTTTTCGGGCGGCTGGGGTAGACGATGGCTTCCCGGTTCCTGAGACGAATTCGCTCATTCTTTCGCATACCAATCGTCACACGCCTGCTGCGCTGGAGTTGGCGACTGTTGCCGATTCTGATCATGATGGACGTTGGCTACCTGGTCGGGATCTGGCCGAACTGGGAGCTGTACTCAGAAGGTCCGATCCACCGCTCTAGCTTCATTAGCAGTTACGAGTTCGAGCAGTACCGGCACGAGGACTGGCCAAAGCTTCGCTGGAACCCGGTGTCGATCAAGGCCATTCCCAAAAGCATGGTTCGAGCCGTGATCGTCGCCGAGGACGCCCGGTTTTATGAACACGAGGGAATTGACGTTGAAGCACTTAAAGAGGCGATGGAATACAACCTGTCCGAAAAACGCCTGGTCTATGGCGGCAGCACCATCTCCCAGCAGACCGTAAAAAACGTTTTCCTGAGCCCGTCACGAAACCCGCTGCGCAAATGGCATGAACTCCTGCTGACGATTGGCATGGAGAGAAATCTTTCCAAGAAACGCATCCTCGAGCATTACCTGAATGTCGCGGAGTTTGGCAGGGGCATTTACGGCGTCGATGCCGCCGCTCGTTACTACTGGGGTGTTCCGGTTTCCAGGCTCACCAGCCGCCAGGCGATAGAACTGGCAGCGACTCTGCCCTCACCCGTAAATAACAATCCAAAAACCCGAACAAAATCGTTTCACAGGCGTGTAAAAAAGATTCGGCGCTATTTCTAGGCAATCTATCGTTCCTCTATCCTGATTTCTTCGACGCCACCGTGCTTGTTCGTCAGGCAATAGACCTTTGCGGTATT
>CAYLTW010000249.1:0-2051 GCA_964386735.1 uncultured Woeseiaceae bacterium
TAGAACCGCCAACCGTATTCGATCCGAACGGATTCGAGCGTCGGATCGGCGCGCGGGCCGCCCGTATCCAGTAGCCAATAGTTGTAGCTTGCTTTGATGAAGGTGTTGCCCACCATCTCGTAGCGAAAACCCAAGGCACCGCCGTAGGAAAACTCCGTCGACGAAAACGTATCGACGAATGATTCGCAAATGTAACCCCACCACGGGTGCCACCAGCAAAAGCCTTGTGGCGGGCCGCTCGCAACATTCGAATCAATATAGGACCAGCCAATTCCGGCCTCGACAAAGGGCACGAAAGGCCCATCCGTAAAGTAATACGTGCCTTTCAGACGGCCGTTGAACTGCGATAGCCGATGATCAATTCTTGTCGTCCCCATGCTGCCATCGGGGGGATTGGGCTCCGTAACGACGATTGCCGTGTAGTCCGGACGCAAAAAATCGAAATCACCGCTGATATTAATGCGATCGGTCAGGTTGTAGCCGACGCTGAATCCGATGCCCCAGGCGTTGTCGATGTCGAGCGAAGATCCGCCGTCACCCGAAGCAGCATCGCCTTGCTGATAGATGGCACCGAGTGAGAAGTCCCAGCTCTGGGCTCGGCCGCTGCCGTAGCCCTGGGCCAGGGAAATGGCCGGAGCCGAAAGAATCAATATTGCCAACAAGCAATTACGCATTTTTTGTCCTTGAGAATACGGAGTGATTTAGAGCGATTCTACGTTAGCTCGGTACGATAGTCACCCGATTTGGATAGTGGCGCCACGGCGCCGATAAATGAGTAAACATCGGTTCAACCCCGATTTCAGCGTTGCATCCGCGCGAGCCCCGTTTTGTTATGTGTATACTTCCTCAGACTTATACACATAGTGATTCGCCATGCGCACCAATATTGTAATTGATGATGACCTCATGAACCGAGTCCTCAAACTGACGGGCCTCCGAACCAAGCGTGAGGCTGTGGACATGGGGCTCAAAGCACTGCTCAAACTGAAAAAGCAGGAGGGTATTCGGCAACTCCGCGGCAAGCTTGACTGGGAGGGCGATCTCGACGACATGCGGACCGACAAATGATTGTTGTCGATTCGAGCGTTTGGATCGACTATTTCACGGGTATGAACACTCCAGGCGCCAACAAACTCGACTTCCTGCTTGGAGAAGAACTTGTTGCCATCGGTGACTTAATACTGATTGAAGTATTACGGGGCTTTCGAGCAGACAAGGATTTTCGACAAGCAAAAAAACTCCTTTTGAGTCTCACGGTCGTCAATATGCTTGACACCACTATTGCTTTGAGAAGTGCCGCAAATTTTCGAGCCTTGAGAAAAAAAGGAATTACTGTTCGCAAGACGATCGATGCCATCATCGCAACCTACTGCATCGAAAACAGACTTCCCCTGCTACATTCTGACAAGGACTTTCAACCCTTTCACAAGCACCTGAAGCTGAAGAATGCTCTGGCCATGACGTTATAACAAATGTATAATTTCGGTATTACAATTGTTATTACACTGGAATCACGCCATGGAACTCAAACTACGCAAGGTGGGTAATTCCGTTGCCCTGATCGTGCCCAAGCACGTTCGGGAGAAAATGGGCGTCAAAGAGGGCGACACGCTCTACCTGACCGAGACACCGGATGGCTATCGGATTAGCCCATACGACCCGGAGTTTGCCCGTCAAATGGAACTGGCCCGCAAAGTTCAGGCCAAGCATCGCGATGCCCTTCGTGAACTGGCGAAGTGAAGGATTTCGTTTGGCTAGTCGATGAAGCCGTACTGGCCGTCCACGATGAGCAACTCGCCGAGCACGGCGGACCGCCAGGCATCAGGGATTTAGGTACAGTGCAATCAGCGCTGGCGCGTCCGCGCAACCTTGCGAGCTATGAGAACTGCGAAGATATGGCACGACTCGCCGCTGCTTATGCTTTTGGGATAGCCAGGAATCATGGTTTTTCAGACGGCAACAAGCGGACCGCACTTGTCGCGGCGGATCTTTTTTTGATGTTGAATGGATGCGAGCTCAGTGCTTCGCCGGCCGAGAACGTGCTGACAATA
>CAYLTW010000250.1:0-2048 GCA_964386735.1 uncultured Woeseiaceae bacterium
TGGGGATTCAAGGATTACCGTGCCAGCGCCACAGCGATGGACGAAGCAACGGCGAACGAAGGTCCTTCGTGACATGGAGACATCAGCATGAAGATTTTCAAAGGCGTTTTTCCTTCGATGGTATCCCCACAAGACAGTGACAATAATATCGTCTTCGACGCGGTGGCCGATCTTGCAAAAAGACATATGCGTGCCGGTGCAGGAGGATTCCTCGTCAATGGTCATGCCGGAGAGCTACCCGTGCTATCGGGCGACGAAAGGCGCGAAACCATCAAGACTGTGCGAGCCGCCGTCGGGGAACAAGTACCTATCATTGCGGGCATTCATACGCAGGGGCTTGGTCGAAAATTCGCCACGCAAGCCGAGTCGGCCGCCGAATGCGGTGCGGACGCGATTTTGATGTTCTCCCCTTTTTCTTTCGCTCGCGGTGCTTTTGATTATGCCCCGGAAGCCGTGATCGACTTCTATAAGCAAGCGGCATCACTGACACCACTGCCAATGTGGTTCATGCAGTATCGGCGACAAACGAATCTGATGATGCCGCGACACGTGCTAAAGGAGGTGGCGGCGTTGCCGAATATCGCCGGCATCAAACAGGAAGTTGAGGACAATATCGAATACGAGCGTGATTTTGTTGCCCTGCGTGAAGCGAAGCCGGATCTTGTCATCCTTGCGGCAAACGAGCGTGGCCTGTTTGGTAATTGCGCCGTGGGAGCCGATGGTTGCACGGTCGGGATCGCCAACTTCGTCAAGCCCGTCAAAGCTTTGCAAGATTCAATATGGGAAGGAAATCTCGACAAAGCCAGAGAAGCGTCCCGAAAGCTCATGGCGCTTTCGGATGCGATATATGGCGCGGTGGGTTATCGCAGGACCGCTCGGCTGAAATACGCCCTCTACGCTGCGGGGTATATTCCGACCCCGAATATCCGATTGCCAAACTTTCCGGCGCAAGATGAGGAGCGTCGAATAATTGATCCTATTATTGAGAGATTCCTGGAGTAGTTACATGATGCGCATTATCAAAATCCTGCTCGCCGCATTCGTCGCTCTTTTCTGTGTTTTTTATGCGGTACAAAACATCGTAAACCTTCAGGCTGCGCACGGTTTCGTCGCCTATGTTGCCAGCATGGCGGACCATACCGCGTACCCGTCGCATTTCGGACCGCCGATTACGGCACCAGCGCTTACCTGGACAATGCTCTGGATCATCATCGCTCTCGAGATGGGAGCGGGATTTCTTGCGGCCAAGGGCGCATACGATTTGTTCAAAGCACGTAATTCCTCTCCCGAGGATTTCAATGCAGCCAAATCCTACGCCATGGCCGGCTGCGGCGTCGCGATAATTATCTGGTTCGGACTTTTCTCGGCTATCGCCGGCGCTTACTTCCAGATGTGGCAGACAGAGGCTGGCCTCAACGCTCTCCGGGAGGCGTCCGTTTTTTCGGTTCAAATTGGCGTTGTGATGCTGGTCCTGGCACTGAAAGACGACTGACAGTTACGTTCTAGCGCTTAAAAATGATTCTGGCTGACTGGTTACTGCTCGCCCTGACGACTGTGCTACTGCTCATCAGCCTGCGATCCAAAATACAGGATTCGATGCTGTGGGGCGCAGTTGTTACACCGCTCGCGTCGATAGTCGGCAGCGGTTTTCTGGTCATCGTGCCATTACTCGGGAGAACAGTCGGTGGCAAGGCGGCCTGGGCGATGCTCGCTATTGTCATTGTTGCCTATGCGATCGGTGCGATCCTGCGATTCAACATTCGAAATGCCGAACCACTATTAGCAACCGCTCATTCTGCCGATCCCATTTTTCTGATTGAACGCGGCTCCAATATGCTGTTGTCGGTAGCCTATGTCGTCTCCGTGGCCTTCTATATACGGTTGCTGGCCGCGTTTGTGTTTCGCGGTTTGGGTATAGAGTCTGAGATCGCTGTCCACGTATTGACCAGCGGTATCCTGGGGTATATCGGTGTCATCGGCTGGCGACAGGGGCTTCACGGACTGGAACGTCTGGAGAAGTACTCCGTCACCGTCAAATTATGCATTAT
>CAYLTW010000251.1:0-2022 GCA_964386735.1 uncultured Woeseiaceae bacterium
CGACAGGATCGGGCATCGACCCTCGGAGCTGAGCGGCGGTCAGCAGCAGCGAGTGGCAATCGCCCGGGCACTGGCGAACGACCCGCTCATTATATTGGCCGATGAGCCTACCGGCAATCTCGATTCGGAAAGCGGCGCTGAAATATTGAAAATCCTCGACCGCCTGCACGCCGAGGGCAAGACATTGATCGTTGTAACGCATGACCCCGGCATTGCCAATACCGCGGGCCGACTCGTAGAACTCTTCGACGGGCGGATAAAGGGACAATAGAAAAGGATAGACTGACGGCAACACTATGTTTTTGTTTCGTTTGAAACGCACAACCAAGTTAGGCATCAAAAGCCTGTGGATGCACAAGCTGCGTTCCAGCCTGACGACATTGGGAATTATTTTCGGCGTATCCTCGGTCATCGCGATGCTTGCCATCGGCGAAGGCGCCAGTCGCGAGGCGCAGGCACAAATCGCCCGGCTCGGCAGCCAGAATATTATTATCAAGACTGTTAAGCCCCCCGAAGGACAGGGAGTCAGCGGTCAGGACGAAAGCATGCGCGAGTACGGCCTGACTTATTCCGACGCCGAGCGTTTTCGCAACAGCATACCGAACGTCCAGGTGATCGTGCCGAGCCGTCTTATCCAGCAGCAGGCCTGGTATCGAAATCGCAAGGTCGCTATCGAGATAATCGGCACCGTGCCGTGGTATCCGGAGATAACACCGGCGAGTATACAAATGGGGCGATTTCTCGCCAGCATAGATCTGCACCACAAGCAAAGCGTCTGCGTCATTGACGAGCAGGTGGTCACCGAGCTTTTCCTCTTTGACGATCCGCTGGGGCAGGATATCAAACTACAGAGCGATTATTATCGTGTAGTGGGCGTTGTCAGCTCCCAAAACCGCGGTGCCGCGGCAGAGGCTCTGACCGGCGAGGTCGCGGACCAGAAAAGCCAGGGCGGGGCCAACGTCGGGAATATCTATATCCCCCTGACTACGGTCAAGAATCGCTTCGGCGAAATAACGCTCCAGTTCAGCGGAAGCAGCGGCCGCTCTATAGAAAGAGTCGAGCTGCAAGAAATCACGGTGAAAGTCGGCTCGGTCGACGAAGTCCTGCCGACGCGCGACACCCTGGAGACATTGCTCGCACGATTCCACAAGAAGGATGACTACCAGGTGATCGTCCCGCTGGAACTGCTCAAGCAAGCCAAGGCGACTCAGCGGATTTTCAGCATCGTCCTCGGCTCGATCGCCGCTATCTCACTGCTCGTCGGCGGCATTGGAATCATGAACATCATGCTCGCCACCGTCAGCGAGCGAACACGCGAGATCGGGATTCGCCGCGCCCTGGGCGCCAAGAAACGCGATATTATCATGCAATTCCTATCTGAGACTCTGATGCTGACTCTGTTCGGCGGCGTCCTGGGGATCAGCCTGGGGTCCTTTATACCGTTTATGGTAACCAGGTTCGGCGGAATGCCTACGGTCATTACGCGTAGCTCACTGATGTTGTCGTTCGGAATCAGCGGGGCAATAGGTATAATCTTCGGCTTGTACCCGGCCTACCGCGCCGCCAACATGGACCCGATCGAATCGCTGCGCCACGAGTAGACGCTGTTTGGCAGGCGTCTCAACAGACAACTTCCATCAAATACACGGCGTTGTCCTCGCAGGACTTTCTCCCGAGGACATGGAGCTTTCCGTTCCCATCGGTAGCGACTGAAAGATCCACCCCGTCGGCCTCGAAGGCTTCGGACAAATACGTAGCCTGAAGCGAACGGATGTGCCCCTCAAATCTGAATACTCGCTTCAATGCATCGATGCCCCACCGAATATATTCGGTGTTGTTTACGTGCCCGTTCAAGTCGATTGAACTGTAAGGCACGCGCACCCGGTCAACCGGGCGATAATCTCCGCGCGGTTCCAATCGAGTCAGTTCGCCCGGCAAGGCTTTTCGCCCCGTCTTCGGCAAACCCAGGTCGAGACGGAACAAGTTCTTCAGCCGGTTCGTCTGTTTGTTCAGCACCATCCA
>CAYLTW010000252.1:0-2006 GCA_964386735.1 uncultured Woeseiaceae bacterium
CCATTAGCCCGATCAGCACCAGTATTGCGACGGGCGGCCCGAGGATCGCGAACTTGAGTGCCAGTCGCTCCCATTTCATGTGCATGAAAATGGCAATAATGAAGCCGGCTTTGAGGAACATGAAGGTCAGGATCAACCCCCACCGCAGCATCCCCTGTAGATTCAGGTAGTCGACCATGTATGAGAAAAAGCTCAGCACGAACAACAGGGCCCAGATCCAGAGGTATACCTTGAGCGGATGTTGTTGTCCTTCAACGTTTGCCATGCGGATGTCCCTTACCAGAGGTAGAAGAATGCAAAAATGAATACCCACACGAGGTCGACAAAGTGCCAGTAAAGACCCGTGATCTCGACAATTTCGTAGTTGCCACCGCGCCGTTCATAGAAACCTCTCTTCACCCTGAATGCAATGACGAGCAGATAGATGACGCCTGCCGTCACGTGCATACCGTGAAATCCGGTGATCATGAAGAAGCTTGCACCGAACTGGGCCGCACCCATCGGGTTGAACCAGGGACGAACGCCCTCGTCCATAATCAGCTTGGTCCACTCGAACACCTGCATGCCAACAAATGTGGCGCCAAGTGCTGCTGTGGCGACCATGAGCCAGAAGGTCTTGTTCTTGTCCTTTCGGTAACCCATGTTGACAGCCAGCGCCATGGTGCCCGACGACGTGATCAGGACGAACGTCATGATCGCGATCAGTATCAGGGGAATGGGATCACCGCCGAACGACAGCGCGAAAACCTCGCTGGGAACCGGCCAGGGGTCGGTGGTCGCAATCCGCACCGACATGTAGCCGACAAGAAAACAACTGAAGATGAAGGTGTCACTGAGCAGGAAGATCCACATCATGGCCTTGCCCCAGGGCACGCCGAATACCTGCTTGTCCCGCGAGAAGTCGTGGCTGACGCCCCTTGCACCTCCGGGTTCTACCGCACTATCCAGTACCGCTTCTGTCATGAATCAGGTTCCTTGCAAATCAGGTTGACAACAGCAATCCAAACAAGACCAGCCAAACGACCAGCAGAAAATGCCAGTACATGGCGCATAGCTCAATGCTGCGCCGCACCGACTCGATATTGTTGCCGCTTATGAGCCTCACGGTCGCCCTTGTCCAGACGTACATACCACCCAGGATATGTACGGCGTGCGCGCCGGTCAGCAGAAAGAAAAATGCATTCGCCGGATTGCTCGTCACGTATTGACCCGACGCATTGAGTTGCTGCCATGCGATAAACTGCCCGATCACAAAGCCCGAGGTCAGCAAGCCGGTCGCGATCATGCCGGGTACGAGTTTCGAGTCTTCGCCTCGCACGGCCGCATTGCGTGTCCACTGAAACACAAGGCTCGCGACAGCGAGAATACCCGTGTTCATCCACAACAGCTGCGGCTCGGTAAGCGGAATCCAGTCGCCGAAATCCATGCGCAGCGTATAGGCGCTGACGATCAGGGCGAAAAAGGATGTGACGACTGCCAACAGCGTGATAAGCGCGATAAGTTTTGAGTTGGCGCCCATCGGGGCCTGGTGCGCGGTATCGCTAACAGGCTCCGCCACCCACGGCTGAGTGTTGAACGTTTGTTTCAGGAGCCAACCGAGAAAAGAACCCAGTATGACAGCCAGGACAATAAGAATGTATTGCACTAGGAGTCCGCCTCATGGTCGCGCCCGGCCGGTGCTTCGTCAGGCGGTACCGTCTGAGGGATAAAGTCATCGTGGTAACCGGGCACGCTGTAGTCATAGGCCCACCGATGGACTACCGGGAGTTCGTGCCCCCAGTTGCCATGCTTCGGCGGCGTATCCGGCGTCTGCCATTCCAGCGTGGTTGCGTCCCATGGATTCGGGTCGGCCTTTTTACCGGATTTCAGACTCCAGATCATATTGACGAAAAACAGGATTTGCGTCGCAGCAACAATCAACGCCGATATAGTGATGCTCGCGTTCAATGCCTGCGCCGACTCGGGCAGAAACTCGGTGTTACCCATGGCGAAGTAACGTCGGGGAA
>CAYLTW010000253.1:0-2000 GCA_964386735.1 uncultured Woeseiaceae bacterium
CCCCAATACTGTTCGGCACGGTGATTGCCCTCACGGGGGCGCACGGCGGGGCCTGGCTTGCTGTATATCTTCGCGCCACACTTTAGTTGCGCTTTGAGCGGGCAGCGCGCATACTTGCCAGGCATGGCAGGTGAGCGAAAGCCCGAAATCAAAGAAGAAGATCTCCATGGCTTCAAGCACTTCAAGCTGCTCACGCCGCTCTTGGAGAAACTCCACGATCACGCCTGTGAGCGCGACAAAGCCGGCAATCGAATCCTTCACTTCGATCAATACGCTGCGCTCATCCTCCTCTATTTCTTCAACCCGATCGTCAGCAGTCTGCGCGGCATTCAGCAAGCCAGTCAGCTCAAGAAGGTACAACGCATTCTCGGTTGCGCCCGGGCTTCATTGGGTTCACTTTCCGAAGCGGCGCGCGTCTTCGACGCCGACCTGCTCCGCGACATCATCGGCGAACTGGTCGATCAACTGCCAGCGCCCCAAAACAACGCCGCCTTCGATGAAATCAAGGGAATCATTACGCTGGTCGATGGCAGCCTGCTGCCGGCCTTGCCCAAGATCGCCGAGGCTATGTGGCTCGACGACCGACATCGGGCTTTCAAGCTCCATACCCACTTCGAGTTGCTCAAAGGCGTCCCCGTACGCATGGACCTGACCGACGGCAACGGGGACGAGCGCGAGGCGCTGGCGGCCAGTTTGAAACCCGACCGCGTCTACGTGCTCGATCGTGGCTATGTCAAGTTCAACCTGTTTCAGGACATCCTCAACATCGGCTCCTCGCTGGTGTGTCGTGTCTATGACAACACCGTCTTTGAGACCCTCGAGGAACGCACGCTGTCCGACGATGCGCGTCAGGCAGGTATGGTTCGCGATGTCGTCGTACGCTTCACCGGACCTTCGGCGATCAAAGCCGGGCTCGATCGAGCCATGCGCCTCGTTGAGGTTACGTGCCAACCGCACCGAAAAACCGACAGCCGCAGCGGACCCAGCCAGGGCGAAACGATTCTGATCGCCACCGACATCCTGGACGCGCCAGCCGATGTCATCGCCCTGATCTATAAACATCGTTGGGCGATCGAGATCTTCTTTCGTTTTTTTAAGCATGTTCTGGGCTGCCGGCATCTCATCAGTCACTGTGAAAACGGCATAGAAATCCAGACCTATCTGGCCATCATCGCCTGTCTGCTGATCGCGTTGTGGACCGGCAAGAAGCCGACGTTGCGAACGTATGAGATGATCTGTTTCTACTTCACGGGGTTGGCCAGCGAGGAGGAGCTGCTCGAGCACATCGAAAAACTGAACGATCAATCCTGATCCGACCGTACACCCACAACGTGTCGGCCGTTGATGCTGCGCAAAAATAATCCTCGCCCGTGGCGACACCAGCCCCAACTCTCGCCCCAACGTCCCATGATCGAGCCGTTCCCTCCGAATCCGCCTATTACGCAATCACCGTGCCGAACAGTATTGGGGCGGACCATTTCCACCCCCATCGAAACCCGGTTCGGGTCGAACCCTGCGGTCCGTGAAGCACCAGTCTGAGAACTCGGCGGATGATCAGCGTTTGCGGCGAATCGCCCGATCGCCGGGCAGCGGTGGCGTCCGGGTGGCCCGTGTTACAATTGTAGCCGGCGCGTTCCTTTGTACGCATCGCTTCGCCGCCGCGATCGGGATCGCAGCTCTTCGCGTGTTTCCTGGCAGACGACTTCGTAGAGGACTGCGGTCAGTCCGGCACTCTTGCGCAGGATTCGCCCGAGTCGCTGCTTGGCCTGTCGCGGTGAGGCGAATCCTCCGAGTACCACGGCTACCTTGACGGCGGGGACGTCGATCCCTTCGTCGAGTACCTGATTGGCGACCACCGCGCGAATCCGCCCGGCCTCGAACCCTTCGAGGATCGCCCGACGCTCGTTCTTGCCGATCTTGTCGATGATCATCGGAATGAGAAACCGGCATGAGATGTCCATGGCCATCTGATTGGAGCCCGTGAACACAAGCACTTGCTC
>CAYLTW010000254.1:0-1972 GCA_964386735.1 uncultured Woeseiaceae bacterium
GCATAATCAGATCGATCTCGCCAAAACGACAATTGAAGTTTTTTTTAATCAGCCGCAATCCCTGCTGCAGTAAATAATCCTGGGCCTTGGATTCGGCCCAGGCACCGCGCTTTTGGGTCGGGCCGGTCACTGTGGCGCAGCAATGATACTCGGGATTCCCTCGACCATTGAAGCCCATTGCAAGTCACGTTGCACGCGTCCTTCAGCCCCCATCCACAGTGTACCTGTCAGTCCCGGGATACGCTGGGCGTCCACTTTTCGTAACGCGCCTGACTGGGACACCAGTGTGTAGGCATCAGCGCCGAACGCATACAAACGGCCGAGGGTGCCGCGGGCTTCGGGCCAGACGGACTGAATCATGCCGGGCAGGCCATAGTCGTCCGCACTGAGGATCCAGGGCATGTCGGAAAACTCGACACCATTCAGATCCTGATCAGCCCGCGCATTGACCACCCCCGTGTAGACATGGGAGGTCGCGATGACCGGTAGATTTCCGGCCCGGTAAAATTGCAGCAACGGTTTGATCTGGCGGGCGGCCTGGGGGAATGCGGCGAGAAAAATAACATCTATATCATTTCGGGGTACCGCCTCATGATTAATTCTACGCGCCAGTACCCGCCGCAATTTACGTGCCCGCTGTTCGCTCTGGTCGTAGTTCAATAAGCGTTTGACCGAATCGGAAATCTCCTTGGCCTGCTCAGGATAAAACTGCCGGCCGGCAATATCGCCACCTAAACGGGTCCAGGTGTCCGCGAATGCGCCGGCGACCCGTTCACCCCAGGGTCCCTGCGGTGCGAGCAGGGCGGCCCGACGATAACCCGTCGCAAAGGCCCGCTCAGCGGCACGCGAGGCCTCATCCTCAGGCGCCAGGGCAAACTGGTACACGGGTTTTGTGCGGGTCGCGCCATCGATCGCTGAGGCTGAGGAATTTGCGCCGGGGCTTTCCGGGTAATTCAAGGTCAGGGTTGGAACCTGGATGTCACCGCTCTGGAGTAATTCGGCCACCCGATCTTTCGCCAGCGGGCCGACAATGAACTGGGCGCCACTGGCAACGGCCTCACGGTAGGTATTGCTGATATCCCCGGCGCTGGAATCGCGAAAGATTAATTCCGGCCGTTGTGGATTCGGTGCATCGGCAAACCAGGCCGCCAGCACACCATCACGAATGGCGCCGGCAGCCGGCTTGAAAGGGCCTGACAGCGGCAGCAGAAAAGCAACCTTGGTGGGCGGCTGGGAATCAGCGAGGGCCTGCTCGAAGAGTTGTGGAATGATCTGTTCACCGGCCGGATGCGCGGGGTATTGCAGGTTCCATTCGTTGACGGCGGCTTGCAGGGAATCCACATCCTGGCCTGAGGTGCGTGCCAGTCTGGCCAGGGCGACCCAGCCGCTGAAGGTATAGGGAGGCTGCAGTTCAACGGACTGTAACTGTGCATCGTTGACCTGTGACAAGGCCTTCCAAAGCTGTTGCCGGTTGCTGTACAGATCCGGGCCGGGTGCCAGGAACGATTCCAGGATGCTGCGTTCACGGATGGCGGCCATCGTCTCGCCGGTGACCAGCAAGGCCTCCGCGCGTAAGCGGTGATAGTCCTGCAGCAGATCCCGATCCTGGCTCTTCAAGGCGGGCCCGAGACGTTGCAGCGCCGCGCCGGCATTGCCGGATAACAGATCGGCCTCGGCCAGAATTAAACCCCGGCGCTCAGACAACCCCAGGGGCAGGGCGGCTTGCAGGCCTTGGACCAGCTTGCGGGCACTGTCGCCATCCCCGCCACTGAGCAGTGCCTGGGCTGCATTCAGCCGGTATTCCGTGGCCAGATCGCCCGTCGCCTGGTTCGCCGCCTGCTGCCAGGCGAGGGCGGCTTCGCGCCAGGCGCCCCGGGCCATGTATTGCCGTGCGGGCTGTTCCAGCTGGGCGCGTTGCGCGGAACTGATGGTGGGAATTTTCGCACAACCGCTGAGAAGCGCGATAATGGCG
>CAYLTW010000255.1:0-1874 GCA_964386735.1 uncultured Woeseiaceae bacterium
CGCTGTCTCTGTGGTTCTTTGGCGATCCGACCAATGTGCCCGGACAACTGTATGTGAAGATCAACGGCGTCCAGGTTAACTACACCGGCGATTCCGGTAACTTACGTCAGCCGCTATGGCACCGGTGGGATATTGACTTGGTATCGGTCGGCGCGAATCTCCAAAGTGTCACCAGCCTGGCCATCGGCGTTGAAGGTTTCGGCGCTACGGGCACGCTGTTGCTTGACGCTTTCAGGTTGTATCAGTCGGTCCCTGAGCCTCCTGTGGAAATATACCTTGAAGCAGAAGCTGCGGACAGTATCACACCGCCTCTGAAGGTTTACAATGATCCTCTGGCATCGGGCGGAATGTACATCGGCACAGACGACGGCATCGGCGACGAGAACAGCAATCCGCCTGCCGACGGTATCGCGACGTACAGTTTCACGGCTGAGGCCGGAATCTATAAGATCATGTTTAGAGCCAGACCCGACGCAGGCAACTCGTTCTGGGTCCGGATTCCGGGCGCTACTAATTACGACCCGGGGACCCACGCCAGCGGGTGGATCAGGTTCAATGACATAGAGGCAGGCGCCGAATGGCACTGGGACGACGTCCACAGTAACGATCACGGCAACGCGGTTGTAAAAATCACGTTGCCTGCCGGTCAGCACACTCTGGAAATAGCCCGTCGTGAAGATGGCGGACTGCTTGACGCTATCGTGATCACGAATGACGTTGAGTAGACGATGTTGCTGGAAGTCCTCCCTGTGAGGTTTACAGGGCTGCGTGAGAGCAGTGGGACTCGCAACAGGATTTGTGCGAATTCGGGGCCTATACTGATTGAGTTCGGTATAGGCCCCGGTTGTTTTTACTGTTGTGACCGGTTGAGCAGCGTTTCACATTCGGGATGGTCCCACGGTATCTCCGGATAATCCTGCCACGTCTTGACGTCATAGGTCAGAAGGTGGTACATCTCGGGACGACGCTGATGCAGCCGAGGCCGGCAAAGCCCGTGTTCTTGCCGTTGGTGATATTGGCCGCGACGATGCACCCGTAAGCCTGTGAGGCCATCAGGCAATGCGAAGCGCCTTTTTTGCTGAAATTGTGCTCAAAGCTCTTGTTGGCGGTAGGTTGATCGGATAGAATCAAAATCAATTGTCGATTTTGGATTTGTGATTTGACAGGCAACAATCGAAAATCGGCAATCGAAAATCGAAAATAGAACGCAGTTTTATAAGGAGGCAACTCATGAGGCGAGCAAAAGCAAGAAAATTGGACCGTCGCCAGTTTATGCGCGGTGCCGCAGCAGCGGTGGGCGCATTTGTAGGGGCTCCGACGATCATTAGCCCCACGGCGTTAGGTCGCGGCGGAAAGGTCGCTCCCAGTGATCGCATCATCCTGGGCGGGATCGGCATCGGCAATCGCGGTTCGCACGACCTGCGTTGGATGCTGCCGGAATCGGATGTGCAATTTGTCGCAACGTGCGATCCCCAAAAGTCACGTGCTGAAAGGGTCAAGCAGATTGCAGACACGCATTACGGTAACACCGACTGCAAGATCTACCGCAACACGCCCGAGTTCCTGGCCGAGCGCACCGATATCGACGCTCTGCTTGTCACCACAGGCGACCGATGGCATGCACTTGCTTCCATCATGGCGATGCGGGCCGGCAAGGACGTCTATTCCGAAAAGCCGTCCTGCATGACTATCGAGGAAGGCCAGGGGGTGGTGGAAACCGCAAGGCGTTATCGCCGCATCTATCAAACCGGCACACAGAGGCTCAGCGAAGGCAACTTCACATTCTGCAACGAAATGCTCCGTACCGGCCGGCTCGGCAAGGTCCACACCGTTCGCGCCCACATTGCCCCGTGGGATGCGGCTGAAATGAGACA
>CAYLTW010000256.1:0-1862 GCA_964386735.1 uncultured Woeseiaceae bacterium
GGAACTTGGCCGCCTTGAGTCGTCGATCCGCCGCCCGCCGCTCACGATCGATCAGTTCCAGCTCGCACAGTTGCAGCAGGAAGGCCAGATGATCGGCGTTGTCGGTGGCACAGCGCCCGGCGATCTTCTCACATTCGTCGTGCATGGTCGGCAGCTTGAGGGCTTTGAGATGGTGGCGTAGGAGCACGAGGCTCTTGGTCTCGGTCTTCTTCATGACGCACCTCCCGCCACCAGCACGCGGTAGGCGTCAAGATCGGGCGACTGGACATGAACCAGCTTCAAGTGGGGTCGGCCATCGAGACTGAAGAGTCCTACCGGTTCTTCCTGGCGGTCTTGCAGGATCACGCGTACGGCGTCGTAGCTGGTCGCGCCAATCGCCAGCGTCTGCCGGATCGCGCCGGCCAACTGGCTGATCGAGGCGTTCTCCAGAAGTCGCAGGACTTTGATGTACTCCCGTGTTCCCTTGTGATCCAGTTGCACCTCGAGCCGTCGCCGCAGTAGGTCGAAACATCCGGGCAACTTCCAACCGTCGAGTGGTCGCGCGAAGTCCAGCGCGCCAGGTTTGCGTTCTAACAAGGCGAGATAATGGATGGGGTCGTACTCGGTATGCTCCTTCCCCCAATGTCGTCGGTGCCTGGCGACCAAATGGTCGTCCACCACCAGGCGAACCTTATCGATGCCCCCGACAATGGTGACCTTGCGATGGGCGTAGGCCGTGGGAACTGAGTAGCTGTTGCCGTCGAAACGCACCAGCGACAGCGAATCGGCGCCCGCATGTTCGATACGCCGGGCCTCGTAACTCTGTTTGGGAAACGCCAGCAGGGCCGAGCGCTCCTCCTCCAGCAACTCGGCCTTGGTGGCGTTCTGTCCCCGCAGACGTCGCTGAAGATCCTGGCGACACCGGTCCTCCAGCTCGGCATTGAGCGTCTCAAAGCTGCCGGCGCGGGGCAAGGGAACTATGAAGTTGCGTCGGGTGAAGCCGACCAGGCCTTCGACCTGTCCCTTTTCGTTGGGACGCCGGACCAGGCAGAAGTGTGATTCGAACAGGAAGTGGCTCTTGAGCCGCAGGAACTCCCGCGTCAGCTCACGTTCGCGTTTGCCGATGATCTTGGCCACCGCGATCTTCGAGTTGTCGTAGCTGATCCGTTTGGGTACTCCGCCGAAGAACTCGAACGCGAGGCGGTGGCCCTCCATGAACGCCTCGGTGCATTCCCGCGGAAAGACGCAGCACAAGACCGCGTCGCTATACATCAACGTCATGACGAACAGGGCCACCCGTCTCTCATGGCCCTCCCAGATGACGTCCGCAACGCCGAAGTCAACCTGAGCCTCGCCCGGCCGATGGGACAGCGGCATGAACACTTCCCGCTGGCGCAGACGCCGATCCCGAACGACCTCCTTGACCGCCGTGTATCCTCCCGGGTAGCCGTACTCGTCTTTGAGCCGATCGAAGATGCGGCGGGCCGTGTGATGCTGCTTGCGATGGACCTTCTTGTCGCCTTCCAGGATCTCGTCGATTATCTCCAGGAAGGGCCCGATCTTCCGCTTGGCCCGTGGCTGAGCCTGCCGATAGCCAGGCGGCTCGGTATGTTCCAGGATCTTGACGAGCGTGTCCCAGTGGATCGCGAACTGGCGACACACGCTTCGTTTGCTACGTTTCTCTACCTTGACCAGCCGTCGAATCTCTGCCCACTTCTCCATATCCGTAAACACCTTTGATTGTCCCCGCTGCCTTCAACTCACATGGGAAGTAACGAACTCCCGATGTGACCCGAAAACGGCCAGGGTGGCCAAAGACGCTACGTTTTTCAACCGACCGCCGGAACCGCCCAAACGCTACGTTTTTCAACCGGCGTTCATAC
>CAYLTW010000257.1:0-1802 GCA_964386735.1 uncultured Woeseiaceae bacterium
CCTCAACAAGATTTCAGACAAGCCGCATAAAGGCTGGTTTTTAGAGTGGACTCACTTATGGTATTTTATCTGCCAACTAAATATTTTTGAGGGAGGCGTCTATTTGGTATAGCATAAGCTATGAGAAATCTACGTCCCGTGCGATGCAAATTGTACGAGGTCTCATCAGGCTACTGTTCGGCCAGCAGAGTTCTTTCTGTTCGAACGCAGATTCCGCTGCGCGACGCTGCGCATCACTCCGGTCGGAATGACGGCGTGCGTCAGGAATGTCGGTTGACAGCATGGGCAAACGAGCCTGCCCCTGGGGGCGGGGGGCTATTTGCCGGCCAGGCATATCAGGCTGCCGTCTCTCAGGGAGGCGAACAGGCGGTTATTGGCTGCGATTATGCCGTCGAATACAGGCGGCGACTCCAGCTCGATTGCCGACAGCTCTTTACCGTCCTTGGCCGAGACGGCTACGAGTCTGGCGCCTTTGCGGCCCTCGAAGGCGGCGTATGGATCCTTCTCATCAAAGACGTCCGGAGCGCCGGCTATGAACAGGGTTTCGCCGGCCTTGACCATTGCTCGGATTCGCACGTCGAGCCAGTTCGTCCAGACGGGCATATCGGCGCGGGTGTATCCGATTCCCTTGTCGGCGCCGAAGCCGCGGCTGACGCTGTCGAGCCCGGGGTTGCCTTCTCGCGGAATGTGCGACTGCGGGAGCCATTCGAGGGCTTTCCGGGCGCCCGGCTCGCCGAGGATCTGCGGCTCGGTCGTATTGAGGTCGGCGAACAGCAGGTAACCTTCCCTGCCCGGGAAGAACATCGGGCTGTGCACGTTACGGCGATAGAACACGCGGACGGCGTAGGTCTTGAGGTCGTCGAAGACGAGGAGCTGTCCGGTCTTCGGGGCCTGGTTGGCCAGTTGGAAGCCGGGCCAGCGTTTGGAGTACATCCAGAACGTGCGGTTGTACCACGAGTCGTCGAGCAGCGATGCCGTCGAGAAGACATGCATGCCCACGTCCTGAGCGCCTTTGCTCGAGAGGACGTCGATTTCGATTTCCTTGAGGTCGGGCGTCATCTTCTTCTGGCGCATGTAGATGTGGCCGCCCTCGCTGACGAGCACGTCGGAGTTGGCGCCGAGTATGAAGAAGGCAAGGTCGCGCTGCCCGTCGATGGAGCGGTGGGGGCCTTCGAGCAGGCCCTTGTGCAGAATTTCGCCGCTGACGGGGTTGAGCCCGTAGACGCGGATGCCGCCATCGAGGTAGGTCGAGCGTCCCGCGGTGAAGTACGCGATGTTGCGTGTAACCAGAACGCTACCGTGGACAGGCCATGTCGATTCGATCTGGTCGAATGAGCCGACGCGCTGATCGGTCGGTGCCGCGAGGAATCGCCAGACGAGTTCACCGTCGGACACCCGCAGGCAATAGACGCGCCCGTCAGCCGAGCCGAACAGGACCAGGCCTTTGTGGATCGTCGGAGGCGAGTCGACGCGCCCGCCTGCGGTGAAGCGCCATGAGATGTCGCCGTTCTTGGCGTCGAGTGCATAGACAGTATGGGCGTCAGGCTTGGCGACGAAAACTTTTCCGCCGGCAGCGACAGGGGCTGTGAGTTTGCCCTTGAGCGCGGTCTTCCAATCGACTGTCACGGCCATGGGCACACGCGTGCGGGTCGTGCCGCTGCGAAGCGCGTCATGGCGGAACGTCGGCCAATCATTGGCATTTTCGATTTGCGATTTGCGATTTGCGATTTTGTTATAGGCTGGGCCTTTTTCGAGACGTTGGCTGTCGGGAACGGGTTCGGGGTCACTGGCTGCTTCGGCCT
>CAYLTW010000258.1:0-1800 GCA_964386735.1 uncultured Woeseiaceae bacterium
GAGCCGGCCACATCCAGAAAATCACACAAGACAGGCGCGGCCGTGCCCGGGACGCCGTCGATGTGGGTGCCACCTGCATACATGACGCGCTTGCCCGGCGTCGAAACGGTGAGTTCGCAGAGGTCGCCACTGTTCAACATTCGTACCTTCACCCGGGTCGATTCGTTTTCGGCAGTGACAAGGCCGCTTTCGATGGCAAAAGGCCCCACGCCGGCCAGGATGTTACCGCAGTTCTGCACGGTGCTGACGGTTTGACTGGCCGGATCAATTTGCAGGAAAAGAAAGTCGACCTGGGCCGCATGGTCACGCGATGGCCCGACTATCGCTGCCTTGCTCGTCAAAGGGTGGCCACCACCGATGCCGTCAACCTGCAGTGCATCGGGGCCACCCATGACGGCCAGAAGAATCCTGTCACGCAACGTTTCCTCTGCCGGAATGTCGTCGACATGAAAGTAGGCGGCACGGGACGTACCGCCGCGCATTTGCGAATAGGGAATCGGTTTTTGCATAGCTTGTTGCTAGTTTCGATCATTGATCATGCCAGGTGCAGTGATTTTTTGTGCCCGATCCATGCGCTTTGTTTGCCGGTTCCTCCGGCAAGCACGGACACTGTTAGTATTGATCAACCGGCGCAGTAACCTCAGGAGCAGTTTCGTTGCCAGATTTCATCTGTGATCCGTACTCGCGGGTACTGGACTCCGATCCGTATCCGATTTACAAGCGATTGCGCGACGAATTCCCGTGTTACTGGAGCGAACCCGGCGATTGCTGGATGCTGACGCGGTATGCCGATGTAGCCACCGCCGCCCGTGACTGGGAGACGTTTTCGTCCGCCGAGGGCAACATGCTGGACGATATTCCGGAGCGGACCGGTGTCACGCTGGGCACGACCGACCCGCCGCGGCACGATCGCATGCGAGCGCTTGTGCAATTTGCATTCGGCAAACGTCAGAATGAGTACCTGATCGAACCGATCCGCGATATGGCAAACGCAGCGATCGACAAAGTCATCGACTCGGGGCGTCTCGAGTTTATTGCGGATTTCTCGAGCCCGCTCACGGTTGGCGTATTGTCGTACCTGCTGGGTATTCCGCAGGATCGATATGAAACGCTGCGCAGCCATGTGGTGCTGATCCTGCAGACGAACCCGGAAACGCGCAAGAAGACCGACGAGGCCATGGCGTCGTTCCAGTGGCTCAGCGATTACACGGCTGAGTTGCTCGAAGAGCGCAGGCGGAAGCCGACGGACGATCTGTTGACGCATATTTTGCAAGCCGAAATCGATGGCGACGGCTTGCGGGACCAGGAAGTTCACATGACGTCGTTGACACTGATCATGGCGGGTGTCGAGTCGGCCTCCAGTTTCATGGCGATGCTGGCGCTCAATCTGGCCGATCATCCCGACGCCCGGCGCCGCGTTGTCGACGACTCATCGCTGATGGCCCAGGTCATGGAAGAGTCATTGCGATACAACACTTCGGCGCAGCGCTTCCGCCGCACGGCAACCCGGGACATTGAACTTCATGGTCAGATGATTCATGCCGGCGACAAGGTTCTTAACTGTTACGGCGCAGGCAATCGCGACGAGCGGCAGTTTCCGAACCCGGATACCTACGACATTGATCGCAAGCCGAAGCAACATCTGGGCATGGGCACCGGCAAACATGTGTGTGTCGGCGCGCCTTTCGCACGACTGATTGTGCAGAACGCGATGAAGGAATTTCACCAGCGTATTCCCGACTACCGTCGGGAGAGCGACGAACTGGAATGGATTGCCTCGACGACATTCCGCAGTCCCGT
>CAYLTW010000259.1:0-1750 GCA_964386735.1 uncultured Woeseiaceae bacterium
CCGGAATTGACGGAGAGATAGGAATAACCTCCGCCGATTTTGAATATTCCGTTTGTAAGTGGGATTTCCGGGGAGCAATTGCTCATATCAATATTGACGGCGCAAGGCAGATCGGCAACAACGTGGCTGAAGAAATCTTCGGGTGGTACCTCGAAGGCGCATATCACTGGCTGCCTGAGAAATGGAAAACGGGCAAGCTCGCAAAAGCGGACGCGACCATCTTTGTTCGCCTCGACAAGTATGACACTCAGTATGAAATGCCTTCGGGCGTTTCCAAGAACCGTGCCGGTGATCGAACGGACTGGACTTTCGGTACGAACTTCTACCTGACCCCCAATCTTGTGCTAAAGGCCGATTACCAGGTTCGCGACGACGACAGCTCAAGTAACCCGGGCGATCTGTTCAATCTTGGGATAGGCTGGGCCTTCTAATATCTCTACAGGAAGGGAATTCGAATATGTCCAAGATGTTACTCCGATTGGCGTTGCTCGTGCCGGTTGTTGCTGGACCGGCTATCCTGGTCACCATCTCCGGCTGCGCGAATTCGGCTGCGAGCGGTGCGGTGCAGATAGAGACTGTGCATGAGGTTTTCCCTTCGGCGACGGACATATCCAAAATATCGATGAACCGGGACGTCCAGGAATCAGGGCATCCCGGAAATCCAATTGTCAGTGAGATCCGAGACTCTTCGGGTCTGCTGGGCTATTCCATCGAATCCGAAGTTGTCAGCCGTTCGGGACCCTTCAGGATTCACATTTTGCTCGACAAGCATTTCGTTGTCAGACGGGCTGCTGTGATCTCTTATCCATGGTCGCATGGAAGAGAAGTTGCCAGGCGTTCTTTTACGAGCCAGTTCGAAGGTAAAGGCCCGGATGACGCTATCGAACTCGGCAGGGATATTGACGCAGTGAGCGGCGCAACTATTTCCTGCGATGCCATGACCCAAGGCGTTCGCGAAGCAATCAAACTCCTCGCAGAGTGACATCAGTCTAACGTTCTCGCTCAGGGCATCTATGAGCTTTTGAAACTCGTCGTGATTTTGCCTTGCCTTGCCGGCACTTATCTGATACACGTTAGTCAGGCAATCAGGCCCTGGCAATGCCAACAAAAACATGAGGACGAGGCAAATGGATCGACGACAATTCATGACAACGTTAGCTGCGGCGGTTACTGTCGGAACTGTACGCGCACCGTTCAGCATCGCAGGCGAACCAGCAGAACACAAAGGGCGAAAAAGGCCGGCAATCCCACGGCGCGTTTTAGGCAAGACCGATGTCAAAATCAGCACCCTGATCATAGGCGGTGTCGGCGGCATGAAACAGGCGCCGACCGCGCAGCTTGATCCCGCCGAGCTGGCAAACGCCGCGCTCGACGCCGGGATAGACTACTTCGACACCGCGCCGTCTTACGGCGCAGGCCAGTCGGAGACCAACTACGGCCGAGTGCTGGCGACTCGGCGCAAGGAAGTTTTCCTTGCGACCAAAACCGGCAACCGCTCGTACGACGGCGCAATGAAAGAAGTCGAGACCAGCCTCAAGAGGCTGCGCACCGACCGTCTGGATCTTCTGCAGCTTCACGGCGTCGGGGCGAAAGAAGACTTCACGAAATGGGACAAGCCCGACGGCGTGATGAAGGCGCTGCGCAAACTGAAAGAGGAAAAAGTCACGCGGTTCATCGGCGTGACGGGCCACGAGTCCGCCGATGCGATGCGCCGCGCGATCGAGCTGTTCGATTTCGACACGATCCTCAC
>CAYLTW010000260.1:0-1662 GCA_964386735.1 uncultured Woeseiaceae bacterium
AGGCGCGGTTACAATCGGACGTCAAGGTACCCGTCAGTCGCCGCTTCCGGAAAGAACTCAGAGAGCGGCTGGGATAGGAGAAGAAAAAATGTCGAAAAAACAATTAGTCGCCGCCGCCCTGCTTACGTTCCTCGGCAATATTGCCACTGCGGATACAATAGCGGTTATCGGCACGGGCAACGTAGCACGCGCACTGGGGATCGAGTTCGCCGCGCAGGGGCACACCATAATATATGGATCGCGCGAACCTGACCGTGCTTCCGTCAAGGATCTCGTCGGAAAAACCGGGATTGCTGCGAGTGCCACGACTCCGGTCGAAGCCGTAGTCGGTGCCGATATTGTTGTGCTCGCCGTGCCGGGCATGCTCGTTGAAGAGATCACGCTGAGCCTCGGTGATCTGACAAACAAAATTATTATTGATCCGACTAATCCCATAGAAGGCCGTGCGCCGACGCTCGAGCATGCCGTCGCAACATCGAATGCCGAGATCATCCAGGCCGCGGCGCCCGATGCCGACGTCGTCAAGGCTTTCAATACGCTGAACTGGAAGACGATGATGGATCCCGATGAGTCGGGCGGACCGGTTTCGATTCCACTCGCGGGCAACAGTTACAAAGCCAAGAGCAAGGTAGCGAAACTCGTTGAGGGCATGGACCTGGAGCCGATCGACGTTGGCGGCATCGAGAATGCGCACTGGATAGAAGGCATGCTGATCCTGTGGATCAACAACCGGTATGGCAAGCGTGATTCATTTGACTATTTCCTGCGCAAAGCTCCGTAAAAATCCGGAGTCGTGGTGCCACTGGATTCTGTTAAGACTATTCTGTTAGTTGTCGGGTTGCTGCTGCCCGCGTTGGCGCTCGCTGAAAACGGCGAAGACAACTATGAAGACCTGGTGCATCGCGCTTTTGATTCGATCAATCATGACGTCGACCTGGATTGGGCTCACACTGAAACGTCCAACACACAGGACGTTGTACGGGTTGGCCATTACGATCCTCGCCGCCCGGACAAAAATCGCTGGAGACTTGTTTCCGTGGACGGTCGCGATCCGACCGACGATGAGATCGACGACTATCTCGAGCAGAAAAGGCGCCACAGTCGCAAAGACGAGGAAGACCGGGACACGGCTTCGATGGTCCGATTCGAGACACTTCGCCTGGTCGAGGAAACCGCCGAACGCTGGATATTCAGCTTTACCCCGACGGACGACCAGCAGGACGCGCTCATTCAGGAACTCGATGGCCGGCTCAGCGTTGTCAAGGATGGCCACTACGTCGAAAACATCACCCTGCGTAATGGCAAACCGATAAAGCCCACGACAGGTGTCAAGATCAGCGAGTTCCTGATGACGTTCACATTCGAGCGGGCGATGAAGGACGGTCCAATCGTGCTGGTTGCCGCCGATGTCGAAATCAAGGGGCGGGCAATGTTCGTCATGAAGATCGACGAGACCGAGACGTTTCGCTTCAGCGACTTCGAGTTTGTGGGAATTAGAGAACTGGTGCCGGATAGGTGATTCGAACACCTGACCCCATCATTACGAATGATGTGCTCTACCAACTGAGCTAATCCGGCACGCCTGATCTGAATCCGCGGGGCATGCGCCCAACAGCGGCGGCGCGCAGTATAGCCTTGCGCAGCGTCATGAAAAAGGGGTTT
>CAYLTW010000261.1:0-1660 GCA_964386735.1 uncultured Woeseiaceae bacterium
CATCGCAGCGCAGGCCTGATGGCTGTGCAATAATCGCCGCCATGCGCAGACGGACCAAGATTGTCGCGACGCTGGGACCGGCGACCGACCACCCTGAAACACTTCTCAAAATGATCGATGCCGGCCTCGACGTCGCTCGCCTGAATTTCTCGCACGGCGATGCCGATGACCATCGTGGCAGGGCGAAAGCTTTACGTGAGGCTGCGCGAAAGTCCGGTCGCGAAGTCGGGTTGATGGGGGATCTCCAGGGCCCGAAGATTCGCGTGAAGCGGTTCAAGGATCGTAGCGTAGAGCTCATCGATGGCCAGTCATTTTTCCTGGATAGCTCGCTGGGCCTGGAAGAGGGAACGATTGACGGCGTTGGTGTCGCGCTCGAGACCTTGCACGAAGACGTGGCTGCCGGTGACACTTTGCTGCTCAATGACGGCATGATCGCGCTGCAAATCGACAAAATTGACGGAACACGCATTCAAACGACGGTCGTGAATGGCGGCATTCTCTCCGATCACAAGGGCATCAACAAGCAAGGTGGTGGCTTGTCCGCCGCGGCGCTGACCGATGTCGATCGCGAAAACATCGTTTTAGCGGCGGAGATCGAGGCCGACTTTCTTGCCGTGTCGTTCGTGCGTACGGGCGAAGACGTGAACGAGGCGAGGCGCTTGTTCGAAGCGGCGGGCGGAAAAGGCCTGATCGTCGCAAAAATTGAACGTACCGAGGCGGTCGAGAACATCGATTCAATTGTCGATGCTGCTGATGTCATTATGGTTGCGCGCGGTGATCTCGGCGTTGAAATGGGTTACGCACAACTCACAGGAATACAAAAGAAGCTAATCCGCAGAACCCGCAAGCGCAGCAAGGTTGTAATCACTGCGACGCAGATGATGGAGTCGATGATCCAGCATCCCATTCCAACCCGCGCGGAAGTGTCCGACGTGTCGAATGCGGTAATGGACGGTACTGATGCCGTTATGTTGTCTGGGGAGACGGCTGTTGGCAAATACCCGGTCAAGGCGATTCGCGCAATGTCCGAAGTTTGCGAGGGCGCCGAACTCTTTCCGCTTCCCGAAGGGCTGACGCGGCATCGCATTGGCGACTACTTTGAACGTGTCGACGAGGCGATTGCCATGGCCGTGATGTACACGGCAAATCACCTCGCGGTCAGCGCAATCATTGCGTTGACGGAATCCGGATCGACGGCATTGTGGATGTCCCGCATTCGATCCGACATTCCGATATATGCGTTCACGCCACATGTAGCGACAAGCCGACGCGTCACGCTGTATCGAGGCGTGGGTTCGGTATTTTTTGAGATCACGCACACTGACGCGCGCAGCCTCTATCAAGACGTTTTCAATGCCCTGCTGGCGAACGAGATTGTCGAGGTCGGCGATCTCGTCATATTCACGCGAGGGGATCTGGACGGTGTCTCCGGCAGTACCAATGCGATGAAAATAATAAAAGTTACTGCGGAGAGCTGAATTCCAATGAGAAAGGTTTTGCTGCGACTATTTGCGGGCGCAGTGTCGCTCATCGTTGTTGTCATAGTTGTCATGTGGCTGGCCGTTCGTGCAAGCCTGCCGCAATTGACAGGCGACATTACGGTCGACGGATTGGACGGTCCCGCGAGTATTGTACGAGATGCTTCCGGCATTCCGACTAT
>CAYLTW010000262.1:0-1658 GCA_964386735.1 uncultured Woeseiaceae bacterium
GAGGTACAGGACCGGCCCGAATGTCTCGGTTTGCACGATGTGCCAGTCATTCCCGGCAACTGCAATTGCGGGCGTGATGAAGTTTCCAGGGCCCTCCAGGCGCTCGCCGCCACAGAGCACCTCACCGCCAGCCTCCCGGACTGCGGTAAGGGCATGTTCGACTCGTTCCATTGCCGATTCGTCAATCACGGGACCCATGAGCGTGTCTTCGGCCAGTGGATCACCGATGCGGACCTGGTCGTAAGCGCTTACCAACGCACTTCTCAAGTCGTCAAATCGGGAGCGATGTACGAGAATGCGGCGCGTCGATGTGCAACGTTGCCCGGCGGTGCCAACCGAGCCGAATACGATCGCCGGTATCACAAGATCGAAGTTGGCATGCTCGTCGACGATTATCGCGTTGTTGCCACCGAGTTCCAGCAGGGATCGGCCCATCCGCGAGGCGACCCGGGCGCCGACTTGTCTGCCAACGGCACACGAGCCGGTAAAGGACACGAGATCGATACGCGTGTCGTCTACAAATTGTTGCGCGAGTTCGTTGGTGCCGTCATTGATCAGGAAAAAGGCCGGTGGTAAATCCTCATCGGCCAGTGCTTCGTTAATGATTTTTTGCACCGCGACGCCGCAAAGCGCTGTTTTTGGCGACGGTTTCCAGATATTCACATTGCCGCAAATTGCCGCGATGAATGCGTTCCATGAAAATACTGCAACCGGGAAATTGAACGCAGAAATTGTGCCGACGATGCCAAGCGGGTGCCACTGCTCATACATGCGATGCAAAGGCCGCTCGGAGTGCATGGTACTGCCGTACAGCATGCGTGACTGGCCGACCGCGAAGTCGGCAATATCGATCATTTCCTGAACCTCGCCGATTCCTTCGGCCTTGATCTTGCCCATCTCGAGTGTGACAAGGCTGCCAAGTGCATCGCGATGATCGCGCAAGGCATTGCCGATCAGCCGAATGGCGTTGCCCCGCAGCGGGGCCGGAATCTTGCGCCATTCCAGAAACGACGCGCGCGCTGCGCTAACTACTTTTTCGTATTCGGCTGCGGTCGTAGAACGGACGCTGCCAATTACGTCGCCCGTCGCCGGATTAATTGACTCTATTATGCCGTCGCTGCCGTCTCCGATACTTTCGGACCCGAGCCAGGTGCCGTTATTTACGCTCTCCAGGCCGAGCGTATCGAGAATCTTCTTCATGTTTCTTCTCCAGCTTTCACACGCTGATGCCCGGTCTTGCCGCTGGCAACGAGTTGTGCTGATTCAAGGTTGGTACCGCCGTGGGCGTAGTACTCCCCAAAGCGATTGTTAAGAATGTCGTCCAGCCGGAATTGTTCCTGCGCAACGAAGCCTGAATACTCGTCCGTGTCAGACAGCACGAGATCAATGATGCTGCAGATGCCTGCCGCAGTCGTAATCTGAATCGCCGACCAGAGACGACCGGCAACGACTTGCGGATAAACCTTGTTAACGTAGTTTTCCTCGCGCAGTTCGCCGTCCTGGGAGCCAGTAACGGCGGCATAAATAATGACAACGTCCTGTAGTGTTTGCGGAACCGAGTTTTCGAGTATGCGTTTCAGCGTTTCGCGATCATGATTGAGCTTTAAGCCGTTCATGAGCAGACGCATCTGTTCGCAATGACCCGGGTAGCGAATGGT
>CAYLTW010000263.1:0-1579 GCA_964386735.1 uncultured Woeseiaceae bacterium
TACTACAGCGCCACATGGTCATGATCTATCCAGCACACACGAGTGCAAGTCTTCGATGTTGATGCCTCTTGCGACCAGCGCGGTGAGCGTCTTTTTTCGATGACTCTCCCGTGCCTGACGACTGTGGTTCTGGTGATAGGCGATCCGTATCGATTGTCGCTGATAGAGAATCCATCGAGCCCGATTCGGTAGGCACTGCGCCGCCACCCAGGTCGAGGCCGCGGCGCGAACCTGTTCGACGGTCAGCTCGGCGTGCTCCGCCGTTTTTTTCTCTGAGCGTCTGACGGTTTCGCGAGCAGAACAGGTGGCTGAGCTGGCTGATGTACAGATGCCGATGAATGGAGCGCCAGCCGCGCACCTCGAAATGATCCATGCCCAGTTCGTTCTTGGCCTGCTTGAACGTATGCTCAATCGGAAATCGAGAGAACGCCACGTGCAACAACCACTTGAGCTTCTCGATGTCCGAACCGGCCGCGACGTTGGCGACAAAGTATTTCACTTCATCGTGATCCAGCGCGTTGCGCGCGATGATCAGCGTATGCGTCGCCCCGGGCAGACCGTCGGCATGTTTGCGATAGAAGTCGGCATGTTTGACCTCCCAGACGATCGGGCCCTTTTGCCCGTCCTTGATGTGGAAGCGTTGCCACTTCTGTTTCGTAAACACCTTGGAGTGATGCAGCAGGTGGCGCACCTCACTGGGCGGCGCCGCCGTGGTCGCCAAACGCGGGAAACGCCTACGTTTTCCGGGTTGTTTGAGCTCCCAAGCCGTCGGGCGAAGCAGCACGCGGGGAGCGCGAACCCAGCCCGTAAAGTTGCTCGGCACCTCGGCTACGTAGGTCTGGCCCAAGGCGTCGAGGCCGTCGAGAAAACCGCCGTCGCGACCGTAGAACTCGTCGAACGTCCAGGCCTCCATGCGAATGCCATTGCCAAGGCACCGACCGATCTGATTCAAGGCGATTTCCTGCTTCGTGCGAAAGACGACCTCGTCCGGAATGTGCGCGGCCCTGCGGCGAGGCAGATCGTCGGCCCACTCCCGGGGAAGATAGACGTCGCTGTCGAGCAGGCATTGGAAGTCGCCCACCACGTAGCCGGTGTGTACGCTGACCACGCAGTTGTCGACCTTGCCGGTGTTGCCGCACCACTGGCGTTTCACACCCGCGGTGTGCCGACCTTTCTTCGGATGCCCCGTCTCGTCGATGATGCCGATCCCCTGGCCATCGGCGTGATCTCGGGCGACGACGTGTTGCAACCTGTCCCGAAGGCGCACTTCATCCCATTCGATCGATTCGAGGAACCGCTGAAGCGTTCGCGGCGGAACGTCGGCCGACAGCGCGATTGGCTCGACGCTCTTACGCGGCAAGTCCGAAAGCTGCCCCGACACATAGGTCCGCAGGTGCTGCCGCGGCTCGCTGCGACCGAAGCAATCGTCGAACCCAGCCAGGAAATCCATCAACTCCGATCCCAATCCAGCAATCTCTTTCGCATCCATGCCGTAAGTCCTCCAATGGCAAGTACTTGGAAGACTTCATCGGCTCAAGTCACAGCCCCGCTTGAGCCTATCCGGCGCTGTAGTACTAGA
>CAYLTW010000264.1:0-1551 GCA_964386735.1 uncultured Woeseiaceae bacterium
AGCCTTCGAGTTTGGCGCCGGTGACAGAGTCTTTCGTGGCGAACAGCGTAACGTTCTCCCAGCCTCGGGCCACCAGCCCTTCGGTGATATTGCCGGCGACGGTTTCCCAGGCACCGTAAGCGCGCGGAGGCGTGCGCCAAGCGACCGGTGAGAGAATTGCTATCCGTTTTTGCTTTAGCTCGCTCAGTGCATCGTGCATTCTTCGACCGGCCTCATGCCTTTCTTACTTCTCACTTCTTCCTTGATTCGCTGTATATGTCCTCGACCCAGGCCCTTTACCTCACAGCCCAGCTCGAAATACTGACGGATTCTATTATCGTCCAAAATGCCGAAGCAGTCAATAACCGCCAGCGGGCGACCCGCCCATTCGACGATTTTTTCCGGATCAAGCTCGAGATAAGGCGTGTGGGGCACGGCCAGGATGATTGCCTGCGTACCGGCAAGGGCGCCGGCGAGATCTTCCTGGATGCGAAGATCGACCAACCCGTCCTGATTGCGGAAGAACCGCGACAGCGACTGCCCCGGCGCGGGATAGGTGTCCTGCGCTTCCAGCTCGTACCAATGCTCGATATAGGGGTCGTGCACCCGCATCTCGGCTCCCATTTCGGTGAGCTTGCGAACGACGACTTCCGAGCCGCTGTAGCGAGTGTCGCCGACGTCCTGGCGGTAGCTCGCTCCACACAGCAGTATGGTCGCGCCCGCCACCTGGCCGCCCATGTTTCGAAGGGCGTCTCTTGTCAGCGTCGCCACGTGCAGGCCGCGCGTGTCGTTGATGTCGATCGCCGCGGTGGTTATTTTGAAGATGTCATCATCGAAGCCGAGAATGTGCTTGTAAGCCCAGTATCCGAGGCCGCCGTCCTTGGGCAGGCAGTACCCGCCGATGCCGGGGCCGGGGAAGATCATGTTGCTGTGCGTTGGGCGGACTTTGATGGCCTCGGTGACTTTGATCAGATCCACGCCGTTGCGCTCGGCGAACAGGCTCCACTCGTCGAGGAAGGCCAGTATTGTGGCGCGGAAGGAGTTTTCGACTATTTTGGTCGTCTCGGACTCGATTGGACGATCCATCACGGTTAGAGGGAACTCTTCGGTGTTGAGCACTTCTTTGAGGAACTTCTCGACGCGCTGTCTCGCCTCGGCATTGCAGCCTGAGCAGACTCGCCAGAAATCGCGTATGGATGAAACATAATGCCTGCCGGGCATGACACGCTCGAAACTGTGCGACAAAAGAGGCTCCGACTCGATCCCGCGGTCGGCGAAGGCCTTTTTCATAACGGGCCAGGCGACAAATTCCGTAGTCCCCGGGGCAACCGTCGTCTCGATCAGCGTCAGGCAATGCGGCGGAATCTTCTCGGCGATGGTTCTTATCGTCGCCTCGAGCGCGCCCATTTCCGCATGGCCCGTGCGCATGTTGCCGAGGTCCTTCTTCGTGTAGTCACACTGGACGTCCACAACTACGCAATCCGCGAGCTTGAGGCAGTCGCTGTTGTAGGTGCCGATAAGCGTCTTCTTGTCGCGCACGCAACGGGCGATCATCGGCTCGACCTCGGGATC
>CAYLTW010000265.1:0-1544 GCA_964386735.1 uncultured Woeseiaceae bacterium
AGGATATCGTCCTCGTAGATTATCGTGCTGGGCATGGGGACATTGATGATCCTGCCCTTCTCCTCCTTCTTTTGTTTGCTGTGCTCGCCCCGCTTGATCAAGACAAGATTGACGTTGTATTTCTGCCGGAGCTGCAAATCCATAACCGTCCTGCCGTCGAAACTGGCCGGGGCCTTTATCCGAGCCAGGCTGTAGCCTTCGGCAAAGTCTATCTTTTCCCCGATCTGCGGCGCGATAAGTTTATAGGCCCACCGTTGGGCGGATTCGATTTCAGGGTAGATCACCTCGGTAGCTCCGACCTTTCCGAAAACCTCGCCTGCAATCAAGTCCTCCGCTCGCGCGTATATGCGGTTGACGCCCATTTGCCGCAGATTGACAACCGTCAGAATCGCAGATTCAAAACCCCGGCCGGTCCCCTGCCCTATACCGATGATGGCGACATCGACTTTGTCGACACCCTGGGCCTTGAGCGCCTCTTCATCGGTGCTGTCGAGCCTGACGGCGTGACTTACCTGGTCGGCAAGCATCTCTATCGTCTCCCGGTTCTTGTCGATAGCGATGACCTCGGCCCCGCTCATCGCCAGAGCGATAGCCAGCTTCCTGCCGAACCGTCCCAATCCTATAACTGCAAACCGCTTCATAATTTGTCCCTCGTATCTCGTGACTCATCGCTCGGACCATTCCGGCACAAGCGAGGAGCGACGAACTTATCCGACCATTATTGCCTCATCCGGATAATTATACTTCGCCGGCCTCAAGTTGAACGTCAGCGCAGCCAATAATGTCAGAGGCCCCAGCCTGCCTATCAGCATCGCGGCAATGATAATCAATTTCCCGGCGGTTGTCAAATCAGGCGTTACTCCGGTCGTCAGGCCAACAGTCCCGAGAGCGGAGGCCGCCTCGAAGGCAATATCCGACATGTCCCAGCCGTTGGAATTTTCGCTTATGCTCAGTGCCAGCGTCACTACGAACAGAACGGCAGCGAAGAGCAGGGTGATGGTGATCGCCCTGCCGACAACGACTATCCTGACCGAGCGCTGGAACATTTCGACTTCCTGACGCTTTCGCAGGGCAGCGACAGCGGTCATTATCACCACCGCCAATGTCACGGTTTTGATCCCGCCTGCGGTCGAGCCGGGCGAACCTCCGATGAACATCAGCACAATCACAATGAACCTGCTCGAAGGCGACATCGCCGAGATATCGACCGTGTTGAAACCCGCCGTCCTGGCTGTAATCGACTGGAACAAAGCGTCGAGCACGCCTGTGTTTCCGGCAGCACCGCCCGGGCTCGCATAGCGCTCGAACAAAAGAATAGCAAGCATCCCCAGGACTATGAGGGACACACTTACGCTAAGAACGATCTTGGTCTGAAGCCGCATCCTTTTCGGCGCTTCCATCGAGAGCCTGTACTGCTTGTAAAACCTTTTCTTGAAGAATCGTTTGATCCGGTCGGTCACGATGTGGACCAGGTCGTAGAGCACGCTGAAACCGAGCCCGCCCAGGATTATCAAGGGACAAATCACTCCGTAGATCTGCCAGCT
>CAYLTW010000266.1:0-1534 GCA_964386735.1 uncultured Woeseiaceae bacterium
GTATCGATGGCTGGCCACACAGGCAAGGCATTCTGGTTTTCGAAAGCCAGCGGCGCATTCGTCACCAGCACTTACTACTACGATCGATACCCCGACTGGGTGAGTGAGTGGAATGGGCGCGAACCAGCATCGTCCTATGCAGGAAAGTCGTGGGAGTTAATGCAGCCGTCATCGACGTATTTGTTCGGCGGTGCCGATGACCGTGAGTATGAAACAGACCTGGCCGGTTTCGGTAAGGTCTTTCCGCACGCCTATGGCGAATCAGATGACAAATACTTCACGACAAAACTCACCTTGAGCCCGGCGGGTGACGAACTGACGCTGGATTTTGCCAAGACATTATTGGACGAAGAGCAGCTTGGTCAGGACGAGGTGCCGGACTATCTCGCCATCAGTTTTTCATCGAATGATTACGTTGGTCACCTGTTTGGCGCCTCCAGCCTGGAGATCGAAGACAACCTCGCACGCCTTGATCGTACGTTAGCGGACTTGTTTGCGTATGTGGATGAAAAAGTCGGCTTGGCCAACACCTTGATCGTGCTGTCCGCCGATCATGGCCAGCCGGAAGCGCCCGGCTATTTGCAGGCGCTGGGTATCGACAAGGCACACTATTTCGACACCGACGCGCTGGACAAAACGCCGGCCATTGCGGCATTGAAGAAGCAATTTGGCATCGGCGAAGAATTGATCAAAGAATACTTTCATCCATATATCTACCTTAACCGTGACTTGATTCGAGAGAAGGGACTGGATCAGTCCCTGGTAGAGAAAGCCGTCGCCGCGGAATTGAAGAAGTTCAACGGTGTGGCCGACGCGGTTTCCAGTATGGCGCTGCGCACAGCCAGTCTGCCCGACACCCTGTTGATGCGCTCGATTCTGCGTAACTTCCACCCGAATCGCTCCGGTGATATCTTTCTCGTGTTTGAGCCGGATGTGTTTATTAACGATTTCGACGGCCTGGTTGTTGCGTCGACTCATGGCTCGCCATGGCGTTACGATACTTTCGTACCTGTGATCTTCGCCGGGGCCGGTCTGCCGGCCGCGAAGATAAATCGCCCGGTTACGCCGTATGATATCGCTTCGACACTGGCGGCCTATCTCAAAATAAAACCGCCTTCCGGCGCTACTGGTACGCCGCTCGCGGAAGTATTCGTAGAATAAGTGAATCGCTATCCAAGTCATGGTAGTGGCCACGCAGAACCCGGTCGAGCAAGAAGGCACCTATCCGTTGCCCGAAGCGCCAATGGACCCGTTCTTGATGCATGTATACATTATCAGCCCCGATGACGAATCGGAGCGAGGCGTGATTCAGTCTGGTTGCGAGCCGCCAGGAAGCGTTGGCGAACGGCGCAGCGCGGTAGTTTGCGCGTGAGCAAATTGTTGCCTGAGTTGAATGGCCTGTGACACGGGAATCGCGCCGAACGAGGGTTCTAGCGACGTTTTCTCGTGTAGCTCGGACTCAGAGCCAGCAAGAGCTGCCCGGCATAGTAAAACGGCAGGCCCCACACGTAGTTTGGAAACGCCGGTTCAACAA